>JBDKUE010000094.1:0-5788 GCA_039679855.1 Syntrophomonas sp.
ATTTCCGAAAGACTGGTCAAGGAGGATGTGTTTACCTCCATTCATATAGAAGAATACGAGTGTGAAGCCCGGGATACCAAACTGGGACCTGAGGAGATAACCAGGGACATCCCCAATGTCTCCGAAGACATGCTCAAAAACCTGGATGATCAGGGAGTTATCCGGGTGGGGGCCGATGTCCGTCCCGACGATATACTGGTGGGCAAGGTCACTCCCAAGGGCGAGACCGAGCTTACTCCCGAAGAGAGGCTTTTGCGAGCCATATTTGGTGAAAAAGCCCGTGAAGTAAGGGATTCCTCCCTGCGAGTTCCCCACGGCGAGGCCGGCAAGATAGTTGCTGTTAAGCGCTTTTCCCGTGAAAAGGGCGACGAACTTCCTCCAGGTGTCAACCAGCTGGTCCGGGTTTACATCGCCCAGAAGAGAAAGATCTCAGAAGGGGATAAGATGGCCGGCCGCCACGGTAATAAGGGGGTTATATCCCGCATTCTGCCCGAGGAAGATATGCCCTTCCTGGAGGATGGAACGCCGGTGCAGATCGTATTAAATCCGCTGGGTGTTCCCTCCCGAATGAACATAGGACAGATACTGGAGTGCCATTTGGGCTGGGCGGCCCGCTCGATGGGCTTGACCATTGCCACTCCGGTTTTTGATGGAGCCACCGAAGATGACATTTTTGCCAAGTTGGAAGAAACCAACCTTCCGGTAGGCGGCAAAGCGGTGCTCTACGATGGCAGAAGCGGTGAGAAATTTGACCATCCGGTAACCGTGGGTTACGTTTACATGCTGAAACTGGCCCATCTGGTGGATGACAAAATACACGCCCGTTCGATTGGGCCGTATTCCCTGGTGACTCAGCAGCCGCTGGGCGGCAAGGCCCAATTCGGTGGACAGCGCTTCGGCGAGATGGAAGTATGGGCACTGGAAGCCTATGGAGCATCCTATACCTTGCAGGAGATTCTAACCGTTAAGTCCGATGATGTGGTTGGGCGTCTTAAAACGTACGAATCCATTGTAAAGGGGGAAAATATACCGGAACCCGGAGTGCCTGAGGGATTCAAGGTGCTTATAAAAGAGCTGCAGAGTCTGGCTCTTGATGTCCGGATTCTCTCCGAAGAGAATCATGAAATTCTGATCAAAGATGTTGATTATGAAGTCAATGAACGGGAAAAGGCCCGGGAACTGGGGCTTGAGCTTCCGGAACCAACCCTGGCCAGGCCCGATACCCTGGCCGATGATGTCGACGAAGAGGAAGTTGACGATGAAATGGAACTGGAAGACTTTGATGAGGCTCCCCTTGACGAGGCTCCCCTTGACGAAGAATTTGAGGATTCGTTGATTGAAAAAGAATGATATACCACAACTTTCCTGCAGAGCCGTTTTAAGGACTAAATCTGGAAGGGAGAGAATGGGTTGTTAGACGTTAACAATTTCGACCGCATAAAAATATCATTGGCTTCTCCGGAGCAGATCCGATCCTGGAGCAGCGGTGAGGTTAAAAAACCGGAGACTATCAATTACAGAACCCTGCGCCCGGAAAAAGAGGGCTTGTTCTGTGAAAAGATCTTTGGACCAGTCAAAGATTGGGAATGCCATTGCGGCAAATACAAAAGGGTGCGCCACCGCGGGATTGTCTGTGATCGCTGTGGAGTAGAAGTCACCACCTCCAAGGTACGCCGCGAGCGCATGGGTCATATAGAACTGGCCGCTCCGGTATGCCATATATGGTATCTCAAGGGTATTCCCAGCCGCATGGGCCTGCTTCTGGATATGTCGCCCAAGGTGCTGGAGAAGGTAATCTACTTTGTTAATTATATAGTCGTTTCTCCTGGAGACACCCCTCTCTTAAAGAAGCAACTGCTCAATGAGCGTGAATACCGGGAGAACCGGGAGCGCTATGGCGAAGCCTTCAAAGCCGGCATAGGCGCTGAAGCCATCAAGCTGCTTTTAGAGGAAGTTGACCTGGAGAAAATGTCCCAGGATCTGAAAGAGGAAATTGCCACTACCACCGGCCAGAGAAAAGGCCGCTCTATTAAGCGACTGGAAGTGGTTGAATCCTTCCGCCTGTCCGACAACAGTCCCGACTGGATGATCCTGGATGTCCTGCCGGTTATTCCGCCTGAACTGCGGCCCATGGTCCAGTTGGATGGTGGGCGTTTTGCCACTTCTGATTTAAATGATTTATACCGGAGGGTAATAAACCGCAACAACCGTTTGAAGAGGCTCCTGGATCTTGGAGCTCCAGATATTATTGTTCGCAATGAAAAGCGCATGCTGCAGGAAGCGGTGGACGCGCTTATAGACAACGGCCGCCGCGGACGTCCGGTAACCGGACCGGGCAACCGGCCCCTTAAATCTCTTTCTGATATGTTAAAGGGCAAGCAGGGACGCTTCCGCCAGAATCTGTTGGGCAAACGTGTTGACTATTCCGGTCGTTCAGTTATCGTGGTCGGCCCCAGCTTGAAAATGCACCAGTGTGGGCTGCCCAAGGAAATGGCCTTGGAGCTGTTTAAACCATTTGTAATGAAAAAGCTGGTTGACAGGGGAATAGCTTCAAATATAAAGAGCGCCAAAAAAATGGTTGAACGCGGACGGGAAGAAGTTTGGGACATCCTGGACGATGTTATCAAAGAGCATCCGGTGCTCTTAAACCGCGCCCCGACGCTGCATCGGCTTGGCATCCAGGCTTTTGAACCGATGCTGGTTGAGGGCAAGGCCCTGCAGCTCCATCCGCTGGTTTGTACGGCTTACAACGCCGATTTCGACGGGGACCAGATGGCGGTTCACGTACCCCTTTCCGCCGAGGCGCAGACGGAAGCCCGCATTCTAATGCTGGCCAGCAATAATATATTGAACCCCAAAGACGGAAAACCAGTGGTAACCCCGACCCAGGATATGGTTATCGGTCTGTATTATTTGACCTATATGAGCAAAGAGGATTGGAATATCGAGCATCCCAAGGCCTACCGGGATCCGGAAGAGGCTCAGATGGCCTATGCAACCAAAAACATAACCCTACATGAAAAGATACGGGTTAAAATGAGAATTCCAGAAAAGACCGGCCTGGAAATGCTGCGCAGCCATGAGGCCCAAACCTACAAAGAGCAGATTGTGGAAACCTCTGTTGGAAGAGTTATCTTTAATGAAGCTATTCCCAACAGTCTGGGCTTCTTTAATGAAGTGATAGACAAGAAAAAACTGGGCAATGTTGTTTATGACTGCTACCGCCTGGAAGGAAACGCCAAAACTGCAGAAATGCTGGATGGCATCAAACGGCTGGGCTATACCTACGGCACCCGGGCAGGCATTACGGTTGGAGTAACTGACTTCGAGACGCCTAAAGCCAAGACGCTGATTTTGGCTGAGGCCGACAAGGTTGTGGAATCCATCGAAGACGATTTCCTGGTGGGACTTATCACCGAGCAGGAGAGGCACGCCCAGGTTGTTGATGTCTGGAACCAGGCTACCGATGATGTTACTGAAGCCTTGAAAGAGGCTTTGCCGGAAGACAATCCGGTCTATATGATGGCTATCTCCGGCGCCCGCGGTAATTTCCAGCAGATACGCCAGTTGGCCGGTATGCGCGGCTTGATGGCCGACCCTTCAGGAAAGATTATGGACCTGCCCATCAAGGCCAATTTCCGGGAAGGTCTAACTGTTTTGGAATATTTCATATCCACTCACGGCGCCCGCAAGGGTCTGGCTGATACCGCCCTGCGCACCGCTGACTCCGGTTATTTGACTCGGCGCCTGGTGGATGTGTCCCATGATGTCATTGTCCTGGAAGATGATTGTGAGTCAACCGAAGGCATCTGGGTGGATAAGATCATGGAAGGATCGCAGTTGATTGAGCCCCTGCACCAGCGTATTATTGGCCGGGTGGCGGTTGACACCATTGTTCATCCTGAGACCGGTGAAGTCCTGGCAGAGGAAAACCAGATGATCGACGACGATGCCGGGTACGCTATTGAACGTGCAGGCATTCAAAGAGTAAAAATCCGCTCTGTTTTAACCTGCAAAACCCGCCACGGGGTATGCAAAAAATGCTACGGCCGCAACCTGGCTACCGGCTTTAATGTTGAAATAGGCGAAGCGGTTGGCATACTGGCTGCCCAATCCATCGGCGAGCCGGGCACCCAGCTGACCATGCGCACCTTCCATACCGGCGGCGTGGCCGGTGATGACATCACCAGGGGTCTGCCCCGTGTTGAAGAGTTGTTTGAGGTTAGAAAGCCCAAAGGCCAGGCCCTGTTGACCGAAGTTTACGGACGGGTGAAATTTGGCGAAAACAAGGGCCGCCGGGAAGTTGAAATACTGGACGAAAACAACGAAGTCGTTGCCGCTTACCCGGTTCATTACGGCTCCCGCTTGAAGGTTTATGAGGGCGATGATGTGGAAATAGGAGACGCTTTAACCGAAGGGCCATTGAATCCCCATGACATATTGAAGACTAAAGGTGTACAGGATGTGCAGAAATACCTGCTGCAGGAAGTGCAGAAGGTGTATCGTTCTCAGGGTGTTGATATAAGCGACAAGCACATAGAGATCATGATTCGCCAGATGTTGAAAAAAGTTAAAATCGAGGACCCGGGCAACACCTCTATGCTGCCTGGTGCCTTTGTAGACATCGCGGTTTTCGAAGAAGAAAATCTATATGTAATAGAAAACGGAGGTCTGCCCGCTGTATGTTCACCTATGCTGCTGGGTATAACCAAGGCCTCCTTAAATACCGATTCCTTCCTTTCCGCGGCTTCTTTCCAGGAAACCACGAAGGTTCTGACTGAAGCGGCTATAAAAGGCAAGGTCGACAACCTGATTGGTTTGAAAGAGAATGTCATCATAGGCAAGCTCATCCCCGCTGGTACCGGATATACCTTATACAACCGGACTACTTACATTGAAGCCGGAGCTGAAGAAACCTTTGATGACCATGAAGGCTAACCCTCGAATTCGATAAATAATAAAGAATTTGACTGGGTGTTCACCAAGTGCTAAACTTTATAAGTGCGCGGTAAACTTGCTAGAGGCTGGCATGTTTCGGTTTACCGGGAGGAGGTCAGCAGCGTGCCTCTAACCGAGATTAAGGATAGTCCGAAGCTCATAGGCACCAAACAGGTTAAAAAAGCATTAAACAAGGGCCTGGTGAAAAAAGTCTTCCTGGCCAGTGATGCTGAACCGCACATCATACAGCCCATTGAACAGCTTTGCCACCACTGTGGGGTTCAAGTTGTTATGGTAGATAGCATGAAAGCCCTGGGCCACGCCTGCGGAATTGAAGTCGGTTCCGCAGCCGTTGCCATATTATTTGATTAATCGGGGAAGGAGGTGCAAGTGTGCCGACCATAAACCAGTTGGTTAGAAAAGGTAGGGAAAAAGTAGAAAAGAAATCTACGGCACCCGCCCTGAAGAGCTGCCCCCAAAAAAGAGGGGTCTGTACTCGCGTTTATACGACCACACCGAAAAAGCCCAACTCAGCCTTGCGCAAAATTGCCAGAGTCAGGCTCAGCAACGGCATTGAGGTGACCGCCTATATTCCTGGCATTGGCCATAATCTCCAGGAACACTCGGTGGTGTTGATAAGGGGTGGCAGGGTAAAAGACCTGCCAGGTGTTAGATATCATATTATCAGGGGTGCTCTGGACGCGGCTGGTGTTCAGAACCGCAACCAGGGAAGATCCAAATACGGTTCCAAGCGACCCAAGAAGAAATAGGAGGGAGGAAGGGCATGCCTAGGAAAGGACCCGTCCCCAAACGCGACGTATTACCGGATCCCATTTACAACAGCAAGGTT
>JBDKUE010000195.1:0-3256 GCA_039679855.1 Syntrophomonas sp.
TGTTTATTGCATTGCACAGATTAGCACCTATACACCCTCCAATTTACCTGTGTTTAATTCTGCTAACCAAGGGGGTGGTTTAACATTTTATTTGTCTTACGGTAACTGGTATTTTAGGACATTAAAATCCGGAGCAAAACTATGCAAGCAACGTATTGAATAAGGGGGATAATACATGGCTTATTCAACGAGCACCTTTATGGAGGAATTTAATCGCAAACGGGTTGGCGCGGATGAAGCGGTAAAAGTGGTAAAATCAGGAGATCTAGTTCACTACGGGGAATTTATGATGAATTCTCACATTCTGGATGCTGCTTTAGCCAAAAGAAAAGACGAATTGGAAGGCGTAATTATAAGAACTGTATGCTGCCCATTTCCAGCGCAGACTGTTTTAAGCGACCCGGAAAGAAAGCATTTTGTTTATAATGACTGGCACTTTAGCGGCGCCAGCCGGAAACTGCATGACAAGAATCTCTGCAACTATATTTCGCTTACCTATCATGAAGGTCCCAGCTTTTATGATCGAGGCTACGTACCCGTAGATGTGGCTATGATTAAAGTTACTCCTCCCGATAAACACGGTTATGTAAACATCGGGACATCCAATTCTATTACTCATGCTTTCTGCGATGCGGCCAAAATAGTAATCGCCGAAGTGAATGAAGCGGTGCCCAGGTGTCTGGGAGGTTCTCGGGAGACCTTGCACGTCTCCGAAATTGACTATTTTGTTGAGGGCGATAATAAACCATTGATCCAACTACCTGAACTGCCCGTATCCGATACCGACAAAAAAATTGCGGAACTGGTAATGGAGCAAATTGAAGACGGAGCCTGCCTGCAGCTGGGGATCGGCGCGATGCCCAATATGGTAGGCGCCATGATTGCCCAATCAGATTTAAAAGACCTGGGCGTTCATACCGAAATGCTGGTGGATTCATTTGTTGATATGTATGAAGCAGGGCGAATTACCGGTCTACGCAAACAATTAGATAAAGGCAAAATGGTTTATACCTTTGCCATGGGAACCAAGAAACTCTATGATTTTATGGATAATAATCCCATCCTGGCCAGTTGTCCGGTTGATTACAGCAACGACCCCGATATAATTTGCCAAAATGACAATGTGCTTGGCATTAACAATGCCATCGAAGTGGACCTCTATGGTCAGGTCGCTTCGGAGTCATCGGGGGTAAGGCATATTTCCGGAACCGGCGGACAACTTGATTTTATTTACGGCTCATATAAGTCCAAAGGAGGGAAGGGCCTTATCTGCCTCACTTCTACTTTCGAAGACAAGGAAGGCAATCTTCAATCACGCATCAAACCTATCCTTACACCCGGAGCGACAGTTACGGTTCCCAGAAGCATGAATTTTTATGTCATCACCGAATATGGCATAGCCATGCTTAAGGCCAAGAGCACCTGGGAAAGAGCTGAGGCCTTGATCAACATTGCTCATCCCGATCTGCGCGATGGCCTTATCAAGGAAGCCGATAAAATGCACATATGGGTAAGATCCAATAAAATATAAGATTTACCTTAATTTAGCAGCTAAAAAGAGCTTTGATTTCAAGGCTCTTTTTAGCGCATGCCATGGCAGCATACATTGGGTTGGGTTGAGGCATCTAAAGCAAGGCTAAAAATAAAGCCGGAAATATGAAAGGGGTTTATTTGTGGCAAAAAAATTACAGCAGCCAGCCAGTCTTTCTAAAAATACGACGGGACTTATTGCTAAAGAAGCTAATGATGAAATTCTTTTAAAAAGAGACCTGGCTAAAAAGATGGCTCAGGAAAAAGTTCGAGCAAGAACTCTGGCCAAGCAACAAGCCATGGCCGAAAGGATAGCATCAGCATCAGAACAGTTGCTGGTCGGGATTGAAGAGTCCAATCATGCCACCCAGGAATTCTCTAAATCAATGGATGCTCTAGCCGTGAGCGGTGAGCAGATGAAGATGCAGGCAGACGGGATACAGACTGGTGCCCGTAGAGTCAACCAAACGGCGCTGAACTTAAACAAGGGCTATCGTTCCCTTTATGATGATTGTGTACTGGGGGCTAATGCTTTAAAGGATTCTATCAAATCTATGGAAGATACGCTTCAACAATTAAAAGAATCAGCAGCCAAGAATACCCATTCCGGACAGCGTATCGGCGAGCTGGAAGCTCAGTCCCGGCAGATCGGTGACATCGTGCAAGCAGTGGTTATGATTGCCGACCAAACCAACCTGCTGGCATTAAACGCCGCCATCGAAGCAGCCCGGGCCGGGGAGCACGGGCGGGGCTTTGCCGTGGTAGCCGATGAAGTTCGCAATCTGGCGGAAATATCCGAAAAATCGGCCCGGGATATACGAGGCGTTGTGGATGAAATCCGTAACCGGATTGAGGAGTTTGTCAAAGACATCAATGGAGTGGTGGCAGATTTTCAAGGATGGGAAGCAACCACGGTACAGCTTACCGGGCAGTTCAATGAAATCGGCCAAAAATTTGAGCGCTACCTACAGGTATTGACTGAAGGAATGGATAAGGTCGGATCACTGGAGAACAAATCGGAAGAGATACTGGTCGGAAGTGAAACAATTGCTTCGGTGGCCTCCCAAATGACAGGCGGAACCCAGGAATCAGCCAAGGCCGTAGCCGATCAGAGCAAGGGCCTGCAGGAAATTAATATTGCCACCCAGGAACTCACGGAAATGGCCGAGGAATTGAAAGTATCGACTAACATTGATAAATCGGCTGAAGAAGTAGCCGCCACCGCTGAAGAACTGTCAGCCAATATTGAACAAATGAGTTCATCGGCTGCCGAAATAGCCAGCGTACTGGTCCAGATGAGAGAAGGGATCAGTACGGCCGCCGATGAAGCCAATAAGATCATTGCCATGATCCAGCAAGCGGATGAACAGCGGAATGAACTTGGCACGCTGGTCGGTGAATCTGCCCAAATTTTTATAGAAGTTGAACAGCTGCTGGATAATGTGCGAAATCAGGCTAAAGAAGTGTGGATGGGTACTAAGAACCGGCTGGAACATTATAGTTCCATAAACTCTGCGGTAGAATCCCTGCAGGACCAGATTATGAATATAGACAAGATTGTGGGCACCATCGAAGTGGTTTCCGTTCAGACCAATATGCTGGCCGTCAACGGGTTTATCGAAGCGGCTACCGCCGGAGAGCATGGCCGCGGGTTTTCCGTAGTGGCCAGTGATATCCGCAACCTGGCTGCTGAATCAGCCGAGAATGCGGATAAAATCAAGGATTT
>JBDKUE010000123.1:0-4942 GCA_039679855.1 Syntrophomonas sp.
GTGTTTTGCCGGGTATACCGGTCACCCGGTTGTGTGATTGCAAAAAAGCGGCTTTAAGGCCTCTATCCTTGAAGGTTTGATAAATATACTTACCCAGGGGAAATTTAAGCGCATCCTGCTCAAAAAAATACCTGGTATAGGGTAGGGTACATGTGGCGTATTTATTTATTTTGATCACCTCTCATGCGATTAGTATGTCCTTTTTAAGAAATATGAAAGTTGAAAGGCCGATCATGCGAATACTATTAGTAATAGACCAGCTTTGAATAATGTTTCGACTCCTTGTCCGGATTTTAATATAATTTGATGATATGAAAAGGAAGGGTGTATAAAGTGAAATACGATAATTACGATGTGGCAGTACTGGGATGCGGACCGGCCGGTCTATCGGCAGCCATAAACGCCAGGGTGCGCAACAAAAGGGTGATCGTAATCGGAGCCGACCTTTGCAGCCCCCCGCTGCATAAGGCTCAGAAGATCGAAAATTACCTGGGACTGCCCGGATTGTCCGGTGGGGAACTGCTGGAGCGATTTATGGACCATTTCGAGATTATGGAAATAGAGCGAACCACAATAAAGGCCAGTGGAATCATGGAGGAAGCGGGTGGGTTTACTGTTCTCTTAGGAGAAGAAGTATTGCAGGCCAGGAGCATCATAATAGCCACCGGCATACCCTATAAACCCACCCTCCCCAGAGAAGAAGAAATGCTGGGCAAGGGACTGGGCTACTGCGCCACCTGCGACGGCCCTCTTTATAGGGGCAAGGACGTGCTGCTTATCGGGCACAGCGATGAAGCTGAGGCCGAAGCCAGGTTTATGGCTGAGATCTGCAACAAGGTTTATTATCTGCCCCTGTACAAGGGAAGTAGGCTAAATGATGAACGGATTCAGATAATAAACGAACGCCCGGCTGAAATCATCGGGAAGGATTTTGTAGAAGGTTTGAAGGTTAAGGACGGCACTGTTTACAATATTGACGGCCTTTTCGTCCTGGGTGGTGAGACCGCACCGGATCGTCTGATCCCGGGGCTTGTGGTTGAAGACAAGCATATCAAGGTCAACCGGCAGCAGGAGACTAATATACCTGGAGTTTTTGCTGCAGGAGACTGCACCGGAGCGCCCTATCAAGTGGCCAAATCCGTTGGTGAAGGGCAGGTGGCGGGACTCGGTGCGGCCCGCTATGCCTCGCGCCAGGAATAAAAAAAGTCCGGGTCGTTTCCCGGGCTTCCAGGTTTTTATTTATCCTGGCGGCTGTCGTCTTTGGGCTTGGGCCGGCCGATTAAGCCGAATTCGTAGAACAGGTCATTGACCTGGGCAAAGAGTTCATTGGCGTAGCTCTTGCCGAATTTACCCTTGGCCGCCGCTTCAGCAGGGCTTTCCCGGCGTTTATTAATAGGCATGCATTGCACCTCCTTTTTTATTTAGTATTCTCCGTTTATAAGGGGACTATAACGGATTAGCTTAATACGGTGTTGTTTGCATTCGTTTTATGTTCGGCTGCTTGAAGATAGACGACCTGTTGCAGAAGGGAAGCCAAGAGCGAGACAGGGGCAGTTTAACAATGGATATTTTGCGTAGGAGACGCTGGTTTTAAACCGGGCCCAAAGGACACGAAACTGCCGAAAAAATTGTATTAAGTAGAGTTGACGAATAAAAAGGGTGATGCTATAATTAGATTCGTTGCGGAGCCGTGGTGTAGCGGTTAACATGCCGGCCTGTCACGCCGGAGATCGAGGGTTCAAATCCCTTCGGCTTCGCCATATAAGATTTATCAGGTGCCTGCTCGAATGGGCAGGGACCTTTGCGCCTCGGTAGCTCAGCTGGTAGAGCAGCGGACTGAAAATCCGCGTGTCGGTGGTTCGACTCCGCCCCGAGGCACCATTTAAGCGGAAGTGGCTCAGTGGTAGAGCATCGCCTTGCCAAGGCGAGGGTCGCGAGTTCGAATCTCGTCTTCCGCTCCATGAATTAAAAGAGGCGTTACCTTCAAGTAACGCCTTTATTATCGCTCCTAAAGAGTATTGCATAGCGGCGTTGATGTCTGATATAATTACAAATGCACGTAAGCAATGAGGTAGGTTAAATTGGGGGCGGATGGCGAAGTGGCTAACGCTGCGGTCTGCAAAACCGCCATTCACCGGTTCGAGTCCGGTTCCGCCCTCCATAATTTTGCCCGGGTGGCGGAATAGGCAGACGCACGGGACTTAAAATCCCGCGATGGCAACATCGTACCGGTTCGACCCCGGTCTCGGGCACCACTTGAAAGAGATGACTCGCCGTAGATACGGCGGGTTTTTTGTTTTTTCTGCAGTGGTAGTTAAGTTTACTCCATAAAAATTGGCTGTCTATTAAATACGGAAACCATCCACTTTTAAATCATGAAGCATTTAACCGAATAATAAACAAGGCCCCTTCTTTTGCAGAGGAGCCTTTAATGTATGGGTTAGCTGTAGAACCTATATATTAAGAAGTAATTCGCTTTAGAACAGGCCACGTAGGAGGCAAGGCCTTCATTTCAGAATCGGTTTCGCTACCAGTTCCAGGAGCCGTCCGCATTCCAGCGGCTCGGTTTGGCTTCAATCAGCCCCAGTTTGAGTTGAATAGTCTGTGATAGGGTAGTGCGTTCAACGAAGTAGTTCATGTCATCACAGGTCTTGTCAGCCTTATAATTGGCTTCTTTGGCCTGGGCGGCAGTTATGCCGTGCAGCCGGCTGACGTCGAGGCTGCTGGGGTACTTTTTACCCAGTATGTAGGGCGGGGCATAGTATATCTTGGTCTGGTCATCGACGTATACGGTGGCGGTCGGCGGCATGTCAGTGTTGATCTTGATAAGGGACCCGACCAGCCCCAGAACAACCAGTACTCCAATAGTAACGGCAATGGTGCTGTACAATCTTTCCATAAGCTCCCCCTCGCGGCATTGAATTTAATAAAATGGTATATATATAATAAACGAAGAAAAAAGGAAAAAATTTCACTTGCAGGCTATTATATATCTAGAGTTTAGTTTAATATACCCGGATTGAAAAAAACAATATCCGGCAATAAGTATAAAAGACGGAATTTATCGATATCTTTGCTTCAGTATGAATTTTTCGTCCATTTCCAGGAATTAATATGCTTATGCGCATTTTTTTCGTATTTTAACCGTTTAGGATGCACAGTTAAATTTGCCCCAAATAGAGGAACCAAGGTTTTTAACAAAAGGAGCGGATCTATGAACGATATAATAACATATGCTTTGATAGGAATAACCGCCGGACTGTTAAGCGGTTTTTTCGGTGTGGCCGGAGGAATTGTGGTTATTCCCGCCTTGATCTACATCGCCGGTTTCAACCAGCTAACGGCGCAAGGCACCTCGTTAGCCATTCTGCTGCCGCCGGTTGGACTGCTGGCCTTTTTCCAATACTATAAATCCGGTCATGTCGATGTAAAAGCGGCGGTTGTCATCTGCGTACTACTCTTTATAGGAGCCTTTTTTGGCGCCAAGTTGGCCCACAACGTTCCGGCCATCGTCTTAAAAAAGGGGTTCGCCCTGATGCTGCTCCTGGCCTCAGTAAAGATACTGTTTGATAAATAGAACCTGCGTTCGTTATTCGCAGGTTCTATCAAAGACCTTAATAAATGTTAATGAATTATCGGGCGGCTGCCTCGTATTGCGGCAGCAGGTTCTTGGCTTCTTCAAGTTCTATGTAGCTCAGGCTTTGTTTGAGTGCCATCAGGGCCTGAGAATAGTCCTTGGCATTATAGAGATCTTTGGCCTGATTTAACCAGGTCTCGGCTTGAATCATCTGTACTTCGTATATCTGGATTTGGGCCAGGCGATGGGTTTCGGTTTCCAGTGAGCTGACCAGGCTGAAGGCCACCAGAGCATTCTCATAATCCCCGGCATTTCTATACTGCCTGCCCAATTCGTAGTTTATCCGGGCCTGCTGCCTTTCGTTGTTGGGTACTTCCCAGGCTCCCCATACGATAAAAGCTATGGTAAAAACGATAACCGATACTCTCACTAGTTTGCCCCAGAATCCAACCGGTTTACCGCTGAGCAACTTTGCCAGTGACACGACTAAGGATAGTAATAATAGTATTAAAGAAACGCCGACAATGTTGCCCCACACAAGGAATTCCCCCTAAGTCAATTATTGTACGAGAAGTACTTTTAAGAAATTTATCGGTACTTCCTCCATTGAGACAATACCATAAGCCGCGAAGCAGTGCAAATGTTTAGAATCAGCTGCCATAATCCGCAGCAAAATGTTGGGAACAATTGCGGAACATGTTAGAATTATTACATACATGGATTAAGGATGAAGAAAATGTCAAAGCAAGATATGGGAAATCGTATTCTCTGGGCTGCACGCCTGATGGCCTTCTTATTTATAGTACTGCTGGTGGTTGTGTCCCTGAGTTCATTAAGCGGGGCCGAGCCTTTATCCAAGAAAATGCCCGGCCTGGCCATCCAACTTCTGCCTGCCCTGGCAGTGCTTCTGGTTTTGCTGGTGTATTGGCGCAATACTTTCTCCAGCGGGATCGCGTTTATGATTGTTAGTGTTGCTTTTACTGTGTTCTTTAAAACCTACACCAATATATACTCCTTTTTATTCCTATCAATACCCCTGGCTATAATCGCCTTGTTGTTTATAGGAGCAGAAGCAGCCACCAAGAATCCAGTCGGAAATGGTTAATAGAAGAAAAAAATGGGGGGGAAGGCATCAGTGCTGAAGGACAACCGGCTTCACGGAGAATTCGACACGCAGACCAAATTGCTTTCCGAGCAGGTAAGACGCGCCATGCAAGACGTTTTCAACGATTTTAACGCCCGTGAATCCCTGGAAAAATCCGGTGCAGCCCATGCCGCCGCGCGTAAAGGGGTTGACGTATTGCACACCGGAATTATCAGCCTGATAGATAAACTGGGCTGGTCGGAGTTGTCCCGCAAGCAGTG
>JBDKUE010000135.1:0-44465 GCA_039679855.1 Syntrophomonas sp.
ACCTTAAAGCGCACCTGGATAGTGGTTCCGTTGTTTCGGACGATCGGTTCTATGGCCCCTCCATGCCGGGCCACAATGCTGTAGCATATTGCCAGGCCCAGACCGGTGCCGTTATCCTTGGTGGTGAAAAAAGGGGTGCCCAGGCGCTCCAGCATATCCGGAGCTATTCCTTTTCCTTCATCCTGAACTTCCAAAATCACATCGTCTCCATCCAGGCCGGTCACAATGGCAACCGTACCTCCCGCTTCCATTGCTTCCATACCGTTGCGCACCAGGTTCACGATCAACTGACGAATCTCTTTTTCATCCAGCAGCAGTTCAGGAACATCGCTTAACTGCAATACCAGTGCCTTCTCGGTCAACAAGGCATCGACCTGGAGCAGGGGAAAGAGAGTGCGTATGATCGCGTTCAGGTTGCGGGGCTGCCGGTCCACCAGTTTATTTTTAGCCAGGGACAAAAATTCACTGATAATGGAATTGGCCCGTTCCAATTCCTCCAGCATCACCTGGAAATAGTGCTGATGGTGGGCATACTCTTCGTACTGGCTTAACATCTGCAAAAATCCCTTGACCGCAGTCATGGGGTTTCTAATTTCGTGACCGATTCCGGCGGCCATTTCTCCAACTGTATTTAATTGATCCAGGCGGGCCATCTGCCTTTCCAGTTTGCGGTGCTCAGATATGTCTTCAATAAGCAGCATTCCACCCTGTATGACTCCGCCATCGATAATCGGTGAACTTTTGATGCGTACCAGGGTTTCACTGCCATCCTTCCTAATCAATACCGTTTCAAAAGCAGCCTGCCGGCTTTGCTTGATGCAATCATCTATCTGCCGAATGATATATTGCTGGTGTTCTTTAACAACAAATTTCAAAAGCGGCTGGCCGATAAGTTCGTGCTGGCAATACCCCATTGGGTCAGGGTTGCTGCTATTTACAAAGGTTATGTGCTGGTCGTTGTCGTAAAGAACAAAAATTTCATTCATGTTGTCGATGAGGTAATTCACGTAATCCAACTGTTGTTTGAGTTCCGCTTCACTGCGCAGCAGCCGTTCTTCGCTGGCCACAAGGGCTTCCTCACTGTGTTTGCGCTGGTCGATGTCCCGAGAGGTCAATAGGATTACCGGCGATCCATCTACATCATTGATAAACTTCCCAATAGACTCCAACCATACATAGGTCCCGTCTTTTTTCCGCGCCCGGTATTGACCCTGGGCAAAACCAATTACCAAACCATCTAATAAAGTTTGACTGGCTTGAGCAAGATCCTCAGGGTGAACCAGGGGAAAGATCTCCATTCCGAGCAACTCATCTTCTGAATAGCCCATCACCCGGGTGACCGAAGGGGAGAGATACGTAAACCGCAGCCGGGCCGGTTCTATTAACGATATGATGTCCATGGTATGATCGGCTATTAAACGGTATTTTTCCTCCGACCGGCGCAGCATCTCCTCGTTATTTTTGCGTTCATTAATATCCCGATTGATGAACAAAAGCTGGGCCTGGGGCGTGCCATGATTCATAACTTTGCCGGTAATTTCAGTCCAGAGATGGCTTCCATCTTTTCTTTTCAGCCGGCACTCAATGCTGCCTTCGCCCTCCTGTATCCCTTTAAACACAGCGTCTTCCACCATGGCCAGATCTTCTTCATATACCGTGTCAAAAAGCTGAATGTTGTTGCTTTCCTGGCGGGAATAGCCCAGCATTTTCTCCAACGAAGGATTCATAAAAGTCGTCACTAGGGATGCCGGGTCAACTATAGAAATGCCGTCATAGGCATTGTCCACAATCAAACGGTATTTTTCTTCCGATTCCTTCAGCAGGGCTTCCGTCCGCTTACGCTCGCTTATGTCCCGGTTTATAAAAAGGAATTGAGGGCAGTCACTCTCCGGATTTATAAGCCGACCATTTATCTCCACCCACAGGTAAGTTCCGTCTTTCCTCTTGAGCCGGCACTGAAGGCTGCCCGCGTATTTTATTAGACCTGCTGCGACAGCGTTCTGCACCGCTTCGCGTTCTTCTTTATGAATGACATCATAAGTGCTTTTACCCAGTCGTTCCTCCCGGGAATAGCCGAGCATGTTTAGCAGGGACGGGTTTATGTACTGCGTTGTAAAGGTATTGGCGTCAATAATAGAAATACCGTCATAGGCGTGATCGACGATTAAGCGATATTTCTCCTCGGAAGCCTTCAAGGCAATCTCAGCCAGTTTTTTTTCATTAATATCGCGGGTTACCAGTAAAATATCGCCTGGGCCATCATCCCGGTTTATCATCTTGCCTATGGCCTCCAGCCAGACGGAAGTTAAGTCCTTTCTTATGGTTCGGTAATGGGCTATGCCGCTGCCTTTTTTAATATCCTCCAATAATTTCTCCCGGATCATTTTCCTGTCGTCCGGATGTATATGGTCAAAGCAGTGATTTCCCATCAATTCTTCAGCGGTAAAACCCACCACCCGTTTGTGAGAAGGACTCACATATTTATAACGCAAGGTCTCAGGATCGATAATGGTAATCAGATCATAGGCGTTTTCAGCGATCAGTCGATAGTCTCTTTCAAGTATTTTTTGAGGAGTTATATCAAGCAGGGACATATAATAACGCTTAACCTGACCGTTGGGATCGGCGACCTTGAAGAGCGATATGTCCAGATACAGCTTTCGCCCAGTGTTGAGTTCACAATGCTTTTCATAACGGTAGCAGTATTCCTGGATACTCATGTCATTAATAACCTTTTTCAGACATTGGTAGAAACCGGGAGCAGCTTCCGGTAAATTTTCGAATTCCCGCCGGGACATCCCCAGCAGACCACAAAGGGCATCATTGCAGGCAATTATAGAGCCGTCAGAATTAACGGCCAACAATGGCTGCAAAGATGTGTCCATGATCTGCCTTATCATCTGCAACTTTTGCTCATCTGGATTATCATAAATGTTCATTATCGTTCCCCAGACAAATATTTAGAAACAAATAATTTTTATGCTATTTATTGCCGCTATAACTTAGTTTTACATACTTAAATGAAATTCCTTCCGCATAAAAAAGCCTTAATCTCTGCTATTTCGCGGTTCAAGGCAACATCGTCCCGGCTGCTTGAAACATCACCATTGCTTTGTTTATTGCGAAAAAGTATGCTCTTGTGTAGAATTGTTTTGTGTCGAAAATAATGAAATAACATTTATTTTGGGGTGAATGGATGAATTTCGTTGAAGAATATCGCCGTAAAGTTGTGTCAGTGGAAGAAGCCTTGAAGCATATCAAGAGCCATGATGAGATCGTCTGCAGCCTGGCCTCCTGTGAACCCATGACCCTGCTCAGCCAACTGCACACCATCAAAGATAGGGTAGAAGATGTTTCAGTTGTCAACGCCATGATGCTGGGGAGCTATGAATTTTTTACCAACCCCGACATGGCCGGACATTTCTTTTTAAACAGCTGGTTCTATACCGATGCCCCCCGCAATGCTCATCCCATCGGGAACGTATCCTATATTCCCATGCAATTGCAGGATTTCAGTTCGAAACGCATTGGTTATCGCGCCCCCAACGTGTTTTTCGGCTGCGCTTCTCCAATGGACAAACACGGCTACCTGTCTCTCTCTTTGTCTACGGTTATGGAGAAAGATTTTTTGGAAGAAGCCGATCTGGTGATCATGGAAGTTACGCCGCGCTTGCCGCGAACCTTTGGAGATACCAATGTACATATATCCCAGATTGATTACATAGTTGAAACCAACCGGGAGCTTCCCGAGGTGCCCCCCCCGGTACTTATCGAGAAGGATCTCATAATCGGATCATATGCGGCCGAGCTGGTTGAAGACGGTTCAACCGTACAGATCGGAACCGGCAACATCCCCGGAGCGGTGGGGCAGAGCCTCAGCAGCAAAAAGGATCTGGGTGTGCATTCGGAAATGTTTACGGACTGCATATTGAAGCTGTATGAAGCGGGAGCCATCAGCAACCGCAAGAAGACCCTGTTCAAGGACAAGTTTGTCGCCGATGTTGCTATGGGAAGCAGGCGGCTCTATGATTTCTTGGATGAAAACATAGCGGTTGAATTCCACCGCGGCAGCGTTGTAAATAATCCTTCGATAATCGCCCGCAATTATAAAATGGTATCGATAAATTCCGCGGTGGAAATGGATTTAACCGGGCAATGCTGTGCAGAATCAGTCGGTCCCCGCCTGTTTAGCGGCACGGGGGGACACAAAGAATTTGTGGCCGGCGCGCAGCGTTCTCCCGGGGGCAAATCTATCCTGGCGCTTTATTCTACAGCCAAAAACGATACTGTTTCCCGCATAGCACCGTTTTTTCAACCCGGAACCGTCGTCACTACCTCCCGGGTGGATGTGGATTATGTTATAACCGAATACGGGGTGGCCCACCTGCGGGGACGTTCCATAAGGGAAAGGGTAAAGCAGTTGATCAATATTGCCCACCCCAATTTCAGGGATTTCTTGAAAAGCGAAGCCGAGCGGAACATGATCTGGTAGTGCTTATTTCCAATCGCTTTTAAAATTCAAATTGCTTATTATATTTACCAGGTCGGGATCAAACTGGCTCCCAGCCATCCGGATTATTTCACTCCAGGCATCTTCTGAACTTACCGCTGCCTGGTAGGGCCTGCCGTGAGTCATCACATCATATGTGTCAACTATGGATATAATGCGCGATAAAAAGGGGATGTCCTTGCCCATCAAACCCAGGGGATAACCAGCTCCGTCCCAGCGTTCATGATGGTGGAGAATGGCCTCGGCAATGGGGGCCATTTCCGGAGAACTCAAGGCAATCCTGTATCCTACCTCGGGGTGCTTCTTTATGGTCTCCCACTCTTCGGCGGTCAGCTTGCCGGGCTTTTCAAGGATGCTGTTGGATATGGCGATTTTACCTATATCATGCAGGGCGGCCAGCAGCCTCAAGCTGTCCATCTCACCGGCCGGGAGGTGGATATGCTCACCAATCAGCATGGCCATTTTTTTTATCCTTTCACAATGGTCTTTGGTTTCATGGCTCCTTGACCACAGGGTCCTTTCCAGGGAGCTCAAAAAATAGCTCCGGGTGCTTTTGTTTTCCAGTAATTTATTGCGATACATCTTGTCTTCGGCTTCTTTGATTATGCTTCTAATATTTTCATTAGAAAGGGTTTTAGTAGCCGTTCCCAACGATATGCTGGTCTGGATGGGCAGGGTATGAAATATTGTTTCAGCCCCTTTGATGCGCTCCACTATGCCGGCCGCAACTTTATGCGGGCAGCCCGGTAAAAGGATAATAAATTCGTCTCCGCCCCAGCGGGCCACTATGTCTTCAGACCGGCAGGCTTCCTTCAAGGCAACGGCAACCATGACCAGAAGCTTATCGCCTTCCTGGTGTCCCAGGGCATCGTTTATAAGCTTCAATCCGTTTACATCACCCATGATTATGCTCAAAGGCAGCTGCCGGGCTGTATCCAGACGTGTTAATTCCTCTTCAAAATAAGCCCGGTTGTACAACCCGGTAAGCCGGTCGTGAAAACTTAAATACCGTACTTCCTCTTCGGCCAGCCTTTGATCAGTGATATCTTTCAGGATGCTGAGCATACACATCTGGCTGTCAATATTGATGCTCTCGGCAGCATATAATCCAAGCCGCTTTTCCCCCGATTTCATCCGGAAACACACCTCAAAATTACCGACCGATTTGCCCCGCAGCAGTTTTTCCTTAACCTCGGAACGTTTCCCCGGCTCCGTCCATATCTGCAGGTCGCAAGAGGTGCGCCCCAGAATCTCCTGCCGTTCATAACCCACCACCTGGCAGAACGTCTCGTTGACATCAATAAAACGGCCCTCCTCAAGGGTCGAGATACTCAGCGGAGTGGGGCTGGAATGGAATGCCTTGGAGAATTTATCCTCCGACTTTAATAGAGCCTGTTCCACCTGCTTCTTCTCGGTAACATCGGTAGCTATGCCGATATAAAAGAGCACTTTGCCGGCCGGGTTTTTGGCCACTCCTCCACTGCACAGGTGCCACCGCCAGGACCCGTCCCGATGCCGTATCCGGTATTCAATATTTATCGGTTCCTCATCCTTAATCATTCCTTTAAAAACAGCCTCGCAGGAGATGACGTCATCGGGATGCAAAAAAGGCTTCAGGTTTTTTCCTTCGATTTCTGATGCGTCATAACCCAGCATTTTCTGGCAGCCGGGGGATACGAAATGAATAGTGCCCCGGGCATCGGCGGTAAAAATCAGGCTGTTGGCGTAGGCAAAAATACTGCTCAATTCTGCATTCTTTTCCTGCAGGCTGTTTTCCATTTCCAGCTGCCTGGTAATGTCAACACCTCTACTGACGATATACTCTGTGGCTCCATCCTTCTGAATAAAACTGACCCATTGGATAACCCGGGAATTAATAACCGCAATCCACACTTCAAAATTTAATGACGGTTTTATATAGGAATGCATATACAGTTGGGCCTTTTGCGGGTCTTGTTTATTTATTACCATCCGGTCCCCAATGTTTATTTCATCCATATGCCTGCCCAGCACTTCATCGCGCTGGTAACCGGTTGTCTGCAACCAGGCGTCATTTACATCTATAAATATTCTTTCTTTGTTGCAGATCGATAAGGGGTGGGGGCTGGACATGAGTATTCCGAAGTAAAACTCGAACGACGGCCTGGGTGGTTCATTATTATGTGCATTAATCAAACAATGTACCTCCTTGACGGGTGAGCTGGCGCTTGTATGATATCACAGTTATGTATTTATATATTATATATTTCGATGATTTTCACCAAGTCCTGCAATCGAAAGAATGTGCCGCACCAAAGGCTCCCGGCGTTGCATTCATAAAAACTTAGCGGGTATGCTCACATTTGCCATTTTGCCCCTCATGACGCTGGTACGGGAAGGGATATCCCCTCGGTCTCAAAGAATAGCACATATTCCGTCCCATTATTTCCTTTATGTACCAGAGGTATTTTGTTTTGCATTTGGAATATTTTAATTATTGAGTTGTAACGTCCATTCATGGCAGGAGCTTGAGGAGAGATTTAAGCGGCTTCATGCTGTTTAAAATGTTAAGGAGAGGTGAATCGATTGAAAAGGTATAGTACTCTGGCTTATTTGCTCGTGTTTTCTCTTTTTACCCTAATTCTTTTTATCCCCGGCGATGCCGTAGCCAAAACATCGGTTTCTATCAAAGGTGGGACTCTGGTATCCATTGAGAACGGGCATACCACAGGGGATCTCCCGGCTGTCAAAGGAATGGCGCAGGGTGTTCTGAAAGCCGGCGCAGAAGTCGTGGCTTTGATCGAAACGGGTCAAATGAGCATTCAAATCGAAAACGGAACCTTTGTTGCTGATTCAGGCGAAATCACCTATATAAGAAACGGAGAAGATGCCTACGAGCCCGAAGAAGAGGGACCTCCATTATTGGAAGAGCAGCCCGCAGTCAATCCGGTAACCCTGTCCTTTAACGGTGTCACCCTTCACCCGGATGTTCCTCCTCAGATAATAAACGGAAGGACCATGGTTCCTATTGCCATCATTGCTTCCAATCTGGGGCTTGCCGTGAATTTCAACAGCGCAACCCAAACCGTTACCGCCACCGACGGTGACATCACCCTTAATCTGGTGATAAACGGCAACGCCTATAAAAATGGCATCATGATGGCAATCGATGTGCCGGCTATGATAAAGGACGGCCGAACCCTGGTTCCGGCTGCCTTCATAAGCACCGCCTTTGGCGCCCAGGTATCCTGGAATGAAGGAACCCGAACGGTAAGCATTAGCTATCAGAAAGATGAAACGGGGATAATCAGCCAACTGAAACAGGCCACAACGCGTAAGATTGTGGATGGAGCCCTGGAACCGGCATCAGGCCTCAGTGCTATGGAGGCCATTATGTACCTTCAACTTGCCAGCGAAACGGATCTAAACAAGTTCCTGGCCCTGTCCGAAAAGTGGCAAAAAGCCTATATTAACGAATCGGTCCAGGAGCACTGGGGGGATGTAATCGGTGTCGAACACTGCTACGCCAGGGTAACTTATAAGGATAAAGTATACGCCGAGGCTGATATTTCCTACCAGATGAGCAATGCCAGCGTGAAAGTCACTTTGAAGAAGTAAGCTTAAACGCACTAAAGTTTTAAGGAGGAGCCCCATCCGGCTCCTCCTTAATTTTTATTGGTCATATAAATTTCCATAAGGATTAGATCGGCTTTTAGTATATGGCCTAAGATACTCTACGGAAGCTTTTCCGGGGTTCATTCGGTCACTATAGACCAATTGTCATTGATAATCCGTGCCATCAATTTCTTTCCGTCAATGTCCAGGTGAATGCCGTCAATACCCCAGTAAGAAGGCAGCTTGTATTCAGGGCCTATAAAATACGGTTCAACATCAATATAGTACGGTTGTTTACGGATAAAGGCATTGACCGCAGCAAACTTCTCACGCCAGTCAGGAACCGCTTCCTGGTTGAAAGCTTTTTGAATGTTCTGGGGATTGATGGGGGGCAGGGTGAGGAAAATAGGCCGTATATCGTTTTCAAAACACTCATCGCGAATGACAGCCAGGTCATCGATAACATCGCTCGCCGGCACATCAGCCCGCAGACTGTTGGTCCCGTCCATAATGATCAGATACCGGGGCTGAAAAGGTAGAACATCACTCTCAAAGCGCTGCAGCATAGTCTTCGATGTATCACCGCTAAAGCCCAAATTCATAGTTGGAAAGGTCAGATAGGTTTGATAGCTGTATTCACAATCAGCCGGGGAGTAGGACATGCCACCACCACCATGAGTTATACTGTCCCCAACAGTGGCTGCATAGCTGCCGGCATCCAGGGAAACGGTAAATTCCTCCGCGTCGGAAAATACCCCGACCGGATTACCGCGTTCGTCAAGACCTCTAACCCGCCAGTAATAAACCCCGGGTTCAATTAAAGCTTCTTGATCATAACAGTCAAAGGCACCCTCAACCGTCCGCATCCTCAATTGATGATTGGATGGCAGGATTCCATTGGGATTTTCAGGGGGGGCGTCGGTCAATTCAACTTCATATTGGGTGGCTCCATACAACGGGAGCCAGGAATACACCGGGTATAAAGGCATGGGCACATTTGCCTCTCTATAGCCAGTATTGGAAACTGGTTTAAGTATTTGGGTTAAATTGTGATCAATATATAGAGGGGCCGCATCGGAAAAGACTCCTATAGGCTTTGCATCCCAATTAAGCGCCCTTACTCTCCAGAATAAATGGTCGCCCGTGTAGGAAGACAAATCTATACTGAAACCATTGTTGAATACATTTCGGGTAGAATAATACCGGAAAACAGAAGGTGATATGCCGTTAGGGTTTTCAGGCTCCCTGGTTAAAAGTTCAATTTCATAAAAGACGCTTCCGGGTATGCGTGTCCATTGCAAAAGCACAATATCAGGAGCCGGGGCCTCGGAAGGATACCGTGAAAGCGCTTCCGGCCTGATCTTTGAATTTACGGCACCAAAGGCAGCACCTGATTCAATCCCGGTTCGCGGCGTTGATTCGGATAAAGAGGCAAAACTGGATCTGATCAAGCCCTTGAAGGGAATTTCGCTTACTTCGCCTGCGTAAAGCACAAACGCAAACACGATTAGAAATAAGAGGATTTTAAGTCGTCGCACGCTGCAGTCCACCTCTAGAAAATCTTGTGTAAACCATATTATCACTTTTCACCGTTAAGATTCGATAAAAATGTTGTATTCTTTTCATATTTAATGCCTCAATTTTGGCATTAACCACGAATATAGAAAATATTGATAGCCCCCTCTGTCATTCGCCTTCCTAATTTGTTAAGATTCTCTGTTATCCTGATGCTTACAAGGCAACGCAGCAAATAGTTTAATTTAAACGGCAACAATAAATTGTCTGTGGGTTATATAGGTCTTTATCACCAATATGGTCCTGGGGACTTTTATCATTTGTTATTTTCCCCTTGCCAAAAACCAGTTAACATTATATCTTAAATTTATGTTTACTTATGTTTGTTTTGGTTGCGTTTTGTTATATTATGGTTATTATTGTTTGCTCTTTTGCAACGTTTTGTTTAGTGGTGGCAAGATGCAAGAAGGCTCCGTTTTTTTGGGGGGAGCTGTTTATTAGCTTAAGGGAGGTGCGAACAATTCACTGAGAAGTTGCTGGAAAAAACTTAATACTCGAGATTATTTTTAGCTTGCACTTAATATTATTTAGGGTTCCACATAATCGGTAAATATACGGGATTCCTAGATAATATTGAAGGAGACCCGGGAATTGAGAATTAACAGAAATGATCATTATAAGGCAAAAATAATTGGCCTGGTTTGCTTGACGATAGCTTTGTTTTTTGCATCGTTTTTAGTTGGAAGGTTAGCAATATCTCCTGCAACTGTTTTGAATATCATATTGGCGAAATTCTTTGCCATACCCCAAACTTGGGATACTACCCTGAATACAGTCGTTTTGCAGGTGCGTTTTCCTAGAATTGTGCTGGGAATTATAGTAGGGGGAGCTCTATCGGTTGCCGGGGCGTCTTATCAGACACTTTTTAAAAATCCGATGGCATCGCCTGATATTTTGGGGGTTTCAGCAGGTGCTGCGTTTGGTGCAGCCCTGGCTATGATCAACAATGCTTCCTGGTGGCAGATTCAGGGCTCGGCTTTTGTTTTCGGAATTGTTGCGGTAGCAGCTGCCTATACCATTGCCTATGTATTCAGCAACAATACGGTTACCGTACTCATATTGGCCGGAATCGTCGTTTCAAGCCTGTTTCAGTCGTTTCTAACCATCGTCAAAACACTGGCCGATACGAATAATGCACTGCCAACCATTACCTATTGGCTGATGGGAAGTTTGGGCAAGGCCAAGAACGAGGATGTTTTAATCATGCTGCCGGCCCTGGCTTTTTCCCTGTTGATTATTTTCATTTTCCGCAGCCAGATCAACGTTTTGGCGGCAGGAGAAGACGAGGCGCGCACCATGGGGGTAAACGTCACCCTGGTCAAGCTGGTGGTCATTGCCAGTTCAACATTAATGACGGTTTCGGCAGTCAGCATCTGCGGAATTATCGGCTGGGTTGGCATGGTTGTGCCCCATATCGCCCGAATGCTAACCGGTGCGAGCTTCTCGAAACTCGCCGTTACTTCCTTTTTTATCGGCGGAGCCTTTTTACTGACTATCGATAACATTATCCGTGGGATCGAAGGAGTAGAGCTTCCGCTGGGCGTGCTGACCGCTCTGGTTGGGACTCCGGTATTTGTTTTGTTGCTGTCAAGGGTTAAAAAGGGGTGGTCGTAGTGTTAACTGTTCAAGGACTGAAATTTTATTATCACCCGGACAAAACGATTTTAAAGGATATTTCTCTTGAGCTTGCCAACCATGATATTTTATGCCTGCTGGGCCCGAATGGAACTGGCAAGACAACACTGCTCCGCTGCCTTCTGGCGCTTAATAAAATAAAGAGCGGAAGCATTAAGATTGACGGATGTGATTTAACAAAAATATCAGCCAAACACAGGGCCAGAATGATGGCCTATGTTCCACAGGCTACCAATTTGGCTTTTCCCTTTGAAGCAAGAGAGGTTGTACTTATGGGGCGCGTAGCTCACCTGCCAACCGGAGGCCGCCCTACCAACAAGGACCGGGAGCTGGCTGACGAGGCCATGAAAGTCCTGGGAATCCTGCATCTTAGCAGGTCTTTGTTCAACGAAATGAGCGGCGGCGAAAAGCAGATGGTATTGGTGGCCCGAGCTCTGGCTCAACAGGCCAGAATTATGATAATGGACGAACCAACCGCTAACCTTGATTACAGTAATCAGGTAAAAATGCTTCAGGTGATCAAATCACTGGCCGACCAGGACTATTCCATCTTGATGACCACTCATCTACCAGATCACGCCTTTCTGGCCGGCAACAAGGTGGCGCTCATGCGTGATGGTCTATTTATCGCGCAGGGATTGCCCGATGAAGTCTTAACTACTGAAAACCTGTCCAGGCTTTATGCCGCGCCCGTTTGCGTGACAAAAGCAGCACTGCATCCATGGGAGGGGGAAACCAAGGTAAGTATTCCGATAATGAATTGATGGATTTTATCGAAAAAGGAGTAATGTATTATGAAAACAAGCAAAAGAATTGTTGCGCTGCTCATAATGGCCGCCCTGGTCATGACCTGCTTAATGGGATGCCAAAAAAGCACCCCAACCGCAACCCAGACAGCAGGCGAACGTACCGTAGTGGACATGGCAGGAAGGACGGTAAAACTCCCTGCGGAGATCAAAACCATTGCGACTTTTGGTTCAATTGGCGTACTTAACGCATTTGTGGAGACGATGGGCGAAGGCAGTAAAATATGTAATGAGATGTCGCCTTCGTTCACCAAAAAAGACACCTGGAAATACCAGTACGTGTTTGCCCCTCAGATAAAGAACTGCCCCGTATTTGAGAATGCCAACCGTGAGCTTCAAATGGAAAAAGTTTTGCAGGCGAAACCCGATCTTTGCCTGGCTATGGATAAAGTAATCGTTGATCAACTGGCAGCACAGGGCCTGAATGTCCTGTACATTTCCTGGGATAAACCAGAAGACGTTAAGATTTGTATTACACTGCTCGGCGAAGCGCTCAATAAAAAAGACGTTGCTGCAGACTATCTTGCCTGGTTTGACAAATCAGTTGCCAGGGCCCAGGAACTTACGAAAAGCCTTAAGCAGGAAGACAAGAAAAAAGTTGTCTATGGCAGCGTAAGTACGTTTACCCAACCCCATCTCATTGGCGAGTGGTGGATTCCCGCGGCTGGTGGTATAAGTGTTACCGATAACGGAAGGACCACCGCGTCGTTGACGTATACCCTGGAGGATCTGCTGAAATGGAATCCTGATGTTATGATCCTATCTGACAAAGCAATCACCAAGGATGTCATAGCCGATGCCCGTTTAGCCAGTATTTCTGCAGTCAAGAATCAGCAGATCTTTGTCGTTCCATGTGTAGCACATGTTTGGGGCAATCGTACTCCCGAGCAGCCTCTGACCATTTTGTGGACCATCAATAAGCTGTACCCGCAACTCGAGACAACGGACGCCTTAAAGCAGGATATTTCCTATTTTTACAGTCATTTCTTTAAAATTAACCTCACTGATGATCAACTCAAAGAAATCATTGGTTAACATTGATTCGAGAATTTCGCTTAAAGAAGGGGTGCAGGGCACCCCTTCGTGCAAATAAATACATAGCGCAACCTGGACAGAACACGGAGGTTAAATAGTGCAGATACAATTTGAGGAGATCCTGGGAAACAGCCTGAACAGAGCTATTGAACGCGATGAAGCCCTCTTTCTCTTTCAGGAAACCGAAGACGAAAATAAAGCAGAACAATTGTTTCGAACCGCCCGGCGAGTTCGTGAAAAAGTAAAAGGAAACTCTTTTGAATGGAGCGCCGGCATTGCCAGAGTTCTTAAATGCAAGCTCAAACCTTTATGCAAATATTGTCCATATTGGCGCGAAAAAGGCCAAATACCGCTTAGCATTGAGGAGATCATAGAGGGTGTGGCATACATCCGCCAGCAAGGGATTAAAAATTTCCATCTTAGCGGCGGGACGACGCTGGGGAGTGAAGGATACGATGTCCTGGAGATGGTACAGGCTATAAGGGATGCCGGTTATACTGACATGGCAATTGCAGTAAACTGCGGAGCAGCCATGTCTCTGGACACTCTCAAGAAGTTAAAGAGCCTGGGGGTTTACCGGGTGAGTTCAGTTTTTGAGACCATCAACCCCGAAGTGTTCAAAAGAACGAAACCGGGTGATGACCTGGAAGCCAAAATGCAGTTTGCCCAGAGAATCGGGGAGGCCGGACTGCAATTGGGCACGGGTGTGATGGCGGGTCTTAGTCCTCAGGAAACCAAATATCAGGACTATGTGGATTTTATGTTTCACATCAAGCAATATGAACATCTTCAATTTGCTTATGTTACAAAATTTACTCCTTTTAAAGGGATTGCCCTGGAAGATCATCCGGCCTGTTCAACTCAGGAAGCCGCGCGGGTAATTGCCGTCATGCGTCTGGTGATGCCCAATATTGATATTGGTTCGGCTGCAGGCTGGACTGCCGATGATTATCCCACCCCCTTGATGGCAGGCAGTGGCAACAAAGCATCGGCCATACATATAAATCGTACCCCTGACTGGAAAAAGGGTACTTTGACAGATGGATGTTTTTACCGGGGTAATGTGGAATATCGCAATACTATGGAGCCTGTGAAAATGCGTCATCAAGAACTGGGAATCACCATTGGTTCCTCTAATATTACATATTAGCTTCGGCAACCCTTGCTGACTACCATAGTAACTTGACTAATTCATCTTTAATCCACTATTGGAACTTTATTTTAGGCCAGAAAGGTAAGGTGCTATGAAATCAATAGATTGTAGCCAGGGCTCAATCCTGTCGGAGACCCAGGAACATATCCAATCGGAATTAGGTGATGAAATAAATACCCTGACTTTGGAGCGAATAGTCATCGGCCTTTTTTTTACGGGAGTTAAGCTTAGTAATGGAGTAGGGGGCATCTGCTTTACACCCATAAAAACGATCCCCGAAGCCGTTTGCTGCCCAAGTTCCGCTAAAGCCATGCCCAATTCCGGGAAAATCAAAGGAACACCTGTATTAAAACTGCTTGAGGCGATGTACAAGGGGAATCCTCTGCGCAAAGCAATCGGTATCGCCGTTTTAAATGCCCTTTCCGAAACCTGCTGGCAAAAGTCTGACTCGCGGGACTATGAAGTTGAGAGAAACGTCGATGCTCTAGATGCTGTAGAAATTCCTGAAGAAGCATATGTCGTAGTGGTCGGCGCTCTGGTGCCATTTTTAAAGAAGTTGAAACTGAGGGGGAAGCCTTTCACTATTCTGGAAATGGATCCCTCCACCTTAAAATATGATGAAATGCCCTTTTATGTTCACGGCAGCCAGGCAGCCCAAGTCATACCGAACGCTGATGTTTTAGTCATAACCGGCACAACTTTAATCAATGATACTTTGGATGAATTACTGCGTTTGGCGAAACCGGAAGCGCAGATTGTCGTCGTTGGCCCGACCGCCAGTCTAATGCCAGATGCCTTTTTTAAGCGGGGAGTTGATATCATCGGTGGGATATCTGTGACCCACCCGGATGAATTATTAGATTTATTGGCAGAAGCCGGCTCAGGGTATCACTACTTCGGCAAATTCGCAGACCGAACGGTAATAAGACCACGCTAAGACGGTAAAACCGTTTGGGCTATATCCCCGAAACGAGTTGGTTTTTGTACATAAATGAATGGAAGGGATCTATATCATGAAAGATTTTAATCATCCCTGGACATCCCGCGAAGATACACTGAGGCTTTTACTTGAACGCTCCCAGTTCCAGCCTCGCGTAGAAATAATACCTGTACGAGATTCACTGGGAAGAACCTCCGCCAGTGAAGCAATCGCCCTGAACACGCTGCCCAACAGCCCCGCCAGCATGTTGGACGGAATTGCTATAAAATCAGCTAATTTGAACAACGGAACAGCTGTCAAAATAGCCAGCTTGAATGACGGAATTCCTGGTACTGACAGCTGGCAAGAGGGAAAAGATTATGTTTTTTGCAATACCGGGGTGGGAATACCAGATGATTTTGATACCGTTGTTCGGATTGAAGAAGTCGAAATTGATGAGGGCGGTAGATTGAGAATAATGAGCAAACCCCATCCGGGGCAAAATGTCAGGCCAGAGGGGAGTATGATGCAGACCGGGGAAGTTTTGGTACCAGCCCATTTCCAGCTTGGACCGGAACAACTGGCTCTTTTGACGGCAGGCGGCATTCTTGAGGTAGCCGTCCTGGAAAAACCAAGAGTCGCTATCATCCCCACCGGGAATGAACTGGTACCGGCCGGGTGTAAACCGCCGCGCGGGATGAATGTAGAATTCAACGGGACTATGATCGAAGCCCAGGTAAAAACCATGGGGGCCCAAGCTCGACTGTATCCAATTACCTATGACGAGCCGGAGGATATACGCAGTGTATTGAATGACGCCCTGGACTGGGCCGACATTGTGATCTTGAATGGCGGTTCTTCCAAGGGTACGGACGATAGGGCCATGGAAGTATTGGCAAGCATCGGTGAGATACTGGTCTACGAGGTGGACTACGGGCCAGGCAAGCATACAACCGTGACCATGGTTGGAACCAAACCGATTATAGGTACGGTGGGGCCGACAATTGGCGCTGAATATGCAGTAGAATGGTATGTGCTGCCACTTATCAACCAGTATCTTTCTTTACCTACAGTTGCTCCCCGGCATCTGCAGGTGAAATTGCTCGATGAGCTTCCGGCCCCGACGCCTTTTGATTTTTATGCCAGGCTGGTGGTTAAACGAGTTAATAAAACCTATGTCGCCAGGCCAACCGGTTCACGCAACGCCTCCCTGGCCAGCCAGATGATGTCAAATGCCGTGCTTCATATTCCCCGAGCAAGTCAAGGATATACTGCAGGAGAAATCGTAGATGTTGAGTTGCGCTATCCTCTGGAATGGATAAACAATTTCGAGGACTAAAGATAACATTTTTGAATCACTATCCTGAACTCTCTTGAAAGGCGGCCAGGCCGTGAATCTTAATTATATCTTGGATAAATCATCGGAAATTCCACCAACTCCGGAAGAAGCCCTCTTCCTTTTTCGAAAAAGCAGGGATGTTAATGAAGCCAGTAAAATCTTTATGACTGCTGCAGAAATTCGCGATCGGGAATTGGGCCGGGTATTTAAGTTAGACGGAGAAATTGCACCGGTAACTTCATGCCAGATCAAACCCATGTGCAGATACTGTACTTTTTCTCAGGAGACTTTGACTGGTGAAGAAGTCCTGGCGGGGCTTAACCTGGCTGAAAAAGCGGGTATGGAAGATATACGCCTGAGCGGGGGATCGGATCTTGCCAGCGAAGGTGATGAAGTAATCGAACTGGTGCGCATGGCAACGGCAAATACCAGGCTTAGAGTACACGTAAACATAGGCCCGGTATATTCACAACATAACCTTGAAACTCTCAAGAGTCTGGGGGTAATTGAAGTAGGCAGCTCCCTGGAAACAATCAACCCCTCGGTTTTCAAGCAGGTCAAGCCGGGAGATAGCCTGGCATCTCGCATAGAAACCGCACAGGCGATAAACCGCACCGGGCTGAAGCTGCAGAGTATTATCATGGTGGGACTGGGCAGTTCAGACGAAGACTATATTGAACACCTCTTTTTTCTCAAGCAGCTGAAAAACCTGACCCATTTACCGATATCCAGGTTCAATCCATTTAAGGGCACACCAATGGCATCCCGCCGTCGCGCATCCCCGTGGGAGGCAGCTCGCTTATGCGCGGTGGCTCGTTTAGTCCTGCGTACACCTGATATTCGCATCGCTGCCGGTGGAGGTCCGGACGACATTCCTCTCTGGCTTATGGCTGGCGGAAACCGGATTACGTCTCTGTTCATACATCATAATAAATGTGAACCGGAAAGATTTTCCTCAGAAAATCCATTACTTATAGAAAGAAGCCTTACAGACAAGCTGGAAGTAGTGGACCGTTCCTCAATCTGCCGGTATTTTGCCGAAGATGCAGGTTTTTCAGTTTACCCTTCAAACAAAGCAAGCCCATAAATAGAGGGTAATGCGAAAAATGAACTTTTATTATTTCCCAATGGCGGATAAGTTCGCCCAACATGTTTTTCACACGTGAGCCGAAGGAGAGAATTAGTGCTTTGGTTTACATAATGTTCGGATGGTAAACTCTACGAAAATTAGATAGTCTGAAACGCTGTCATTTGCTCTTAGGCAACATTGCGGAAATCGCCTAAATTGCATCGGTCAGTATCTTGAGACGGTTAAATTAACGATAAATCGGAGGACGTATTTCATAACTGATTACCGGTCCCAAACCGTCACTTTGGCCAAAGTATAATTCCAGATAGCCGGCTTTTCCCGGGAGGAATTTTAGACCGTATAAAACAATTACCGAGTCCTGGCTCTTGATTGCGTTTACAAATACCTTTGAGGCATAAGTGCCATAGTTGGTCTTGATGTAGGCGCTGTAATTATGAAACTCACTTTCAGTTAGACCGGTTTTTAAAGATTGATCCAAGTCCGCAATAAAAGAAGCATAGTCGTCTTGATTTATGGCTAAAAGCATATTTTCAGCAATGGAATCGGCGCGGCTGCGCACTTGCGGGTCGTCCAACCGGTTGGGGGCGCTGTTTAACGCCAGGGCGTAAACACCTGCAAGAAGTAGAACTACGATAAGAAACCATTTATTCACTCGTATCAACTCCTCTACAGTTATTTCTTTACTATATCCATCCATAACATACCTGGTTGCCAGAAGTCAAACTGCACCTGGTTTAGCGGCTTTTTAACATAACATTTTTATCAACCAGCTCACCCCCCGGAACCATCCGGGGGGCTTTTTAAATCATTTATCATAGTCTTGTCATCTATATGTCAGTGCGCCATCATGTTTCCCTGCGGATTTATGTCATATCCTTTTTGTAGAGCAATTAACAGTGACGGAGCAAACCCGTTAGCTTGATGAATCAACAATTTAGAAAGGGGATGACTTTTAAATAGCAACCACTAACTTGAGTGTAGTACGAAAGGAGAGTATAAAACATGTTTATTAATAAAACAAAAAGCATCGTAGGGTTGCTGTTGGCATTGATAATGGTGCTTGGTTTAGCGAGTACGGCAATGGCGGCAACCGGAGCATCAAGAGCTTATTCGGTAGACAAACCGGGCACCTACAACACCTGGACATTCAATGTTACAACCAAGGCTGACTGGAGTAAAATGGGCAGCGAGAGTATTTCCTTCGAGCAGACCAAGGGAGCAAGAAAGGTGCCTACCGGTCCACCCTGGGCCATTAAATATAAAACCGTAAAGGATTATACCAGGCTGAATATTACAGCCAAACCGACCGACGGAAGTAAGACCAAAACCGCCAGACTGACAGGTTCCAGTGTGAAATTAAATTTGGACGCCAATAAGACCTATCGGGTTACAGTGGCATGGATGGATGATAACGAAGCCATGTTGGATGAAATAAGCAAAGGAGTATGGACTACTGATCCTACCTGGAAGATTTCATCAACTAATAAATGTACTTATACTACACCACAATAGGACGTTGAATAAGAAAAGGCCCGGATTCTCCGGGCTTTTTCCTATTATGAAGAGAATGCTATTTAGATGTCACAAGCCATTACATGAATGTTGCCTTCATGATCAATTTTGGCTGAATCATTAAATGCTATTTCTTTTAAAGTTTTGAAGCCATTGGAATAATATAATTTTTGAGCAGGAATATTATCTGCAAAAACAAACAGGCTGAGTTTATCGAAACCCAAAGATCTTGCTTCCTCCCTGACCATTGAAATAAGCTGGTTGGCAATACCCTGGCGCCGGAATTTTTCATCAACATATATTGCATTGATCAGGAGGCTGTTATCAATTCTGGAATCATAAAACTCTTTGATTCGGTGATGTATATTAGAGTAAGCCTGTATCATCCCTATTATTTGCCGGCTATACTCGGCCACAACAATTCCTTTATAAGAGTTGTACCTTTGCTCATCCTCCAGGCCAAAAGTTAATAGTTGCGTTACCGTAATACCAGGAATAGTATCTTTAAACAAATAATCAAGTACACCTTCAGCGGCAAAATAAATGTATTCAGCAAGAATTGGACAGTCGTTGTTTTGGGCGCTGCGGTAAGTAATATCCATACAGGAGTTACTCCTTTATAATTATGGTATATTATGGTATCGCTTGCAGATTAGTTTTGTAAAGAGAAATAATGTCGTTCTGCCTGGACGATGAAGAATCCTGCAAACACCCTCCTCGTTCATACCTGTTCTATCTGAATGTTTATTTTAAGATTTAGATGAGCCACGCGCTCTGACAATAAGATCATTTGTATTGTATCAACAAGTAAAGGAGCCGGCCCAGTCGTCTCCAATTGCAGCGAAAATCTGGGCGTGTTTTTATTTGAATCCAATTCTTCATTAGAATCTGTTGAAGTAAACTCGAAGTTGGTATTTGCAGAAGGATTTGTTTCCGAACGTGGTTTTCGGGGACTTCTTGCAGCCTTCGTCTTCTTATCTTTCGGTTTTCGGGACTTTCTTGGTTCGTTAGCAATACCTAATTTGTTTTGCATATTATAGAGCTTCGATCTTGAAATACCCCATGCCTCGATAATCTCTTTAATACTTACTTCGCTCTTAAGACTTTGCAGCATGCTTTTCTGTTCTTCTGCAGTTAAACTGTTGAATTCTTCAAAGGAAATCATGTTACGCCTCCTCCATGTTCCAATATATGGTAACAATTATACATTAATTAAAACTAAAGGCAATACATATCTCTCATGTTTTTATTACCTTGCCTTAAAAGCTTTCAAAATCCAGCTCATGATCAATGATTGCGCTAGCAGCCATTGGGGCTATGATTATTCTATCAAGTCATAAAAACGGACGGAAGGGGAGGGGATTATACATCGGTTGAAATATAGTACTCAAGGGTGTTAGAGCAAAAGGATAGATGAAACTAATCGTCTTGTGTCCTACATCGAAGATGACTAGATTATTATTTAGCAGTAATACCGCTGAGGTTGATGAATATGTTAACGAGAAACGTAATTCATGGCCAAGTAGAACAATTTGTAAAGCAAATTTCTGAATATAATAATGCTGGATACCAATGCGGTAATTTATTTTCTTGCTAAGATGCTGGCGGCTTCCTTAATACCAATATCCATTTGCTGTAATTCGTTGGCCAGCTCATCATAGCTCTTTCGGTCTATCTGCCAAGCTTGCGCTTGAAGAAATCTTCCGCGCACCATAACTATTGCTGACCATCCGACTACCGCCTTTAGCGTACCTGAAGGTCAAAATATGTTGACTAAAATGCTTAGCATTGTTATTCTTTCCTTGTAAAATATTTTGAGTAAGGTTGGTGTTATAGTGCCAAGCGTAACCATATCCAGTAAGCGGCAAATAACTATACCCGCTGATATATTCCGTTTATTGGACCTTAAAGAAGGCCAAAAGTTATTGGTAGAGGTTGAAGGGGACCGTATCATATTAACTGCTCGACCGGTTAACTTAACCAAAGCACTGGGCGGGATTACAAAAGGTTTATATGGCAGTAATGCCGCTGAGGTTGATGAATATGTTAACGAGGAACGTAATTCATGGCCCAAGTAGAACAATTAGTAAAACAAATTTCTGAATACCACAACATAATGCTGGATACCAATGCGGTAATCTATTTTCTTGACGGAACCCCCAACCTTTCCGAATTGGTGTCGCCCTTTTTTGAGCTTGTTGAACAGGGCGCTTCCAGGGCATCTCTATCCGTAATAACTGAAGCGGAAGTGCTGGTTAAACCGTATAAATATAATAATTCTGCAGCTCTTGATGCTGTAAAGTTTTTCTTTCAGGAGTTCCCCAACCTGAACATAATCAATGTTGATAGGGAAATCAGCCAGGTGGCTGCGAAAATATGGGCAGAATCTGGTTTGCGACTACCTGATGCATTCATCCTCGCTACGGCCCTGCACAATAAATGCGACCTGCTTTTGGGCAATGATATCGAATTTATGAAAAAAGCCAGCTCATACCTGCCAACTATCGTTCTGAATAATTTCGTTTGATAAAATTCATATATTCAATATTCTGGCAATGTTAAAATCAAGGCGAGAGTTATCTTGCATTCTGGTGCTCCACTATTCGATCGTTCTCTTAAAATATACGGCTTTAGAATGGGCATCGTTGAACCTTATATGGCCTTTTATCGGTTTATAAGCGACAAAGTTGTTGTATACCGTATTTTACATGGTGCCAGGCATTATGCCCATCCTCTGAAAGATATGATGAAATAAATATTCCTTAGGTGCTTTCCTCATTGCAGGCTTTGGAGGGGGGCGTCCCTCCGTATTGAACCAAGGTGGTAGATGAAAATACTATAGGTAACCAGAGTGGAAGCATTACTGCGCCGGTAAGGATGGCTTTTTCCATCCCAATATAAGGGATAATGCCTTTTATAATATAAATTTAATATATTTAATACAAATGGTACTATTGTCTGATATTCACAGCAATGCAATTACGCGATACTTTATATAGTTGTCTTTTAATATACTTTGTGTTCGTTTTTGAAAACAGTCTCATTATATGTATGACAATAATATATTGAACGGCACAATATCCCTTTTAAAACGGAGGCGCGTCCCAATGAACAGGCTTTATAAAACCACATTATTGATTACATTGTTTATTGTATCTGTTTTTTTACCCATAACACTCCTGTTTGAGACGGCCCAGGCTAATGTTTTCACAAATAGCATAAATAAGCTTCCCGATAGCTCACCCGGTAATTTTAAAGTAACCTGGTATTCCTGCAAAAAATACTTTCCCGGCCAGGAGCCCGGCACTCCCCACGCCGGGGAAATCTTTAATAATTTGGTTTGGCCTGCGGTTGACAAAGATAAATCGGATGCCGCCTTACAAAGTTGGGATACTTCCAACTGCACGGGGCAAGGGCACATGTCTGATTTGACTTTCGATATGAAAAATTGGCAGCCCGATCCTCAATATTGGATAACCTGGCAAGATCTCATGAAAGAAGGTAATACTTTACCTTATGACACTATGTTTAAATCGCTATACAATTGGAATTGGTGTGAAGTGGAGGGTTATATTAAACTGTCTACAATACCATCCCTTTATGGCTATGGAGATTATATTGGCATAAGTATCGTCCCTTTACAACGTAGCGATGTCAAATATGACCTGGTAATTGATAGCAATGGAACGCTCCCCAGCAAAGATATGTTTGTGCCTTTCCGCTTGCGTATCAGCTGTAATATACCTGATCAAAGTCAATTGAATAGCAAGTTTACCACCGTATTACATGAACGTTGGAAACGGACGCTAAGTCAGTACGCTTATGTAGAAACCGATTTAGGGGATATACCGGTGGAAAACCTTTATGGAACCTTATCGTTAAAGGACATGCAGCCTTATTTCCAGTTGGATGCTAAAAAATACACCATATACCTTGATCCAAAATACAGCGCTTTTCCGGTTGAAGATTACGAATATGGCTATGCCGGCGGGACCACTTTTAAAACATTGGGCTTTGGGACCAATTATCTTGATCCGGACAGCGGTGACGTTATCGTGCGTTATAAGCTGATCAATGATCCGACTTTTGGAAGTTTATATTCCAACTGGTACATAACTCTGGGCACTGTAGCGGGACTTGCTCCTGGCCAATTACTGATAACTTCACTTACACCCACCACAGCAACTTTAGCGTGGGCCGCTCCGCCCAGCGATAATAATCTTACCGTTGCGGGTTACGATATATATCGACGGGTAGCTGGTAAAAATGCTGCTTTTAATCCCAGCATTCTTACCATGAGTAGCGCCGAGACCCAGGTCCAGTGTGTAGGCTCCACAAACGAACTGGCTTACACCGATCAAAACCTGACGTGCATCAACATCTATGAATACTTCGTCAAAACCCGGTACTCTTCAGGAGGTTCATCACCCGCATCCAATACGGTCAGGACTGATTCGCTGCCCATTCCGGGACTGCCCTACATACCGAACAATCTAAAGGCGGATTTTGAAAATCAAACCGCCGCTACCAGTGATCTGAAGCTGTACTGGGATAAATCTCTGGCAGCATCCGGAATTAAGGAATATGTATTGTACCGCAAAGTGACCGCGGCACCGCCGCCCAAACAGGAGTCAAACGGCGGGGTAATAATCATTGGCGGGGTCAGCGAAACTGCACCCCGGGAAATCGGGAGGAGTTCTTCAACCGATTTTATAGACAGGAACCTTCAGTTTGGAGACAAGTGCGAGTATTATGTTCAGGCTGTAGACAACAACGGCATACCTTCTTATCTCAGCCGCCCCCTGGAACTAACTATTATTGATACAACACCGCCCACTGCGCCAGGTGATTTACAAGCCGGTGATGTTTTGCGGCAGGGGAACAGTGTTCAATATGCTTATCCGCCAGAACCTGGCATTAGAAATGTTCTGCTAGGGCCTCAGAAGGAGGTTGCCCTGCGCTGGCAGCCTTCAACTGACAATGTGGAACTGGTTGACTATGACATCTACCGCTCAGTAACCGGCAAAGATCCCTCTAATAATACCTATTGGGGAAAACAAAATTTCCTGTTGGGTAGTACAAAAGACACTTCTTTTATCGACAGCGGGCTTGAATTTGGCGCGACCTATACCTATGTTGTGGTGGCCAAAGATGCCAACGACAATAAAAGTACAAACACGGTATGTATTGGAACTGAAAAATCTCCCTTGACCGATCTTATGATAACCAATGGCAGCCAGAGCCTGACACCTGAACCGGTTTTTGCCTATTATCAAACGGAATACAATCTAGATGTAGAAAATGCAGTCAAAACTATAAACCTTAAAGCGGTGAAAATGGACTCCCTGGCCAGGGTTACGGTTAATGGAAACCCCGTCAGAGACGATGGAAGCCTTGGCCCCCTGGTTCTTGACCCGGGAAAGAATGTTTTTACAGTTGAAGTCGCCCCGCGCAAGGGCGCAGAGTGGTTTATCGAACCCGAAACCATGCGCTATACGCTGACTGTAAACCGGGCCAATCTGGACAATCTTCCGGTACTTACTCTGCCGGATAGCGGAGCACATTTTAATGAAGGCGACACCTATAAATCGACCGGTAGGCTTGATAACCTGACCAATCTAAGCTGGACAGGGATGGCGGATTATGGCGACGGCTCTGGAGAAAAGCCCCTGCAGCTAAAAGCGGACGGTTCTTTTAACCTGGAACATAAATACCTCGATAACAGCCAGTACCAGATCAAGGTAAGTTTCCGCTATCAGGACCTGGGTCTGGTCACCGGCAACCTGGAGGTAACCGTTGAGAATGTGGCACCCACGCTGGCAGGGGTAAAAGATGAATATATAACGAACGAAGGCTCACTGCTCACCATTACCGGTAACATTATTGACCCCGGACACGACACCTGGAAGGTAACCGGCGACTACGGGAGTGAGTGGGGACCGATATCGGCTACAGTCAATACGGATAACACATTTACCCTCCAGGAAGCCTTTTATGACCATCAGCCTGTTTATGATATGCTATTAACCGTTGTTGACGACGATGGCGCTTCTTTTTCCATACCTCTGAAGATCAAGGCTGAAAATGTGGCTCCTTCTGTCCAGGCTAGTGGACCGGCGTTGGTCCAGGTAGGGTTTGCCTTTACCGGCAGTGGTTTGTTTACAGACCCCGGACTGGATAAATGGCAGGCGACCATCGATTACGGGGATATCAGCGGCCCACAGCCACTTACTCTCAAAGAAGGCAAGTCCTTTGATCTAACTCACGTGTATCTAAAACCAGGCCAATATATCATCACCATTAAGGTTCAAGATCAAGATGGAGGTTTGGGGAGTTTTACACTGCCAGTAAAAATTAAGGAATATTTGTTTACCCTGGATGCCGCGGATAATGCCACACTTAACGAAGGTGACAAACTTGAACGGAACGTGCAGGTGCGAGGGCGAACAGATAAGATCAAGAGCATCACGGTAGATTACGGTGACGGGGCAGGGGAGGAAACTGCAACCCTGTCGAGCAACTACCCGGGTAAACAATTAATAGAAACACCACCCGTCGAAGTCAGGGAAGCTGAAGTAAGTGTTATTTCTAAAAATAGCGGGCTGATTGGCTGGGTGCCTTTGCAGCATACCTATAAAGATAATGGAACCTATACAATTAAAACCAGGCTAATCGATGTAGATGGCGACAGCTATGAGGGCAGCTTCCAAGCGGATGTTAAAAATACGGCTCCCGGCATACAGCTAGAATCGATTCCGGATATGTATGTAGGAACTACCTTCACCTGTACTGGAACCGTAACTGATCCAGGAGCCGACACCTTCACCGTTGAAATATACTATAGAGACGGCTCCTCTCCGGACAAGATAAATGTTGGCCCTGACAATACCTTCAGCTTCAGCCACACCTATAATACATCGGGTTATTACAATATCGAGGCAATAGTTTGGGATGACGATGGTGATATGGGCTGGAACAGCCGACCGGTGAAAGTGATAATTAGGAGTAGCGACGGTGGTTCGCCTAGTGTTGATGCCACTCTCCATTCTTTTGCTGCTGGCTTTCCCCTTGTTCTAAATCCCGCGTTCAATCCGGGATGTTTAAACTATACCGCCGCCCATGGCGGTATGAATATTTTTAATATAACTATCACCGTTGCCAGTGGGGCAACTGTAAAATACACCAATGGGGGAGCCCAACAAATTCTTGCCATAGATCCGGCTACTTGTTCCGCGACATTCCTGGTAGACCTGCTTGCTGATTTGACGATAGAAGTCACCGCCGCAGACACCGTCACAACCCAAACGTATACGTTTGATGCTTGATTACCCGGCAGACCTTTAAGAATATGAGCATATTATCACAGAGGGCTTTGAAAGCCCTCTTCTTTTCAGTTGCAACAGGAAATTGGAAGAGCGCTTCTTTTGGCATTCAGACAGGTTTCTCATAATAGGGAAGTATAAGATTATTTCACAAAAGCCCCGGTTGTGAAAAGGTAATCCCAGTCTCATAAGTACTAGGATAGGTTAGTAGTCTGCTTATAATAAAATTAAATATTCTAAAAGATGCTTAAACACATCATCTTTACATATAATAGTCATTGATGTACCATGAATATACATTGTAATTAAAGGAGTGTTTATAATGGCACAAACTAGTATTAATATTCGCATAGATGAGGATTTAAAAAAGCAAGCCGAGTTCCTATTTTCTGAGTTTGGAATGAATATGACAACCGCATTTACAATTTTTATAAAAGCGGTTGTGAGAGAGCAGAGAATACCTTTTGAGATTTCTATGCCTAAAGATCCCTTTTTCAACGAGTACAACCAAAACCGGATTAGAAAAGCTATTACCGATATTAAGGCTGGCAAAGGGGCGGTCCACGACTTGATAGAGGTAGATGATGAATAAGATATGGCACAATGACGCATGGGAAGACTATCTCTACTGGCAAACGCAGGATAAGAAAACACTAAAAAGAATCAATCAATTGCTCAAAGATATTGACCGGAACGGTTATGATGGAATCGGTAAACCCGAACCGTTGAAATACGATACTCAAGGGTGTTGGAGCCGAAGGATCGATGAGACAAATCGTCTTGTATACTACATCGAAGATGATCAGATGATCATTTTGCAGTGTCGAACGCATTACAGTGATAAATGAAGCAGGAACTATACCGGAAGAGCTTGGCCACTATTTAGACAGCATCATAGACGAGGTTGAACATGGAAAAAACTCCTGAATACAAAGTAATTGTATCTGACCGCGCCCGTCAGATGCTGGCTGAACATGTGCGTTTTCTGGCCCAAAAGAGTCCGTCCGCAGTGCGTATAACAAAAAGTCAATTGATGGATGCTCCGCTCTTTATACGAGATGCCGGAGCGTTTTCCTTTTTTAGATGCCGAATTTACAACCCCCAATAAATATCATAAGATGTTTATTCAAAAATACTATTTAATTTTGTACCAGATTAAAGATCGGATTGTGTACGTTGAATATATCGTGGATTGCCGGCAGGATTACGGATGGTTAATGCGATAGTGTCCAGTCATTTGGAGTCAGGTCAACCCAATCAGCCAGTAGACTAGTACAACGTTCCGTTATTGTGTTTATAAGTTGGAGCAGATTTTTTTGAAGTACAAGGCGGAGGGCGGCGGCGGCTCCTTGCCGTCCTGGCACCGCCACATTAGCGCATCCTGCTGCGTCTTTGGTGCTACTCCGGTAATAGAATTATTAAAACACCTTTTCTCAAAATAATTACAGTATAAAACCTTCTTTTGTTATAGTAGTATTAACGAGTTTATATTCTTTAAACTGACTTAATCTTGCATAAAACGCATGGTAGTTATTTGCAATTGGTTATTATGATTATTTTAATGTTGGTTAGACGCCTTGATGATACGGAAAAAACTGGCGTATAAACAGTAGTCAAATATAATCACTTATATCAGTTTGATACATGTGGTACAAAGCGAAACCTGGGAGGGAGCATGTTATGGTAGAAAATAACTTCTCCAGACGACAATTCTTAATTGGATTGGGCGGTTTGGCTGGGATGGCAATTGCAGGTTGGTATTTTCAACCAAACACTGCGTCAAAACAGAGTGATACAATCCCCGTTACACCTGATCTCAGGCCCTCATTAAAACCGGAATACGAAGTGCGGGAGACTGCTGACGGGGTTGAATTATTTGAGAATGGCCAGGGAAAAGCGAAAATGGTTGGCAGGTTTAATGACATCGGGGGCTATATCCTTTCTGAAATGGATGGAGTAAAGAGTGTGGAAGAAATTGCGACCGGTGTTTTATCCAAGTTAAAAGTGTCTGTAACCAGCATCGAAAATTTCCAGGGCAAAACCGCACTGTTTATCGCTACCTTGGCCGAAGCTGGTTTTCTTAGCAGTGCTTTTTATATCAATGTTGTTGAAAGTGAAGTGACAACATGAGCAGTGGGTGTGGACTCAAGGAGGAAATGTTCGCTATAGAGGCAGGCCCTGACCGCTACTATCTTTACGCGCCCCTGCGGCGTTCAGCAGCTTTGGTGAACAGTTCCGCCTGCCGGGCTATGACCAAATTTATGGAGTATGGTGCAGTCAGCCTCAATCCCCAAGAACTGCTGGTGGTTCAGGAGTTTATCGAGGCAGGGTTGATAGGTGATGAGTCTCCGGAACCACCGGTTTTCCCTTCCGAGTATGGTTTTAATCCTTATGAGGTTACACTTTTCTTAACCTCACTCTGTAACTTACGTTGCACCTATTGTTACGCCGATGCCGGCCGGCGGAATGTGCAAATGTCCTGGGATGCAGCCCGGGCGGCTATCGAATTGGTTGCGGAGAACGCCGGGCTGGCGGGGCGTGAAGATTTTGTAGTTGGTTTTCACGGAGGGGGTGAACCCACCCTGGCCTGGGATTTAATGCAAAGTTGTGTAGAGTTTGCAGAAAAAACGGGAGATAATAAGGGCTTGACGCCCCATATACATACTGCCAGCAACGGCATTCTTTCAGCCCAACAGCAGAATTTTATTATCCAGCATTTTTCTGGAATTAACATTTCCATGGACGGTCCCAGAGACATCCAAAACCGGCAAAGGCCCCGCCGGGACGGCAGCGGCTCCTTTGAGCGGGTTATGGATTCACTGCGTCATTTTGAGGAGGCCGGGTTTCCATTTGATGTGCGGATAACCGTAACCCGGCAAAGTACACCTCTTATGAAGGAAATCGTAGAATTTTTCAGCTCCAATTTTCCATCGCTGAGGCAGCTTCATATCGAACCGGCCTGGTATTGTGGCAGGTGCCTTACTTCCGGAGAACAATCACCGCAAGCCCAGGATTTTATTGGTAACTTTCTTTCCGCCATGTCGGTTGCCCGAAAAAAAGATATAAATCTTTTTTATTCCGGAGCTCGGATCGATACGATAACCAACCGATTTTGCGGTGCTCCGGGGGAAGGCTTTTCGGTTATGCCTGAAGGCGTGGTTTCTTCTTGCTATGAAGTCTGTGAGCCCGATGATTCCCGGGCCGATATATTTCACTACGGGCAATACGACCCAATTCAGGGCCGCTTTATCTTTGATACCAGGAAAATAAACAATCTGCGCAGCCTGGCCGTGAATCATATTCCCTTCTGTCAGGATTGCTTTTGCAAGTGGCATTGTGCCGGAGATTGTATGGCCAAAACTTTAAAAGATATTAATCCCGAAAGTCATCATGGAAGTGAGAGGTGTCAGATTAACCGGGAAATAACTCTTGCCCAATTGCAGGAGATCATTCATAAGCCGCAGGAAGAGGAGGGTAAATAATGGCCGAAAAGCCCAATGACAGGCTTAATAAAACCGATGCACCCGGGGGTAATGAGCCGGAGCCTAAAATATATCTTCTGGTGAACGGGCAGCAATTCGTTAGACCGGGCATGGAAACTTATTTTGCCAGTGCCGACCAAAACAAGGGAACCGACTGTTCATGCAACCCGGTGGGAGGCGTCTACTGCAGCTGTAACAAGGTTTGCACTTGTAATCCACTGTGTTCGTGTCAGGGACACTCCACCTGCAGCAACAACAAAAGTAGCGGCGGCGGCAAGTACTGCAGCTGCGTACCGGTTCACTAGTACACTGTGAACTCTAATTCTGTATATTGCCAAGGTACTGAATTGGGCTGTTTAAGATAAAGGTTGGGATGGGGGACTTGCTTTGAAGGACTTCTTAAAAGTGCTGCTAGTTATCGTTGTGTTACTCTTTTGCTTGTGTGCCTGTCAGGACCAGAATAAATCGGAGAAAATGATTGTCATTGGCCAGGACCCCCAGGCTTTTACGGATGCCGGGGTCATGTTCAGGGCCGCTCCGATCAGTAAACTATCTCCCGAGGAGACCGCCCAGTTGCTTGAACAACTGACAGCCAGGATTAACTCGGGGGCGCTTCCTGAAAGCGCAGATAGTCTGAAGCTTATTTATTCGCTGGAAAACACCGGCGATTTTAATGCTGTATACGAAAAGATGCTTGATTTGTCCGATAAGGCAGTTCAAAAAATAAATCGCTCTGGTGACGGCCAGCTGGATGCGAATTTGAGTAGTTCTATGAGCAACGCGGAAACCAGTTATAAACAGGGGAAATATCCGGAGGCGGTTTCTAAGTATACAAGCATCCTTCAGAAATCCCCCGGCAATCTTGACGCCAGGAACAACCTGGGCCTGGCTGAAATGCACCAGGGTCATAATCTCACCGCTCTTGTGCACTTCAGGATGGTTTCCAGCATGTCGCCCACTTATTACGGGGCTGTGCTTAACCAGGGAGTGGCTCTGCAAAGATTAGGCCTTCCAGACAAAGCTTATCAGGTTTGCAGTGAGCTTATAGAGAAGCAACAAGATCTCCCCATGGCCTATTATAACCTGGCATGGCTGGAGAACTCCCGGGGCATGTTTAACGAGGCCGACACTCACCTGGAAAAAGCGTTGAAGATGTACTCAGGATATGCCAAAGCCGCCCAATTGAGCGCCCTCAACAATGTGGAAAATGGGTTTAAAATTGACGAGGACCAATTAAAAGCCCTGCCGGGCAATGACAAAATGCAATGGAGTGATGCTGGCAATACTAGGGCCCAGGTAATTAATGACGGAGTTCAGGTAATGAATGCCAATACCCCGCTAACGGTAGTCCAAAAGGGGTTTGTTTTTACGGTTGCCCAGACTAACGGTGAATGGGTGGAAGGTTATTTCATAAACCAAGGGGTAAAGCAACTGGGATGGATTCCCAGTGCTGATGTAAAGATCATCAATCTGGGTAAAAAGCATTTTGCCTGGTGGTGGTGGTGGTTTGGAGCAATAATTGGGCTTTATATCATAATCATCATTCGAGGCAACCGCAGAAACTACTTTGGAGCAATTGGATTTGCATTTATATCAATAGTTTTTGTTGCTATTACCGGTATATTATATGGCGTATTTTGGCAAGGCATTCAATGGCTGGGCTGGACAATTGCCGTATTGGGTACTTTGCCCTTTTTGATCCTGGCCAGGATGCGCTCATGATAAGATGCGTGTTGTACTGATAAGGCCGGTTTACTACACCAGCAGATATGATCCGGAAGTTCAGGAAGCATTGGGCATGGGAGCTCTTGCTGCATATTTGCGCTCTTTCGGGATTAAAGTGCTCCTTCTGGATCCCCTGCTAAGCGGGCAAAACGAAACTACCGTCATAAAAAGGGCGGTAAGCTTTGCACCTGACGTAGTGGGGTTCTCTCTAATGAGCAGCGGAGACCTGGCTTCCACCCTGCGTATTATATCGGGGATTTGGGCTAAAATACCGGACGTTTCCATAGTTGCGGGTGGCAACTGGATTTCCACTGAACCACAAAATGCTTCAAACAGTCTGCCAACAGGAACGGCTTGCTTTAGATACGAAGGTGAACTGCCTCTGCTTTCCTTCCTAAACGCCCGGTCCTCGGAACGCCCCTTATCCACTGTACCTTCGATGATTATGAAGGACCCGGATGGAACACTACTGGATACTCAAAACGCTGCGGTCATAGAAGATCTGGATATATTGCCGTTTGCTGTCCGAGATTACCTCGAACAGCTGGTCAGACAACACAGGGCTGTAAATATCCAGGGCTCGCGCGGTTGTTTCGGTACCTGCCGGTATTGCTGCGAACCAGGATTTCCAAGAGCCTCAGGATCGAGGTGGAGAGGGCATTCACCTGAATATATAGCTGAAGAAATCAACAGCATTACCAAAGTATCAACAGCCCGTTATTTTAACTTCGTTGATGATGATTTTCTGGGACCTGACGCGAAAGCGGAAAGCCGTTCCAGTAAATTTTTAAATGAAATTACCCGGCGGCGTCTGCGGATCGCGTTTGGCATACAAGCGCGGCCTTCTACTTTAAAACCGGAGGTCATTAAAGCTCTGGCCCAAGCAGGACTCTGTTATGTTTTTCTGGGAATTGAAAGCGATGACCGCCAGGTTTTGCATAAATGGGGACGAAACCAGGCCTCTATTGAGATAGAGGATGTAATCAAAAACCTCAGGTCCTATTCTATTGAGGTTCAGGCCGGTTATATTCCGTTTCATCAATATGCCACCCTGGAAAGCATAAAGAGACAGGCCCAATACATTTGCCGGCTTGATTTGCTTAATTACAGAACAGCGACCAACCGCCTGCTGCTGCTTCCCGGATCGCTTATGTACCGGGAAATGCTTCAAACCAGGTCGGGGGAGGATGTCCTCCCGGGGCCGTTTCCCTCTGACTTAAACGATGATGTGCGTTCTCTATACGAAATGCTGGCAACAACCCTTGAGCCGTTGCGACCGGCTTGGGTGCATGCTGCTGCCGCTTTTCCCGCTATCGACGCTGAGGCCAAGCTGACTGCCAACCAGGATAGTGCGTCCCGGTTGGATATGTTGCAAAATGTACTTAAAAGTTTGAATCTGCATATAAAGAGAGTACTCTTTTCACTTCTGGAACAGATGGAGAAGGGGAGCCATCAAATAAAAAACCAGGAGCTTCTATATAGACAAAGCCTTAATCTGGGGATGAATGCAGCGCAGGAGCTCTTTAGAGCAGGGCTTGTGTCATCACCTGAAGTCATACATGAAGCAATACGGAAGGACTGTGGGGTATGAATACCAGACCTGGCTATAAGCCGGTGATAGCAGCCCCGGTAGACGAACCCGTGGAGGTATCTTTACTGGCAAAATCCGGAGCTGGTGAAGTATATTGCGGGTTTCTTCCCCGGCAATGGAGAGAGCGTTACTCCGGCTACGATTCGCTGTCCCGGCGGCAGGGAATCAGCGCCAATGTTACAGTACTGGAAAACTTGAGGATGGTAGCCCTGGAAGCTAAAAAGGCCGGTGTTTCGTCGGCACTCGCTCTAAATGTCAGGTACAGCCAGGAAATGCTGCCCGAAGTGTTGGAATATGCCGAAGTTTGGGAACAAGCTGGTGGGCAGGCGCTCCTGGTATCGGACCTGGGATTGCTGCTGGCTTTACAGGAAAAACAACCCCGTTTAAACCGCTTCCTGTCCCTGATGGCGGCTGCTTTCAACAGCCGGGCGGTAGGCTTTTACAGGCAGTTTGGCATCTCCCGGATGGTCTTACCGCGCTCCCTTACCATTGAGGAAATGCATTACATTGTTAAACTCCATGAGGATATTGAGTTTGAAGCCATGGTTTTAAATGATAAGTGCCCGTACATTGATGGACTGTGCAATTTCTACCACGGCATGGCTTTCCCCGAAGGAATCCGCATTCCGTTTGAGTATCAAAGGGCCGCTTCCGAACAAAAACCAGTCACTTACGCCCATGATCTGTTTTATGCCGGGCACGCCTGCCAGCTTAAGTTCAGAGCCGGGAAGGAAATTATTAATCCTGACTGGGATAACGATTTTTGCCGTCCTCACTGTGCAGCCTGTTGTCTGCAGAAGTTGGCCAGTGCAGGCATAAATCATTGGAAAATTGGGGGGAGGGGTCTTCCGACGGAAGTGAAAATCAAGGCCGTCAAGTTTATTAAGGACGCCTGGAATTTAGCTGTTGACTCACCGGAAGAAGGCATCCCATGTCAGGAGATTAAAGATTTATATAAAGATACATACGGCAGGCATTGTAGCTGCGAGCTCTGTTATTACCCCGAAGATGGAATGGTTGAGGTTTAATTGATAATGGATTACGCTTATTGGATTGACTGGCAGAATACGAGATGTGAAATACTCCCCAAAGCAAGAATTTATCTAGGGGAGGAGTGTTGTGAAAAAAGATTACCGCCGCCTAAAAAAGTTATGTACTGGGCTAATAGGTTGCATGATCAGGGTAATACATTGACTTTTATAACACCTTTTGTTTCAGATGCTGGACTTATCCAGGTTAATAATATTCTTGACGCCCTAAGTAGTATATATGATAGCTATGAAGTGGTTTGCAATGACTGGGGGGTGTTCAGTCTGGTCATCGGGAGGCCATCTTGTATACCTCTCATAGGAAGATTATTGAGCCGGCAGGACACAGATCCCCGTCTGGCACAAATTTTAGACCGGCCCTTCCAGGAGTCACTGGAAAGGGATGTTTGGCACGTTGACGGCACACCGGTCAGATTAAAATATAAACCACCATCAGAAGAATATAAAACCCATTTACGTACACCTTCAATAATTAATAATCGTGTGCTTTCTTATCTGAGCAAGACTGGTTCCCATCGCCTGGAATTAAACAACCCGTTGCAGGGGCTCAAATTGGAACTTATTGATGGTTGGAAAGCTACCATCTATATACCTGATGTTATTGTTTCAATAAAAAGACACTGCTCAACTTGTTCAATTTCACTTGGCTCCCTAACACCTAATTGTTGTAACCTCAGTGCAGAGTGGATTCATCCAAGCTTTCCGGTACCGCTCCATAGTTGTGGAAACGCTTTATATTATTTAAATAACGTGTTGCCAGACGGTTTTGAAGATATGGGAATAGATCGTATAGTTCTGAATATGAGAATATCTTCCACTTGAGATTCAAAGGTGTATAATTGTGATCTTACCTAGAACCAGCAGATATCTCAGTATCCTAATATAACACCAAATTAACATAGCTTGAATTTATCTGTCAATTTGCCGCAGTCGGTTTACATAATGTTTGTCCGGTAAACTAGAAGGACAATAAATATTCCTTAATGCTATGTACCTCAAAAAGAACCTGTTGTTGAATTCATTAAAGAGGCACTAAATGCTTATGGACTTAATTTCAATCGTGATCCAGTGAAAAAGACAGAAATTAGATTCATTTCATCTCCTGTCTGGTTTTGTGAGATTAAAAACGCAACAATTCCGAACATTGAAGCACAATTAACTTTGTGGCAAATAATATATCTTGTCACAGCCTCCTGAAGGGCTTTCTATTGAATCTTCATAAATTGTTCAAATCGCATCAGAGGGGCCTAGGAGGCCCCACATCGAGCCCAATAGGATGTTTCCTTTTAAAATTAAGTGCTAATATTAGATTTTATGGCGAGATAATAATATCTTGTTAATTGGTACGTTATAGTAATACTCATCAGTATCAGAGTATACATTTTGCTGGATAAACTGTATAATTATAAAAATTATAAATAATATGACTAATTCAACTACTTCTTATTATCTTCTGTTTTTCTCTCAACCCCTCTGCAATAAGAGGGGTATATTATCAAAAACCATTCGTACAATTTTCTTTTTGTTTTCCCACGTAAGTGCTCCTTCAATATAGGAGTTCAAAAAAGGTAGGCTCGCATGTACCGGCAGTATCGTATTAGTGCTTCCAGCTAAGCTGGTTGCTGTGCAATTCTGTGCTGGTAATTACTAATATTCTCTGTATACCCAACTGCGAAAAATTTCACAAAAATATTATCGAAATATATAGCGACTTACCTAATTGTATTTATTTTGAAGGAGGTTTTTCTAATGGAAGTATTAAAGGTTTCAGCCAAATCTAGTCCAAACGCGGTAGCAGGAGCTCTTGCAGGTGTTTTAAGAGAGAAAGGATCGGCTGAGATTCAAGCCATTGGAGCTGGCGCCATCAACCAGGCCATTAAAGCCATCGCCATCGCCAGGGGCTTTGTAGCGCCCGGAGGTATGGATCTCATATGTATTCCGGCTTTTATTGACATTATGATTGACGGAGAAGAGAGAACCGCAATAAAACTGATTATTGGGCCCAGATCTACCAGATAAACGCATTCAATGTGGCGACTATATTTAGCCTTTTAGAATAATTCGTTCGTCTTTATCTCGAACAGCTTGGCCACTTTTTACCAATAGATTAATACCAAGCTTAAAATGTTCGTTGATTGCTGGTCCAGATCGTTGGAAACCCATGAGTCGTGCTACCTCGCGGATTAGATCTTCCTTGGGGAGGCTTATTTGTTGAACCATAATTTCCATAGCTGCATTTCTTATTTCTTCTAAAGGTATATCTTCTGCATCCCTACGAGATTGTTTATCACTATCAGGTATACGAAATTTCATTTTAACCTTTAGGTTTAAATGAGCAACGCGCTCTGACAATAGAATCATTTGTAATGTATCCACCAGTAAAGAAGCAGGTCCTGTAGTCTCCAATTGTAAAGAAAAATTTGGCGCGTTTTTGTTTAAATCCAAGTCCGGATTAAGCACTGATGAACTTAATACATTATTGTTCTTTTCTGAAGGACTCTTATCAGAATGTGGTTTTCGGGGACTTCTTATAACCTTTGTCTTCTTATCTTTCGATTTTCGAGGCTTTCTAGTTTCGTTATTAATACCTAATTGAATTCATCTAGTGGAATCATTTATCGCCCTCGGTTTCCATTTTATGGGGTTATTATATCCGTTTTATTTGGGAGATAAAACATGTAACATTATTTATTATTTGACTGTCCAAACAATCCGCTAATTTCAGCTAAATCTACACTTTTACATCGCTGCAATATAAAAAGAGATAAAGTAAATTATGGTAAAATATTAAAAGAACATGCTTGCCTGAAATTTCTTTTGCATAGACCTGCTATTTTAAGGAGGAGCATTCTTAGTGTTAGAAATCGCGCTTAAGGCAAGGCAGATATTTGAGTACCTATTAGCTATTAAGGAGTCTTCAACACCGGTAGAAAGGGATATGTCTAAGTATTCACCTATATGGTGGGAAGAAGATATCCCTTATATGGATGGCTGCTACCTCTATGGAAGTGGCGATAATCCAAATGCATGGCTGGAAGTTCACAAGCAAGAAATAAGCCCACCACCAGCACCTCCCCAGATATTACATGAGTGGATCACTGGCGATTTAAAAAATCCGGATAAAAAGCCCAGTTACTCACTTACCATATCAAAAGGTGATAATGACATAGCTTTTGAAGAATCAAAAGACCGTGTGTTGTCCTGGTCTAAGTGGATAGATGCGTGGGAAAAGTGGGCGGCCGTAATGGCGCCGAAGATGAAGATACAAAAGTTATATAGTGACTTCTTTTCCCTATATCAAAGGTTTCAACGAGAAGAAGAAATAATAGAACTTATATGGGGCCATGGGTTGTTTACTTGGAATACTAATGGCCAACGCATATCAAGGCATCTCTTCGTTACTAGGATGGGATTATTCTTTATTGCAGAAAAGGGAGCATTTGAAATCATCCCAACTGATAAAGGGACCTGGGTTGAGATAGATATGCTCAATGAGCTTGAAATACCCAATATTGAGCGACTAGTAAATTCAATTAGGATATGGCAAGAAGAAGGGATTGATCCACTTGATCCTGGCATTATTGAATCTCTAAGCTCAGAAATAGTCAATACAATAAGTTCAGAAGGTACAGTCAATTTTGATATCTCCAAAAGATCAAATGCTACGACTACGAACATACCTATTGTCTACAACACACCAGCCCTGTTCATTCGAGATAAAACAGTCCGTCAGTGGCAAGCAGAGCTCAATAATATTATTACTGCGATAGACGAAGGTCACCCTATACCTCCCTTGATTACAGCTCTCACTGTAGATGAAGAACTTAATAGTATTCTTCCTCCAGAGTTTGTTGAATCAACACTTGAAGAATGGAAATCAGTAGGTGAAGAGATTTTCTTTCCGCTTGTATCTAATAATGAGCAGAAGGAAATAATCACACGTTTATCCAGGAGTTTTGGGGTTTCTGTTCAAGGCCCTCCCGGAACCGGTAAAAGCCATACAATTGCCAACCTCATATGCCACCTTTTAGCCCATGGCAAACGAGTTTTGGTAACGAGCCATACTGAAAGGGCCTTGCGGGTCTTAGCAGATAAGATCCCTGAGAATGTTCGAAATCTCTGTGTTTCAGTAACCGGTGGGGATTCAAGTTCTATCAAAGAGATTGAGGCCTCTATTCGTGCGATCTCAGATAATTTATCTCTAAATGTAGAGGAGCTAAATGACAATTTGGCTCAATATAAAGCTGACTTATCCAATATCCGAAATGAGATAGCCAAACTACGTCATACATTGAGACAAGCCGCAACTAAAGAAAATACCAAGATCCCATTTGAGGGATCTGAAAAACTACCCTGGCAAATAGCAGAATGGCTCAATAACAATGAAGAACACAGTTGGATACCTGATTCAATAAATTATGAATCAAATCAACCTTCAGATGAAACTATTACAAGACTTTTCTATCTTGCCGGAACGTTGAAAAGAGCGGATTTAGATGCTATTGATACTTACCGGCCACCATTAGATAAGATTCCAACTCTTCAATCTTTTAAACATTTGATCCAATCGTGGACTAAGGAAAATGAAGCTTTAAACACTTGCCGGGAAGCGATGGCAGGATGGAGAAATACTGTTGAGATTCACCCGGAAATCGATTCTTTAATTCAACATATAGATGATTCCTTGGCTAGCATAAGCCTTTTTAGCGAACCCTGGTCAAAAAACATCCTTGATGACATTTCTAAAGGTGGCATTCATAAGGAACATTGGAGCAGCCTAGTTAATGATTGTCGGCCTGAAATAGAGGATATTAGCCAGATAAATAGGCTACTAGCTCCATATTATATTATGTTTCCTTCTGGTGTTTCACTTTCACAGCTTCGAGAAGATTTAGAAAAACTTCACCAACACTTAAGTGACAATAAGAGTATAAACTGGATGTTTATAAATTTGACAGGTAGAAAACTCAAGTACCTTATAGACGAAGTAGCTATTAATGGCGCCAAAATTAAAGACGTGGACCAGGTGGGCCTTCTCCTCAAGAATATAGAACGCGATATGAAGCAGCAGGTTCTTATTAATCGTTGGAACTCCTACATGTCAGATATAGATGGTGAAGTGTTTCGATATGACCAGCAGCGTCTAATACCTTTACTAGATAGCCATTTAAACGTAATTCAGATTGCTTTAGATTGGGAAGAGAAAACAGTTAGCCCTATAAGTCCGATTCTTAAGGGATTGGGTATAGATCAAACAGCTAATTTAACAAGTCCAGAGTGGTTTATGAGGCTTCGAGAAGGGTTAAAGGCTGTTTACCAAGAGAAATGCTTTAACGAAATTGACAATCAAATAACAACTCTTAGAACATTTTTAGAACGTGGTTTATCGTCCCCAAATGCCCATCCATGTTGGAGCCAACTACTGAAGGCCTTGGAAAACAGGGATGATGGGCTATGGGAAAGCATACTCAATGAATTGAATAGATTGTCCAGTATCGAAAGCCAAAGGAATGAGCTTGAAGGCATTAGAGTGGAAGTTGCTAAACTAGTTCCTTTGTGGGTTAGCCAGATAATAAACTCTGCAGGCAATGGGGAACCATTAGATGTTCCGGTAGATTGGAAAACTGCTTGGAAATGGAGCCAAGCTAATTCATGGTACACCAAGTTTAAGACTAAAACAGACGTAGAAAGCCTCATTAATACAATAAACCATAAACAGAAACAGGAGGCCAGATTAATAGAGCATATAGTAGCTACCTCTGCCTGGCTTCATCAAATTAAAAACACTACTGAACCTCAGAAAAGAAGCCTTCATGCGTGGGTACAAATTATTAAAAGAATTGGAAAGGGAACCGGTAAATATGCCGAAAAACACCGACAAGACGCCAAACGAGAGATGGAAAAATGCCAAGATGCCATACCAGTTTGGATTATGCCGCTGCATCGGGTAATTGAAAACTTAAAAATAACTAATAAACCGTTTGATGTCGTAATTGTTGATGAGAGCAGTCAAAGCGATATTTTCTCGTTAGTAGCTTTCTTTAGGGCCAAGAAAGCAATTGTTGTTGGCGATGATAAACAGATTAGTCCAGAAAGTGTTGGTATAGACCAATCTAAAATTAATGATCTTATTAGGCGGTACTTACCTGGAATACCCCAGAAAGAAGGGCTTGACTTACAAACAAGTCTATATGACATCGGTTTACGAATATTTCCTGGTAATTTAATGCTTAAAGAACATTTCCGATGTGTACCCGAAATTATTCATTTTAGTAATGACAACTTTTACGGGGGCCAAATTGAACCTCTGCGCACCCCTAAAGTTTCAGAGATACTAGATCCCCCAATATGTACAGTTCGAGTTCCAGAAGGTAGAAGAGAAGAAAACACCGCTGCTATTAATCATCCTGAGGCTGAAGCTTTGGTTGAGCAAATAGCTCTTTGCTGTAAAGATCCAAAATATGAAGGCCGAACTATGGGTGTAATCTCGCTCCAAGGATATGAGCAAGCAAGGGTAATATTGGAACTATTGAGAGAAAAAATAGGTGATCAAGAAATAAATGCAAGGCACATTATTTGCGGAGATGCTTATTCTTTCCAAGGCGATGAAAGAGATGTCATGTTTCTTTCAATGGTTGCCGCTCCAAATATGAGAATTGGTGCATTAACTAAATTAACAGACGAAAAGAGATTCAATGTTGCAGCCAGTCGTGCCAAAGATCAAGTATGGCTCTTCCACTCCGTTGATATATCGGATTTGAATTCGAACTGCATGCGATCCAGACTTTTAGGATATTATCTAGACCCCGGTAGGAGCGTTAGGGAAACAGAAAGTTTCGATGACCTTTTTGAATCTAAGTTTGAGCGAGATGTCTTTAAACTAATATCAGCCAGGGGATATGCCGTTAGACCACAAATCAAAGTGGGGCGGTACAATAAACGAATCGATATGGTTATTGATGGGCTACGTAACCGGTTAGCTGTTGAATGCGATGGCGACCAATGGCATGGCCCTGATAGATGGGAACAGGATATGGAGCGCCAGCAGTTGCTTGAGAGAATTGGTTGGGTATTTTGGAGGGTTACGGGCAGCTCTTTTTACAGAGATCCTGAAAAGGCGATGAGATCATTATGGATAAAACTCGATGAAATGGGCATAGAACCTGCAGCATCTAAGATAGCTTCCTTAGCCAACCATGATGCAAAAGATATAATAATTAAGACAGATAAGCCTTCCAAGCGAAAAGGGGCCTCAACCACCTATACTGACCATCCTAACGATGAAAAGGTTCATAATAATCAACCTGCCTTGTTTTCCACTGATTCTTCCATAACAACAGATATTATTGAAATTCTCGAGAAAAGGGGACTTTCAATTATTGACAAAAGGCAAAAAGGTGGTCCAATTTGGGTTGTTGGAGGTTCAGAATTCTCTTCTATATTTGAGGATATTGAGAAGAGTGGGTTTAAGTTTAAATTTAGTCAAAAAGGTGGTAAAGCCACAAAGCATAAACCAGGGTGGTATTTAACTTAATCAACTGAGCGAATGAAAGGATATTATGACGATGACAATACTAGCAATTAAATGACGAGTATTTCAGAAATTAGACTTACTGTAAAGGGGGTAGGGTGAAGTGGTGTTTATTTGCCCAGAACCAGGAATGTGGTATCAGATATATAACATCCTGGAAAAAGCATGGGAGGATAAGGGGGCAAAGGGAACTCCACCACCAATCCCACTAATCCTAGCTGGATGGAATATCTCTGATGATTACCAGAAATATAATAGGTGGAAAGATACTATCATTTGGGCTCAAGAAAATAATTTCATTCATCTCTTTCCTAAAATACTTGAAAAAGACTCTTATTATTTGGATGAAATCCCAGAGAGGGATTGGCCAATTAATAATTCAAAAGATTGTGATTTTGACCCAAAGTTTAAGCCGACAAAAGAACAAGTTAATGAAACAATGGACAGATTACTCGATAAATGGTCCCAAATAATTAGTCCACCATTAAATGAAATTACCATTCCCTTAAAACTTACTGGCCCGAAGAAGAGACGCTTAGTAATATTGGCAGAACCTGAAGAAGAACCTCCTTGGGGAAGCTGGAATGCTATTACTCAAAATAGCCGTTCTTTTACTAGATTTCGTAAAGCTATTAATGATTTTATAAAACCGCTAGAGATAGACCATATAGATTTTGAATTTAGACCTAAAGAATAAAATATTGTTACTAAATAGAATAAATCTACCCAACAAAGGAAATATGTTGAATAATATTGAACTTGAATTATGATCCTTTTATTGCTGGATTTCTAACGTTTGCCCGGTAAATTGGTATTTAATTACTATCAATAGGTTTTTACATTTGTGTAAAAAACAATAAAAGGAGTTGTGACCTTCAAATATGGGCGTATATTCCGCTCGACTTACCGGTACATCGTATCTCTTTTTCGAAATGAGAATCGTCGCAGATTTAATGTTAAAAGGTCTATCCAAGACGGATATTGATGAACTGGTAAGAGAACAAAATCTATTTCAATACCGAACACCTAGAAGCATAAAAAAACGGCTTGGCGCTATCTTTACGCGCTTAGAAGTGCTCGACCAGCAACTTTTAACAATGCTTGCACATGGAGATACTCAAAATGCGAAACTGGTAGCTTTATATAGCATTCTTAAAACAGATACATTATTTTTTGAATTCTGTATCGAGGTGCTGAGAGAAAAATACCTTACTAATCAAGAGTCTATTGATGTCGTTGATTTTCGCAACTTTTTCTCTCATAAGGGCGAGCAAAGCACGGTGGTTTTATCTTGGCACGAATACACAGTATATAAATTAAGACAGGTGTACACTCGAATTCTTAGAGAGTCCGGGTTGTTAAAGGGTGCCAAAAAGCTAACAATAAGCCCTACAGTAATGGATTTAGGACTAAAAAACCATTTACGTCAAATAGGTGAAGAGCAATTTGTTTTAGCTATGCTAGGGGGTTAGATAAGTGCCCGATATTAGAAAACGCCTGGATGCTATATTGCCGGAGATCAACAAAAAGGGTTTTATAGAAAGTGCTGGCCAGGGCGGTGAAATTGGCTTTTATATCTTCGATTATGATCCTCGCGATGAACTTCTAATTCGTAGCCATGTACCGCATCTAATCCGGCAGCTGAGCTACCCTGGTTCTGAGATTCATCCATTAGAACTTGATCTCTATGCTTTGATGCTGGAGGTCTTTGAAGATAAACGGGTTACTCTGACTCAATTGGAGGAAGTGGAGGCAAAACAAGGCCGTGAACGTCTATTTAAAATAATTAAACCCATGCTCAAACCGGAAAACTTTATTGACATTATTATGAAAAAGGCTGCAGGACACAATCTGGTTTTCATCACGGGTGTGGGGAAGGTGTGGCCTTTTGTCCGTTCTCACACGATTCTCAATAATTTGCACTCGGTACTGGATACGATTCCGGTTATATTATTTTTCCCTGGGGCTTACGACCAGCGGGAACTGATGCTTTTCAAGAAATTCAAAGACGACAATTATTACCGTGCTTTCAAACTGGTTGACTAGGGGGTAAGAATATGACCATTAAAGAGCTATTCAAAAAAGACATCAGGCGCTCAATTAAAGGTGTCATCAAAGTTGAACAAAAGGAAGAAGACACCATTTTTCAGGAACTGGAGGAATATGTGGTCACTCAGGAGGTCTTGGGCCACCTGCAGAGTTTTTATGATGCCTATATGAAATCCCTGGATGGTTCTACCGATGAAATGGGGGTTTGGATTTCCGGTTTCTTTGGATCCGGTAAATCTCATTTCCTTAAGATTTTGTCTTATCTACTGGAAAACCGTGAGGTGAAGGCGAAAAAAGCGCTGGAATTCTTCCACGATAAAATTAGCGATCCACTGCTTCTGGCCAATATGGAACGAGCTGCTCGGGTGCCTACCGAAATTATTCTTTTTAACATAGATTCAAAAAGTGATTCTGATAGCAAAATAAAAAAAGACGCCATCGTTAAGGTCTTCATGAAAGCATTCGATGAACGTCAGGGCTATTGTGCTGTATTGGCCTGGCTGGCAGATATGGAACGTCAACTGGATGGTTCCAGCCAATATGAGGCT
>JBDKUE010000074.1:0-3636 GCA_039679855.1 Syntrophomonas sp.
TTGATAAAGAAAAGCTGGATGAAGGAGACTTTCGCAATTTCGTTCCCCGCTTGCAGGATGAGAACTATGAGCACAATAAAAAGCTGGTTCAGGGTTTGCAGGAAGTGGCCAGGCAAAAGGGAATTGAACTGCCTAAACTGTGCCTGGCCTGGGTGCTGGCGCGAGGTGATAATATCGTTCCCATCCCCGGGACCACCAAAATAAGCCACCTCCTGGACAATATAAAAGCAGCGGATATAAAACTATCTACACAGGATATGGCGGATATTGAGGAGGCGTTCCCGCGCAGTGCAGTAAAAGGAGAACGCTATCCCGAAGCGGGTATGGCAGGGATTGGCGGATAATAGAGAAGCAAACCAGCATCTTATAAATATAGGGCTCAACTGATAAATACAGCAAAAGGAAACTAATATTCATGAAAGTATTTGCAGCAACAAACGAAGATATGGCCGCATGGCTGAATCTGGCAAGAGAGGTTGAGCACTTGTTCGGACCCATGGCTGATGAGGAATCCTTTCGAAAAGCGTTATTGGCTTCGATTGAAGCGGGGAACGCCTTGTGTATTAAAGATGGGGCTGGCAATAGGGGGCTTTGCGGGGGAGTAGTAATAAATCCGGAAACCCGAGAAGTGGTATGGCTGGCTGTCTCTGAAAAGCATCGCCGGAGAGGAACTGGATGCCTTCTGCTAGGCAATGCTATTGAACGACTTGGCGCATCCGGTTCGATCAGTGTAGTGACCTTTGCCGATTCCATTGGTGAGGGTTTAGCGGCCCGAAACCTGTACATAAAATATGGCTTTATAGAACAGGAGCCGGTGGGGGAGAATCCGGCCGGTTTCCCCATTGTCCTTATGGTAAGAGAGTAATGAGGATAGGCCGTTATTCACCTTACACTTGAATAACGGCTTGTCCCTACCGGATTATTTCCTTCTTCTTGACAGGGGAAAAGATGCTCTTACCAGAATAGCTTAAACTGGCGGTCTGGGTGGCGGAATTTTTGTGTAACCTAATACAGTAAAAAATCATGTTTACAACATTTATAAAAAGACCGGGGTCAAAAGCCGTTTCGAACTGATGTCCCTGGTTGCTAAAGGACAAAAGGCCGTTAAAAGCCAGCCTACGGAAGAATAGTACGATATTCCTATCCGGTTATCTCACCAAATGAGCGCCTTTTCTTATTCACCATTCCCACCTTAGACCTTACAATTACATCTGTTAATCAATTGCCTGAAGTAATGGGGAGGGATTGGGTTGAGGAAACGTACAATATTTTATGGGGTAGTAGTTTTGCTGGTTGTTTTAACGGGGGCTATAACATTCAACACTCTTAAGGCCCGGGGACGTCAGGAACAAGCGATATCACCGGCCGTGCCGGTTGTTATTGACGCAGACCGGGCTGCGCAGAGGTTGTCAACCGCGCTGCGCTACAAGACCATATCCCGCCGGGAACCGTCATCTATTGACTCCGCTGAGTTTTTAAAACTTCACGATCATCTAAAGGCCAGCTATCCTCTTGTCCATCAGAGACTCAAAGTGGAAAAGGTGAATACCTGCAGCCTGCTCTATACATGGGAGGGGAGTGAGCCCTCTTTAAAGCCGGTAATTTTGGCAGCCCATATGGATGTAGTTGATGTCGATCCGGGCACCCTGACTGAATGGACCTACCCGCCCTTTTCCGGAGAAATTGCCGATGGGATTATCTGGGGAAGGGGAGCCAGGGATAATAAAAGCCAGATGCTGGCAATCCTGGAGGCGGTTGAATACCTGCTCCAACAAAGATTTCAACCAAACCGGACAGTCATCCTGGCTTTTGGACATGACGAAGAAGTGCTGGGTGTTAACGGGGCCAGCAATATAGTGGAGCTTTTAGCCCAGAGGCAGGTTGCCCCCGAATGCGTTGTGGATGAGGGTGGGACCGTACGACAAAATGCGATTCCGGGGTTAAAAGGAGAGGCTGCTCTAATTGGTATTGGGGAAAAAGGCTACCTGACTTTGGAACTGACTGCGAGCGGCCGCCCCGGCCATTCATCCTCTCCGGAAGAGGAAACTTCAATAGGGATTTTAAGCCGGGCTGTAGTAAAACTGGAGAAAAACCAGTTTCCGGCAACGCTAACCGAGGTAAAGCCAATGTTTACCTATGCGGCGGGGCAGATGAGATTCCCTTTCAATGTTGTATTCAGCAACCTATGGATTACAGGACCGGTAGTGGAGCAGATCCTTTTAAATGACAGTGAAACAGCTGCAATGCTGCGCACGACTATGGCACCGACTGTTATTAACGGGGGATTTCAGGATAATGTAATTCCTGCCAGTGCTCGAGTAGTAGTTAATCTACGGCTAATGCCTCAAGACGATATTGAAAGCGTTGTCGAAAGGATACGCCAAACGATAAACGATTCCAGAATCAGCATTAAACCGGTGGGCTACTCAAACAACGCCCCCATCTCTTCATCCACTGAAACAAAAGGGTTTAAGATAGTCTCAAAGGCGATTAAGCAGGTCTTTCCTACTGCAATATGCGTGCCCTTTTTTGACACGGGTGGCACTGATTCAAAGCATTATGCCAGGTTGACCCCCAACCTTTACCGCTTTACTCCGTCCATCAAAGCCAGGGATGAAGAAGGACACGGAATAAATGAAAGAATTCCGGTCGAGAACTATCTTCAGTATATAAATTTCTATATCAACCTGATCAAGGATTTTCAGGTTGATGACCCAGCGACTTTTTGAGTAAGAATATCATAAACGGGCTTTCTTCCGCAGAAAAATCGCTTCGATCATAGTTGCCATACAGGCTTTTAACAGAAAACCCGGCCTCCCTGGCCATCTGTTCAAAGGCTTCTTTTTCCACCAGGCTGAAGCAGATGTCGAGGTGGCGTTCCAGCGACGGATGTCCCTGTTCATTGCATACGGTAAAGTACTGAGTGCCTTTGATGAGCGATTGTCCGGAGACTATATGCTCTTCGGAGTGCAGCAGCAAAATGTGCTTGCCAGGCAAAGTGAATTTCCCCCGGAAGACCTTTTCACCGTTTGCCAGACCGGTCCTTATGGCCGGATTGTGCAGGGTGCAGATAAAAAGACCCTCATCGCTAAGATGAGAATGTATTCTTTGCAAAGCCGCCGTTTGTTTTTCCGGTCCGACCAGTTCCATGAATGAGTTGAAGGGAATAAAAATGGTTTTATATTGCCTGCCCAGATCCATCCGGCATATATCTGCGTGAACCAGATGAGCCTGAAGCTCGTTCTCAAGCAATTTCTCCCGCAGTTTATCGAGCATTTTTAAGGAATAATCAACACAGGTCAATGATATGCCTTTTTTAAGTAAAGGCAGAGAAACCCGTCCTGTACCGCACATGAGCTCCAGAGCTTCGCCCCTCAGGTTTCCCAATTCCTCTAGAAAGAAAGGAATGTCAAGGTCGACATTCACATAATAGTCATAAATATCGGCCACGTCGTCAAACTCTATGGCTTTAGCCAATTTTCGCACCATCCCTTATATTGGGCAGAGATAAAACACCCTGCCTGGTCGAAACGAGCATGCTGTTTTATGATCTTCGCCTTAAATTATGGCATTGTCAACAAATTATTCCAGGGATACTATGCTCATTCCAATGCAACAACGATAAAGAGAATATAC
>JBDKUE010000048.1:0-6264 GCA_039679855.1 Syntrophomonas sp.
GTCTGCAGCATGGGAGCGAAAACCAACAGGCATTTCTTGACCGTATCGATGCAGTCGAAAAGCGCCTCTTTGTCCTCCTGCATGTCTTTATTGTAGGCCAGGGGCAGGGATTTCATCAGGGTCAAGAGGGTCATCAGATCCCCGTACACCCGTCCGGTTTTACCGCGCACCAGCTCGGCCAGATCAGGGTTTTTCTTTTGCGGCATTATGCTTGAGCCGGTGGTAAAACCGTCGTCCAGTTCGACAAAGGAGAACTCCTCGCTGGACCAGAGGATTATCTCCTCGGAGAAGCGGGAGAGGTGCATCATCAGAATGCTAGCCGCGCTGCAGAACTCCAGCATGAAGTCGCGGTCGCTGACTGCATCCAGGCTGTTGCGGGTGATATCCCGGAAGCCCAGCTGGTCTTTTACGAAATGCCGGTCCAGGTTGAAACCGGTGGCGGCCAGGGCCCCGGAACCCAGGGGCATGGAGTCGGCCCGCGCGGCGCAGTCTTCAAAGCGCCCCACATCCCGGCGCAGCATTTCAAAGTAGGCCAGGAGGTGGTGGGCCAGGGTCACCGGCTGGGCCTTTTGCATATGGGTGTAGCCGGGCATTATGGTATTCATGTGCTCCCTGGCCAGATCGAGCAGCACCTGCTGCAGATCCAAAAGGAGCTCTTTAACGTTTTTGAGCTCATCCAACAGGTAGAGCCTGGCGTCCAGGGCCACCTGGTCGTTGCGGCTGCGTGCGGTGTGCAGCCTTTTGCCCACTTCGCCGATCCTGGCGATGAGGAAAGTCTCTATGTTCATGTGCACATCTTCGGCCTGCACTGTAAACTGCAGCTTGCCCTCTTCCAGTTCCCGGGCTATTTCAATTAAACCCTCCACGATCAGGTTTCTATCATCTTGCGTTATTATCCCCTGTTTGGCCAGCATGTTGGCGTGCGCTATACTGCCCTTTATATCCTGGCGGTACAACCGCTGGTCAAAGGATATCGACGCGTTGAAATCCTCGGTCAATTGGTCGCTCTCTTTGGTAAATCTTCCGCTCCAAAGCTTCATTACCACACCTCGACTGCAATTTCTAAAGCCTCCCCTTTTAAGGAAGGCTGATTAATCAATATTATATTACTTTGCCCAAAGCCTGTACAGAAGGCCCGCCGTAGACCCGATTGAAGAAGTCTACCGGGTCTTAAAGTTCGCCTGTCCTACAGATTGACACTCCGGACCTCTTTCACGTAGGGGGCGCAGAGTTCGGCCATTTCCGCAAAATCTTCCCGGCTGTAGGTGGCGCTGCCGCGCAGGTTGATGTCCATGGCGTTGTCCGGGTAAAACTGCTGCAGGGTATAAAGTCGTGCCCCCTCAATGGCCTGGGCGATCGACCTGATGTTCTCCTTGCTATGCAGAGATGGAACTATAGTGGTGCGAAACTCGACCATAATGGGGGTCAGAAGCAGCAAATAAATGCTGTTGCGCACGTTCAGGAAGTCATGAGAGGAGAGATTCCCCCCGCAGGCAGCATAGTATTTCTTGTAGTCCAGGGGAGCCTTTACGTCCATGGCCACATAGTCAACCAGCCTTTTGTCAAGCAGGCGGGTCAGCAGCTCGGGGTGGGAACCGTTGGTGTCTAGCTTTATCTTGTAGCCCAGCTTTTTTATCTCCACCATGGCCTGTTCCAATTCCGGATTCTTGGTAGGCTCACCGCCGGTAAACACCACCCCGTCCAGAAACCCCCGGCGCTCTTCGAGGAAGGTAAGCACATTCTCCAGAGGCAGGTCCACTTCGCCCTGCCGCTTATAGAGCAGGTGGGAGTTGTGGCAATACGGACACAAAAAATTACAGCCCCGGGTGAACAGCACAGCGGCCAATTCACCCGGGTAGTCAATCAAACTCTGCTTGATAATACCGGCTAAACGCATCAACGTTTCATTTTACCTTTCTTTAGACAGGCGATCCCAAGGGCACTCCCTGAACCTTGTCCAAGGCCTTGTCAAACAGCTGGCGGTTTTCAAATTCCGCCTGTTTTCCGGCATTCCACTGGTCAATAGGCCTAATGTACCCCACTACCCGGGAGTACACTTCGCAGGCTGTCTCCTGGTCATCCTGGGCACAGTGCGGACACAAGGGATGCTTCCCGGCAATGTAGCCGTGCTGCGGGCAGATGCTGAAAGTCGGCGACACGGTGAAGTAGGGCAGGACAAACTGCTCGCATACCTTTTTGACCAGCTTTTTAGTCGATTCAATGGTGGGTATGGACTCACCCAGGAATATATGAAACACCGTTCCCCCAGTGTACCGGGTTTGTAAAGGCTCCTGCTGACTCAAGGCCTTGAACAGGTCGTCCGTGTAGTTGACCGGCAGTTGGGTGGAGTTGGTGTAATAGGGCTCGGCTCCCCGTCGGTAGTCGGCTTCGTTGGCCACGATGATGTCCGGATTGGTTGCCTTGTCTTTGCGGGCGATGCCGTAGCTGACCCCTTCAGCCGGAGTGGCTTCCAGGTTGAATATATTTTCGGTTTCATCCTGGTACTGCACCAGGCGGGTGCGCATGAAATCCATTACCTCTTCAGTGAATACCATGCCCTGCTCGGAAGCTATGTCGCAGCCCAGGAAGTTCAAGCAGGCCTCGTTCATGCCGATCATGCCGATGGTGGAAAAGTGGTTTTTCCAGTACTGGCCGAATCTCTCTTTTACATAGCGCAGGTAGAACTGAGAGTACGGATAGAGGCCGGCTTCGGTCAGGCTCTCCAGTATCTTGCGCTTGATCTCCAGGCTGGTGCAGGCCACGTCCATTACCCGGCCCAACCGTTTGTAAAAATCATTGCGATCCCGGGCCAGATAGCCCAGGCGGGCCATGTTAATGGTTACCACACCGATGGAGCCGGTCAGGGGATTGGCGCCGAAAAGGCCCCCGCCCCGCTTGCGCAGCTCCCGGTTGTCCAGACGCAGGCGGCAGCACATGCTGCGGGCGTCTTCGGGGTTCATATCGGAGCCGATGAAGTTGGAGAAGTAGGGTATGCCGTAACGTGCGGTCATTTCCCAGATCTTGTCGTAATTGCTGTTGCTCCAGTCAAAATCCTCGGTGATATTATAGGTGGGGATGGGGAAGGTAAATACCCGTTCTTCTTTGTCGCCTTCCATCATGACCTCGGCGAAAGCCTGGTTGAACATATCCATTTCTGCCTGGAAATCGCCATAGGTGTCGGTCATGTATTCTCCGCCGATGATTACCGGCTCGTCCTTCATGAACTCGGGAACTTTGAGATCCAGGGTCACATTGGTAAAGGGGGTCTGAAAACCCACCCGGGTGGGCACGTTCATATTAAATACAAACTCCTGCAAGCCCTGCTTGACCTGTTTGTAGTCCAGGTTGTCGTAGCGGATAAAGGGAGCCAGCAGGGTATCGAAGTTGGAAAAAGCCTGGGCTCCGGCGGCTTCGCCCTGCAGGGTGAAAAAGAAGTTAACGATTTGGCCCAGGATGGAGCGGAAGTGTTTGGCCGGTCCGCTGGCTACTTTGCCCCGGACTCCTTTAAATCCTTCCATGAGCAGGTCGCGGATGTCCCAGCCCACGCAGTATACACCCAGGATGCCCAGGTCGTGTATGTGAAAGTCGCCGTTGCTGTGCGCGTCTTTTATTTCCGGAGGGTAAATCTGGTTGAGCCAATACTGGGATACTACCAGGGACGAAATGTGGAAGTTCATACCCTGCAGTGAATAGGTCATGTTGGAATTTTCTCTAACCCGCCAGTCATTGCGGCCCAGATAGTCTTCAATCAGCTTGTTGTTAAAGAGCAAATGTGCAGTTTCACGCATGTCCTGGTGCTGTTTGCGGTACAGGATATACGCCTTGGCGGTTTTGTAGTGGCCGTTCTTCACCAGAACCTTTTCTACCAGATCCTGAATCCCTTCCACGGTAGCACATTCATCACCATCGATATATTGAGATATTTCTACTACTTTTTCGGTAAGCTCGACAGCGGTCAGGTAGTCTTTACCTCCTACTGCCTGAGCGGCTTTCCAGATTGCCTTGGTGATCTTGTCCTTTTCGAAGGTTACGATTCTGCCATCTCTCTTCTTGATTTGGCTGATTTCCACTAAACAACCTCCCCAAAATACCACTATATCTAGTGGTGTATTTTCCCCTAACCACTATATTAAGTATATCGGAAAAGGCATTCAAGAGGATAATAGTCCTAGGCCAATAATTTTCCAGGTAAAATTCTGACAGTATAATCGCTGGAACCCATATTAATAGCCAATTAGCTGATATCCGACAATAACCAAAAAATATTTTATAAATATCCCAAGATAATTACACAGGTTTACATAATGCGATTAAAATGGGGGCTTTCAGACTTTTTCACAACCAGGGAGTGCAACTGGAGTCGGCTCTCCCCGTTGATCGGGTAGGAGGCTACCCATTAATTGAGTAGCCGACCTCCCACAGCACCGTACGTATCGTTCGGTATACGGCGCTTCCAAAGTTTACACATTATTTTACAGAGTAACACTCCATCAAACTGAGATATCCTGCTCGTTCGAATCTCTTATTGGATAAGGCTTTTAATAAGATTGGGCTATGGGCAGTTCGCCAATAGCCTTTTCTTGTGTTCGCCCACATCCATGCTCTTTCTTCCTCGGTTCCTTGGCGCTTGAGGTTTTCAAAACGTGTACGGACTTTCTTCCACCGTTTCCATGTAACCATCCGTATACGGCTCCTAATCCATTCGTCCAATCCCTGTAGCAGATTCTTTGCATCCGCTAATTTGAAGTAGTTCATCCATCCTCGAACCACCTGATTCAATCGGAGTCTTCTTGCCTCGATTCCCATCCCGTTGCTGCGTCCGGTGACTTCCCGGATTTTATCCTTGAATTTCTGGACGCTCTTGGGATGTATTCGGAGCCTTCCTTCTCCTTTGTAGGTGTAGAAACTGTACCCCAAGTATTTGACCTTGTTCACGTGCGCTACCTGTGTCTTCTCCCGGTTTACCCTAAGAAACAGTTTCCCTTCGATGTAGGGGAGAATATGGGCTAGCGTGCGTGTAGCTGCTTTCTTGCTTTTGCAGAAAATCAGCAGGTTATCGGCATATCTTACAAAGCGGTGTTCCCGTCTCTCCAATTCATGGTCGCACTCATTCAGCATGATGTTCCCAAGCAGTGGACTTAATGGGCCGCCTTGGGGTACTCCTTCGGGGCTGTCTTCAAACATTCCGCCCACCATGACTCCTGTTCGCAGGAATTTATGGATGAGCGAGATTACTCGTCCGTCTTCTATCGTTTCCGATAATATCTGGATGAGTTTGCTCTGGTTGACCGTATCGAAATACTTTTCCAAGTCCATGTCGACTACCCATTTGTAGCCCTCTGTGATGTTGGTTTGGCATCTCTTTAGCGCATCGTGCGCACTTCTTTTCGGTCTGAATCCAAAGCTGTTGTCTGAAAACTGTTTTTCGAAGATGGGGCTTAATACTTGGCAGATGGCTTGTTGAATAAGTCTGTCTATGACAGTGGGTATTCCCAGTTTTCTGTTCTTCCCGTTCTCTTTGGGTATTTCTACCCTGCGCACGGGTTTTGGGCGGTATTTGCCGTCCCGGAGGGATTGCACAAGCTCTTCTTTGTTTTCTGTCAGGAAGGGTAGAAGTTCATCTACCTGCATACCGTCAATTCCACCCGCGCCTTTATTCCTCTTTACCTGCTTGTAGGCACGGTTCAGATTATCTCTGCTCAAGATTTGCTCTAGCAATCCTTCCCTCTGCTGGTTTGTGTTGGTGCTGTCGGTTTCAGTCATCTTATGTGGCTCGCACCCTTCTGCATACTCTCTCTGTTCCGCAGATACCATTTGCAGATAGTCTTCGAATAGAAGTTGGCTGTGTTTTAAGTCGCCACTTTCATTGACCCACACCTCCTCTGGTTCGGCCCTTCCTTCGGCATCGCGCTGCCTCCGTACTATGGCCTCTGCTGACTTCTCACGATTAATCTTGTTTCAACCGGACTTCTTACTCTGTTTCTGCCCGTCCGTGAGACCTCCCCGGGTAAGCGCGCAGTCTTTCCTTCCATCCATCTGCCACATCTACACCGTAAGCTTCCGGATAGCTTTGGGCTTCAGTTTGTATGGCAACCTTACCCAGCTTACGATGCCTTATGTGATTTCTGTTCGTCAGACCAGAAGTTTGCCTCCGGCTTCCTTCAGATTCCACCTCGCGATGGACACCCTTGCCCTTGGCTATGTGCTTGGCACTATCAACCCGCACTAGGGACTTTCACCCATTAGACTGCGCCCATGCCGGGC
>JBDKUE010000011.1:0-41897 GCA_039679855.1 Syntrophomonas sp.
CATTAAGTGTTCACTCTTAATAATAACCTTTTCCCCAGGTTTTGCTTTTCTCCCATGCAATAAATAATATAAAAATAGACACGCAAGTATCATAACAGATATGCTTGTGTACATTCCCCTGTACCCAATAAAAGGAATTAAACATCCAACCAGTAAAGGGCCAACTCCCATCCCCAGGTCTGCTAACATGAAATAGGTTCCATTTGCCACTCCCAAACGATACTGTGGAGTAATTTTGGCCACAATGGCCATGGTGCTGGACTGTATAGCCCCGACCCCAAGGCCGACCAGAACCGCTGCCAATAAAAGCTGATAACCGTGATAACTGTGGCTAAACAAGAACATCCCGATTGCATATATTAGAATTGCCAGGTACATAATCGAATTTTCGCCCTTCAAGTCAAAAAATCGACCAACGGTGGGCCTTGAAATCAATACTACCAGGGCATAAATTATAAAAAAGAAGCTGGCAGCATACACAAGATGAATTTCTTGCGCATATACCGCAAGGAAAGATACAATACTTGAATAACACAGATAAATAAGCAAAACAATAATTGAAATCGGAATAACCCCGAATTCAATTAAGTTGCTGAGTTTACGCTCCTGCATTTCCCTTAACTGCTCTTCTGTAAGTTCCATTTTACGCAATGATAAAAACGGAGCCAAAACTATACAAAATAGGGCTGCAACTGCACATGCAGTAAAAATCATGCTGTAACTGCCATGCTGGCTGAGGAACATACCTAAAAAAGGACCGATGGCCGTAGCGAGCGTTTGGCTTAATGAGAAGTAACCAATGCCTTCACCGGTCCTTTCCTGGGGTACGATATCAGCTATGATTGTCGCCGTCGCCGTGGTTGTAATACCAAAAGCCGCGCCATTCAAAAAGCGGATAAATAGCAGGAAGAAAAGGCTGTTAACCTCGAAATATAACAACGTCATAGTTAAATTTGCAATTACACCCGCACAAAGAACCTTTTTATAGCCAATCCGAGTGATTAGTTTTCCAGTCAATAAGCGCATTATAAGTGCGCCAACTATGAATATACTGACGGTAAGCCCAGCTTCACTTGGGGAAGAGTCAAATTTATTCATTGCATATTTGGAAACAACGATCATCAATAAATAAAAATTTAAGGCAGTAAAAAAATTTATAAAGGTAGTGAATATATATTCTTTAGTCCATAATTTTGGTTCCAAGTTCCCGCTACTACCTCCCAATAAGCCTTTTATATGCTGATTTTTCCTATTGTTTATCATTTAATGATAAAGACGGGGATTTGTGAATGCTGCACAATTTTATGGCTGACACTACCCAAAAATTCCTTTATACCGGACAGTCCTCTGCTTCCCATAATGATAAGATCGCAGTTATGTTCTTGGGCATGATTCAAAATTACATAGGCGGTAGATTTCCCCTCAAGTAAATAAAATTCCGATTGGTTTGGAAGGGCAGAGAGGGTCAATTCTGCTTTCCCAATAATCTCTTTACCTTTCTGATAGAAAGCATTAACAAGTAATTGAATATTATCATTTCCAAGATAATCTATCTCGGGGATCGTTATTACATGTACTACTTGAATTTTTATAGAGGAATTCATTTTTGCTATGCATGTCGCTTTTTCAAGTGATTTTTGGGATAAGTCTGAGTCATCATAGGCAACTAAAATTTTAGAACACAACATTGATTTTCACCTCATTTCGTAAAAAGCAATCAATATGACAGGCGTTTCGATGAAGAACTATTGAAACACTTTTTAGCTATCGAAAAAACTTCATATCATTCTATCTTTGATTACACATAGATAGAAATATATAATTAATCATATATTCATGGTCACAAAGCTATAAAAAAGGATAAAAAATGGATTTGCTTCAATTGCGATATTTTCAGGTTGTTGCCCGGTTGGAAAACATGACACGTGCAGCAGAAGAACTTCATATTGCACAGCCATCTCTTAGTAAAACGATTACACGTTTGGAAGAAAGCATAGGTGTTCCTTTATTTGAACGCCACGGAAAACGTATACGACTTAATCAGTTTGGTAGAATCTTTCTTGAAAGGGTAAAAAGAAGTCTAATCGAATTAGAAGAAGGACTACGTGAGGTTGCAGATTTGGCGGGTTTTGAATGTGGAAGCATAACAGTGGGTGCCACAACCTCACCGCAATTGCCACACATCTTTAGAGAATACCTAACACTTCATCCATCCGTTAATTTTCGATTTCTTCAAGTTTCACAGCATCAAGATATACAAAAACGACTGATTAATTATGAAATTGATCTCTGTATTTCTACTCGTCCGATTAACCAACCCGGGGTTGTTTGTGAACCCTTAAAAATTGAAGAAATCTTCCTGGCCTTACCGCTCGAACATCGTTTAGCGGATCGAAAAAGCATAGAACTCAAGGAGATCGCTGATGAGCCATTTATTCTCCAGACAGCAGAATATGGGCTTCGCGAAGTTACATACGATCTCTGTAAGCAAGCTGGATTCATCCCTATTATTGCTAATATAGCATTTGAAAGCACTACGCCTGAAGTGATATGCAGTCTGGTAAAAGCCGGATTTGGTAACGCCTTTATTCCAGCATATTGGTGGGATAGCATTAATACGGACTCACTGGTAAAAATGCACATTGAAAACCCCACTTGTCAGCAAACCATTTGGTTGTCGTGGGTTAAAGAGCATTATTTATCCGCAGCGGCTCGCGATTTTAGCAAATTTATAATGAATTATTATTCAAGGACTAACCACAATGAACCGCCAGAGACCAGGGTTCATCAAGAGTAATAAATTAGTATGGAAATCTATATTGGAAGCGGAAGATGCGGGATATGATTATGGCGCGTTTTGTTTTGACTAGATAAAGTAACATTTAAGAAAGTCCAAAACAATTAAAAACTGGCGATTTTTGTGGGAGACAATGGGATATAGTAGTCATCTTTTCGATAGCATTATATAAGGCATATTTGTGGAGTAGCCCTGGTGTAGCCGAAATAGATGAAACTACCCGCAAATAAATGCGACTAGCTGCAAAACACTGGCACGACGGAGGGGCAGAATTATTAAACAGATGACAACAGAAGGGGTTAGAGGAGAATAGCTGCGAGTTGATTCACACAATTGGAAATCGAGTATGGGGCTAATAACTCCATCGCGGATTCCGACGGCCATGGATGGCCTAGTATCGCGAGCGCCAGGACGGCGCAGGAGCGATGAAATCCTGCTCCCTCCCCCATTAGGCAATATACCGGCTTTCTATGATTTAGACAACCGGTTTTTTTATTGCCCGGAAGACGGGCCGGGGTTGATTGACGGAAGTTTTCAAGCCGCCGTTTCTTCGAACAGGCCAAGTACACCGTCAAGAATTGGCATGAGGTTGCGACCGGTGAAATCTGAGTGCTGCCAAAGACTGGCATTAACTTTTTCCCATGCCGCTTGATAATCAGCTGGCAGCTTTTTGGCTCGCGACTCAAAAGCTTTCAATTCTTTAGTCATGCCGAAATAAATACAAATAGAAAGGGCTAAGGGAGTAAAGGGGAATGAAGATCATCATCCCATTGTGTTACGCGGTATATTTACAGAACCCATTTTCCTTTTAATACATAGCAAAGGCCCAGACGTAAAACCTGGGCCTTTGTTGTTTCGCTTAGATGTCGCTGTAAAATACTTATCTCTGAACCACATTAGAGCCCAAACGTTCCATCAGCCAACAACTGCGAATGGGATCCTTCTTTATGCAAACCTCGCAGCCACTTTTTTTAGCATCTGGGCCAAATTATAAATTCTATCTAAATCGTATTACACCCGGCCACCCCAATTAACGATTACGTGCATTTGTAATACTTCCTGGCTTACCAACTATTTCTTCTCGGTTGCGGTTGATAGCAATCCCTGCAATAGACAGGCCTGTCGCTGCTGGGCCAAAAAGGCTGCTCGGCCCAAGTGTGGAGATGGTATCCTTTTTTGACAGGCTTCAACCTCACCTATTAATTGCTAATGGTTAACGTTTTCTAATTCTTTAAATTCTTTTCGATGCAGCTTTTAACCTTGTCTTTTGGGATGCCTAATACAATGGCAAACTCACCGTAAAGCAATTCTTCTGCCAGTTGTAAAAAACGTTCATCTATCTTTCCAAGGCTTTTCCCATTTTTCACAGCTGATTGTCGCTTGGCATATATAGACTTGATCAATTGAATCAAATCTGCACATTCATGAGTTTTCAGCAGTGCCTCGTAATAATCTTTAAGGTTGCGGTTTTCATTTATCGTATTCGTTCTTATATGGGGAATCTGCTTTATTAAATGTTGTGCTTCCTCATAGGTAATAACCGGACGCATAAATATATCGGTGTCAACCGGTATATATATTAAGCCGTCACGGTTGTTTGGAGAAAGGGTATAATATAACCGATCACTATCATTGGAAGTTGAATCCGGAACGCCAATCGCATCAACACGGCAAACGCCTTCCATTCTGTACATAATCACATCGCCAATTTGATACATAAAACTTCACATACTCCTTCCTGGTATCGCCAGGGATCTGCCATTGTAATCCGTGCTATGTTTTCTCAAGTTCCTGTACAAACAAAATTACCTTCTTCAGGGTTAAGCCCGGCTCAATCATTATGAGCAGTTTGGGGAATATACCATATGTTGTTAAACATCACGGTCTACACCGTTTTGGATACCTCCAATTCGGTATCAAATAGCCACCATTCCTACGTAAAGACCTTAGCAGAAAAAACGCGCAGCTCTGACAACTCGAATTACGTCTGCCAAAACTACACGTTGTAATGTAATTATACCATGTAGGACTTTGAAAGGTAAGGGAGCAGCTTCACCAATGACCCACTTAGCCCGAGGGAGCACCGGGGCATCTATGAAATGGATATATCCAATCCCCGTTGGAGAGAAGAACGTACCAAATATATACCTTTGCCGGCTGTGTGTGAACGCCTGTCAGAGCCTGGGTGTCGGCGCCATCTCGGCATCCTTGCGGGGGACGCAGAAACGCGTTACCACTCCTTACGATGAACCATCCCTGGACTGCATAGGGTGTGCCACCTGCGCCAACATCTGCCCCACCGGGGCCATACCCGTGCGGGAGGAAAAGGGCCGGCGTTTTATTTGGAACAAGAGCTTTGAATCGGTTTACTGCCGGGTATGCGGCGAAGCTTTCGCCACCCGGGAGCAGCTCCAGTATGCAACCGCTAAAAGCCCAGAGTTGGGGGAAAGCCCGCTCTGCGATAGGTGCCGCCGTCTGGAGGCAGCCCGGCACTGGGGTGAGCTGCCTCTGTAGCGGCTGGGCACACCGGTGTGGTTTAGGAAAACATAAATGTATCTTATTTTCTTAATTTTCCTTCGACAACCGTCCGGAGCATTTGAGTAAACTCCTGAACTGATACAGGACCCAAATCGCCTTCTGAGCGATGTCGTACTGACACCTGTCCGTTTTGAGCTTCCCTATCGCCGATAATTAGCATATACGGAATCTTACAACTTTGCGCTTCTCTGATTTTGTATCCGATCTTTTCATTGCGTATGTCTATTTCAGCCCTGTAACCTAACGAACGCAATTTTTTTGCAACTTCTTGCGCATACTCAATTGTTCGGTCGGTAACCGTAAGTAAACGGACCTGCTCCGGCATAAGCCATGTCGGTAGAGCCCCTGCATACTTTTCAAGTAATAAGGCCAATGTCCGTTCATAACAACCGATGGATGTACGGTGGATGATATATGGCCTTTTTTTCTGACCGTCCGTATCGACATACTCCATACCGAACTTTTCAGCAAGCAGCATATCGATCTGGATGGTAATAAGTGTATCTTCCTTCCCATGTACATTCTTGATCTGAATGTCAAGTTTCGGGCCATAAAACGCGGCTTCATCAATTCCAATCTTATAATCAATGCCAAGATTATCGAGAATCTTGGCCATAAGCCCTTGAGCCTCTTCCCATTGTTCGGCAGTGCCTTCGTACTTATCGGTATTGTTGGGATCCCATTGAGAAAAACGGTAAGAACAATCCCCGTCTAAGCCTAGTGTTTCCAAAAAGAAATTAGCCAGCTCCAGGCAACCCTTGAATTCTTCTTCCAGCTGATCTGGCCGAAGAATAAGATGACCCTCCGAAATTGTAAACTGCCGCACCCGGATCAGTCCGTGCATTTCACCGGAATCCTCGTTGCGGAACAAGGTGGATGTTTCTCCGAGCCTCATCGGGAGATCGCGATACGAGCGCGTGGCATTCAAAAACACCTGGTATTGGAAAGGACACGTCATGGGACGCAGGGCAAGGCATTCCTTTGTCTCGTCGTTGGGGTCCCCCAATACAAACATGCCATCCAGATAGTGCTCCCAGTGACCTGAAATTTTGTACAATTCTCTTTTTGCCATATATGGCGTTTTAGTCAGAAGATAACCACGTTTCTCCTCTTCGTCCTCAACATAACGACTGAGCAGCTGAATGACTTTTGCGCCGTTGGGAAGCAGGATTGGCAAGCCCTGGCCGATCACATCGATCGTTGTGAAATAACCGAGCTCTCGGCCTATCTTGTTGTGATCGCGCTTCTTTGCCTCCTCAATGGAAGCAAGATAAGCATCAAGCTCTACCTTTTTGGGGTAGGCCGTTCCATAGATACGTTGCAGCATTCTGCGTTTGGAGTCACCCCGCCAATAGGCACCTGCACAGGAAGTCAGTTTTATCGCGTTTCCCTTGACCCTGCCTGTCGATTCAAGATGAGGACCGGCGCACAAATCGATGAAATCGCCTTGTCTGTAAAAAGAAATGATCGCATTTTCAGGTAAATCGTTGATCAGTTCAATTTTATATGGCTCGTCTTTCATTTGCTCTAGCGCTTCTTCGCGAGGCACCTCGAAGTATTCCAATTTAAGCTTTTCTTTGCAGATCCTGTTCATCTCTGCTTCAATTTTTTCTAATGTATCCTGAGAAAAAGACACATCGGAATCAAAATCGTAATAAAATCCGTTATCTATCGCCGGCCCGATAGCAAGTTTGGTGTTTGGATACAGACGCTTTACGGCCTGTGCGAGAATATGTGCGCAGGTATGCCTGTAGGTCCTTCGATAATCCTCATTTTCAAACGAATATAGTTTGTCATCAGACACTTCTGCATGCCTCCTTCAATAGAATAAAAAGTCCGCACCCCAAATCAGGGGTGCGGACGGGTTCGCACGGTTCCACCCTGCATACGGCTGTCGCCGTAGCTCATTGTTGCTTTAACGTGCATCACGTCCCAGCCTACTTATGTTCGGTGGGCTGCTCGAAAGTGGTACACGCATAAAAACCTGACAAAAGGGCTTTCAGCCTGGACCCTTTCTCTCTAAGCCGTTTTTATGCGTACTTCTTTGTCATCGCTTTTTATTATTAAATTATGGAGATACTATAGCTTTCTTCATTCCATTTGTCAATTATTTGTCAATACCTGTTCTTACATCTCGAGTTTCTTTCTTAAACGTTATTATGTACTCAGCACCACATATTGGACAATCAATTTTACTCACAATTTTGGCTTGATAGGGTTAACCCCGAGTGGCGGGTGAAACCGGTAATATCTTTTGACTGGTTTCTTTCTGGAAACATACTGAAAAATGTAGCTTCCTCTGGTATTAGCTCTGATCACCTTTGTCTTTGCTACCCTCATTGATATAGGGTTTTGCAGCAAGCGGGTTTAAATTAAGGGCACCAATAAAGGCAGGTATGCCATCAAGTAACATTTGGTAGGCATACAAATTTCAGGTGGACGCTTCTTGTGCTTTTGTTGCATTAGCACACTTAACAGAGGCATCTTTCCTTTCCGAAGGTATGGTCATCCACAATAAATTTTGATTTAATATCCTATGGCTATTTAAACTCCAGTCAGCAAATTAATCATTTGACAGCGCCATGCTGTTTTAAATAACTGCAAATTTCAATGCTATCAAGAGAAAAACTTTCTTCTGCATGATAAAGAGCCGTGTGCCCTTTTTTATCTCGGGCATTTACGTTAGCTCCGGCTTCTACTAATATTTTTACGACATCAAGATCGAGTGGTGCTACGTACATTAATGCAGTAGCCCCGTTGTTAATAGTACCGTTAGGGTCAGCTCCGGCCTCAAGTAGTGCCTTAATAATGTTATTATGGTTGTCCTCACCAGAAGCCATCCATACGCTATGATATAATGCTGGCATATTAACATCAAGTACCATACTTGTTGAGTTAGGATTTGCTCCTGCTTGTAACAAACTTTTTACTCTACTTAAGTCTTGGTAATAAATTGCATTATGTAATTGTATACCCAAGTCTGTACTTGACATCTTTGGGGTAGGTTGTTCTACTTTATTCTCTGTTATCGGGGGTGCTTTATCTTCCTTATTAGCGCTTTCTACCGATGGAGGACTTGGATTAGTTTGACTACCTGCAGATAATGGGTTAGGAATCGTTAGTCTGCTGTTAGTAATCTTTATCGGCTGCCAAGTATTGACCATCAGACGAGTGTTGGCCTGTTTTGCCAGGTCGGGCTTGTCCTTGCTGAAGATGTCGACCAAAAGTTTAATAGCATCCATATTCTGCTCATCTGCTACAGTGGCCTTAAAGGCCCAGACGGCAGCAGTATTATTGTCACCCGCCGCCTGGTAGTAGCGGGCAATGTCCACCATAATCCACGTGTTGGGGTTAGCCCCAATTACCTGTTTGATGAGTGAATCAGCACCCGCTTTATCCCCAGTGTTGAACATACCAATAGCAGCCAGCACCTGGGCTTTCAGGTTGTTATTATCAGCCTGCAGGCTACTCTTATAGCTCGAGACAGCTGCAGGGTATTTCTGATCGGAGTAGCTGGCAAAGAACTTCAGCATGGCCGCGCTACGGCCGGTTACTATACTATCCGCCTTGTTTATCAGATCATCCCACTTCCCCTGGAACAGGACTACCAGTACACTATAAGCTTCCTGCTGATTTACTTCCAGGTCCAGGGACTTGACGATATAGGTCAGGGCACGATCTATATCCCCGCTGTCGGCATAGAAGCTACCCAGGGCAGCATAGGCACGGTGGTCGCCGGAGTTGCTACTAATACATTTTTCTAAGATGGTCCTCGCTTTGTCCTGATTCCCCTGCTGCTGATAGACCAGGACCAGTCCGCGGTAGGCGTCGATGCTGGCCTTGTTCACCTCAATGATAGATTGGAACCTCTTCTCCGCCTCCGACAGGTCACCCTTGTCTATGTACATTCCCGCCAGGGCCAGCCTTAGCTTTAGCTGATTCTCAGTCGTAACGGCAGTTATACCTTGGTCATAGGCCGACTTGGCTTCATCATATTTGCCTTGAATGGAATAAGTCTTGGCCAGCCCCTGGTAGGCTTGAACCTCTTTGGGGTCGATCTTTATTACGTCATTATATGTGAGGACAGCTTGCTCGTAGTTGTTATCAGAAAGATACTTCACCGCCAGATCCAGCTTCTCGGCGACCTTAGCAGCGTCGGTCTTGGAGACGAATAGTCCACATCCAGTGAGCAGCATAGAAAAAACTAGGAGCACGGATGCGGACTTGAGCATTTTTTTCTGTTTCAACCGTTTCATTAGTTAATACAACCTCCTGCTTCGGCAAATTCTAATATTTTTTTAAAGCATTCTTTCTCTTTTTACATTCTCCTTTAATAGATCGATGATAAATGTATGACAAATGTATGATAATTGGATAAAAGATTGGAGGGGCATTATGCGAATTGATAGTCTCAATGTTGTATTTGAGCTGGTAAATAGTATAGAAAAACAACCGAATGATTAATTGATCCTGAGTAGCTCTGGAGTAGCCGAAATAGGTGCAAATAGACGAGATTATCTGCGAATACCGAATAATAGTCGTGAAAGTATATCCTGATGCAATAATTTTGGCATGGGGATAATTGCCATCCGGGCGGAGTTAGAAGACTGTAAGGGCAAGCGAGGGGTTACTCGATTTTTTTAGGCCTGGCCTGGTATTTTTGAATATAGATTTTGCCTTCATCCCCATATACAACCACGTTCTGCCCGTCTTTAATAAGGCTCATGGCCCCAAGTACATTCAATTACTGGAGAAATCAGGTGAAAAGCCCCCTTATACCAGGCACCAACCATAATATGCATCAATACATTTCTGCCGAGATCCTTTTATTGTTAGAGAAAAACAATTGATGGCCACAGATTGCCAATGCGTGCTTCGGTTTTGTCCGGCCAGCGCCCTTCAAGCCTATACCTCCCAGGAAATAGGCCATTCATTTTAAATTAGTCTTCCTTTTCAACTAACACCCCGGTTCCATAAGCCACAATTTCACTCATGGTCTGACCCATTTCACTGGAGTCGAAACGCATCATAACTATGGCGTTGGCTCCCATAGCCTGGGCGTTTTTTATAAGTCTATCTATAGCTTCTTTTCGGGTATCTTCCAGCAAAGAAGTGTATTCATGAATCTCCCCGCCGACCAGACTGCGCAGACCTGCCATGATGTTTCCTCCGAGTCCACGGCTGCGCACAACCAGGCCAAAAACCTCGCCTTTGACTTCTTTGATCGTATATCCCTTTATATTTTCCGTAGTCACCACTAACATGAATAATCCCCCATTTCGTTTTTACACTTTAAGTTGAGTGAACCCTGCCCCGTTGGACTTCGTAATTAACTCACCTCCTCTTATAGCTTAGGCAGCAGTATCAGACTTAATCAATGGATTGGGATTCAACTTGACGTTAATGAAATCAACCAGTACGATACTTTCCTGAAATGCTTACGCCAAACTGTTGACAAAGGGTAATATGTTACCTACAATAAAAGGGTAACATATTACCCTTAATTTTCGGGAGGGATTTATTAATGGATGAATTAGAACAAAAAGCCTATATTTTCGCGGCGATATTTGCAGTATCCAATAAACTGCAGGTGCTCGGGGATGCATTTGATGAAAACATTACTATTAAACAATGGCTTTTTATCGTAGGTGTTTCAAAATTTAGCGAACCGCCAACAGTAAGTGAGGTGGCAAATTTTATTGGCTATTCCCGCCAAAATGCAAAACGAATGGCACTCGCTTTAGATGAAAGAGGATATATCACAATAACAAAGGACAAAAATGATGCCAGGGCTTTACGAATTTCACTAACTCAAAAGAGCACCGAGTATTTTGCTAAACGAAGCCAAAGAGAATTAGAATTCCTGGATAAACTTTTTACCGGATTTGATGCTAATTTAACCAGCGATGTTTACAGAGGTTTAACCAGATTGGCAGAAAATATTGAATTAATGATGGGTACTGTTTAATGGCCGGCAAGGAGAATGATAATGGAAAAAAGGAGTAGAAAGAAAATGTTTATCGTAATTGGAATTCTGCTCATCATTACAGGAATCACGACTGTATTTTTCAATGTACCTATTTCAAAAACAAAATCGGAATTTAACCTGATGGTTGCTGATCTAACAGCAAAAACGGCTCATAGTGAAGGCATATTCAAAGAAGAAGATATTGCCGGTTTGCCGGAGCCGGTTCAGAAGTATTTTAGATATTGCGGCTATATCGGTAAGCCGCAAATGTCCTATATAACAATTGTATATAAAGATGTTGATTTTTCATTCGGAAAGAATAAACCACCAATCAAGATCGACTACACCCAATACAATTTTGCCAATCAACCTGACCGGCTCGCCTATATTGACAGCTCCATGTATGGGATACCATTTGAAGGATTAGATTCCTATGTAAATGGATCCGGTTCAATGAAAGGCGTGATAGCCAAGCTTTTCACCCTTTTTCACCAGACCGGAAAAACGATGGATAAATCAAGCCTGGTCACTTTCTTATCGGAGAGTCTTCTTATTCCAAACGCAGCTTTTCAGGAATATATAGTTTGGGAAGCAATTGATGATTTGCATGCTAAAGCAACAATATCTTATTACGGTATTTCTACCAGCGGCACCTTTACTTTTAATGAAAAAGGAGAAATGCTGTCCTTTTCTACAGACGATCGGGAAGCCGCTTCAACAGACGGTACCAGTGAAAAAGTCAGGTGGACTATAATAAGCGATGAATACCAAAATATAAACGGGATTAAGAAACCCACCGTTTTTCGGGCGATTTGGAATTATAATGATGGAGACCTGGTTTATTTTGATGGGAAAGGCATTATTACTGAATACATTTAAACCCTAAATGTATGAAAAGACCCAAATTTTCTGGTGATTTATGATGTTGTATGCCTGGTTCTATTTTTAATATACTTCGTTGGTAGATATGATTAACGAATAGTAAGGATAATGGCTTTTTTCGGCCTTTGTAAAGACTCTGGCAATTGATATGATGTATTTGTACCGTTCTGCTATCCACCTTCTGAAAGTATTAGCTCAACATACAAAAGGGTAGTGGATTTTCCAGGTGTTGGCGATGATTCTTTCCAAGCACAGTAGTATTTTTAACCTGCCATTTGCAGCAAAACCCCTGTCCTATGCGCAATGATCTCGCCCTTATAAATTCAACTTTTAGAGAATGGGGTTTTGCTGCTCCTGCATAGTCGAGATTACAACAGGATAATTCACGCTATGATGCTTATGGCTACAATTAATCCTCTAGATTAATTCATCCATCCTCTTCCAGCATGCGCAGCTGCGTATGATAACGGCCTATATTTCAAGGGAAAAATTTGAAGGATATATTGCAAAATATTCGCACATAGCATAACATATATTATATAACATTTGTAATATAATATATGTTATGAGAAGGAGGCCTTACTATGGGCCCTAAAAATAAATTTACGAAGGAACAGGTAATTGACGCAGCTTTTGAAATAGCCCAGACCGAAGGAATGGACAATATAACGATGAGAAAAATCGCTGAAAGAATGGGCAGCTCGGTAGCTCCCATCTATGTAAACTTTCAGAATATTGGCGAACTTATGGAAGCTTTATTAGAGAGGATTATGGGTATCGGTCAACGGCTATTGAAAGAAGAAAGCACAGGAAACCCATTTTATGATATGGGCAAGGCAAGTTTGAGGTTTGCCATGGAGTATAGTGTGCTTTTTCGAGATTTAGTCATAAGCAATAACAGCTATATGAAGAACTATGATGAAGAAATGACCCCCGCTTTAATTGAAGAGATGAAAAAAGACCCTGACCTGGAGGGCTTCACAGATGGGGAGTTAAAAAAGATATTTTTGAAAATGAGGGTTTTTCAACTAGGCCTTTCGGTAATGGCTGCCAACGGCATGCTGCCCAAAGAATATGAAAAGCAGGATTTGATGGATATATTATCAAGCGCAGCCGATGATGTAATACTGTCAACCAGACTAAATAAAAGCCAATAGAAATAACAAGTTGAAAGGGGGGGCAAAATGCATAAAGGCATTAAATATATAACATTATTTATTTTGACAGTTTATTTTCTCAATTTATCTTCCGCCGCGTATGCCAACAACGTTCAGGATACTGGCTTGGAAGCCTTTTTTGACAATACCATGACAACCAAGCTGGAGAAATATCACATTCCCAATGCAACCATATCGGTTGTCAAGGATGGTCAAATTGTATATAAGAAAGGATTCGGCCTGGCAGATATTGAGAACAATATCCCAGTTGATGCCGACACTACCCTTTTTCGCATCGGTTCTACTTCAAAATTGATTACCTGGACCGCAGTAATGCAGCTTGTTGAAGCAGGCAAGCTGGATCTTAACACTGATATCAATAGATATCTGGATTTTGAAATATCACCGCAGCTTGCAAAACCCCTCCAGAATGCTACCACAGAACCGATAACAATGACCTATTTGATGACCCACACTCCAGGGTTTGAAGATTACCCTGACATGCTTTTCAGGCTTTCGGCGAATGAACTTCTGCCTCTGAATCAATATATAAAGAACTATCAGCCGGCCAGGATATTTCCCGCTGGTGAAGTTGCCGCCTATTCCAATTACGGTACAGCCCTGGCCGGTTATATTGTAGAAAGGGTATCCGGTCAGCCCTTTTCCGAATACGTTGAAAGAAATATTTTTACCCCATTGAATATGAAAAACAGCACTTACCGGCAGCCACCAACAGTAGACTCATCTAAGCGTATTGCCAAACCCTACAGGTTCATCAACGGTTCATATACTGAAGCAAGTTTCGAATACATTCTGCCCGAACCGGCTGGAAGTATGAGCAGTACCGCCTCAGATATGGCCAATTTCATGATAGCCCATTTATCAGGTGGTGCTTATAATGGCGGACGAATCCTCAACCAGGAAACCTTAAAAGAAATGCATAAGCAGCACTTTACCTATGACCCGACCCTGGGTGGGATGACCCTTGGATTCATGGAGGGGGTTTTTAATGACAAAGAGGTGCTCTTTCATGGTGGGAGTACTATGCTCTATAACACAGGTCTTTACCTGGTGCCCGAAGTAAATACCGGGATTTTTATCTCCTACAGTGGGGGTAATCACCTGCTTCATACCGAGGTTTTTCAAGAGTTTATGGACTTTTACTGTCCAACTAAAGCCTCAATAAATGGAGTACCTGTCCAGGGCAGCCGGGATAGGGCTGAACAATATATAGGCGAATACCAGATGAACCGAAGAAGTTTTACCACTGATGAGAAAATCAACAGTATTTTGGGCTCAGGGATTATTAAGGTTGATGTGAATGAAGAAGGATATCTTCTGGCAAGCAATGCCGGGGAAACAAATGAATTTATAGAAGTTGAGCCGGGTGTGTATCAGAACCTCAGAGAGGGAAGAACCCAGGATTATTTTGGCCCGTTTCATAGAATTATTTTTAAAACAGATCCCTATGGTAGAATTATGCTGACCACCGACGGCCCAATGACCTATTCGAAGGCTCCATTTTATGCAACTATGAGTTTTACTGCATTAGCTGCCCTAATCATTATGTTAATCATACTGAGCTCACTCATTTACTGGATAATTGTAAAGCTATTAGGTCGATTGAAAAAAGGAAGAAATAAGAACTCCGGATTGTCTTCCATCGCTTCCTGGGTTGGAATCTGCACCAGCATCACTATCCTGATTCTATTCGCCAGCTTGTTTTCTTCGAGTATTGATCCAGTGTACCAATTGCCCAAAGAAGCGTACACGCCAGTATCTCCACTACCTGGTTTTATACCAGCAATTATGTGGATTTTTAGTTGTTTACTGGCGCCTTTTACGGTGCTTGCCTGGTGCAAGGGGTTTTGGGGGCGGATTGCCCGGGTTCATTATAGTATATTTACCCTGGCCGTTTGGGGATTGATGTGGGTCATTAATTATTGGAATTTATTTAAGGTTTAAACACCGGGGGAGAGAATGCATTAAATAAATAAAGGCATTAGCTGGTTGATCATATGGAAAGGATTAACAATGGCGGCAAGTAATATTAAGACGCCTTCTATTCAATCATTTATGCGAAGGGCGGGACGTATCGTGTTATACACGCTTTCTATTTTGCTGGCCTGTATACTCATTCTTTTTGGCGTGCTGCTGGCATTAAGCCCGGGAAAGCCAAAACCGTTTCTGGATGAGAACGGAAAAGTGCTGGCAGGCAGTATCTCCGAGAAAATCCATATCAACGTCAATGGGGTGGAGCAGGGAATGTTCATCAAGAGCAAGAACCAGGCGAACCCGGTGTTGCTTTTCATTCACGGGGGACCTGGTATGCCTGAGTACTTCCTTACCCAGAATTATCCTACCGGCCTTGAGGACTATTTTACCGTTTGTTACTGGGAACAGCGCGGCGCCGGACTTTCCTACAGCTCTGACATTCCCTCCGAGACCCTTAACGAAGAGCAGTTGATATCCGACACCCTTGAGGTGACGAATTACCTCCGCCAGCGCTTTGGTCAGGAGAAGATTTATCTCATGGCCCATTCGTGGGGATCCTTTATTGGAATCCAGGCGGCGGCACAGGCACCGGGAATGTATAACGCCTACATCGGTATAGCGCAGATATCACGACCGCTCGAATCGGAAAAACTGGCCTACAAATATATGATGGAACAGTATACGACAACCGGGGATAAAAGAATGGTGCAAAGGCTTGAGAAGATTCCTATTACCGAGATGGACGATGTGCCCAATTCTTACCGTTCCTTGCGCGATGAAGCGATGCATGAGCTGGGCATTGGTACTACGCACAATATGAAATCTGTAATCAGTGGTATCTTTTTACCGTCATGGAAATTTCCAGAGTACACCTTAAGTGAAAAGGTAAATATATGGCGCGGTAAATGGTCCGTTAACTCCACCAACCTGTGGAATCAGATGATTACAACGGACTTAACCGCCAAGGCCCCGAAACTTTATATTCCGGTCTATTTTTTTCATGGCATATACGATTACACCTGCAGCTACACTTTGGCCTATGACTATTTTGAGAAGCTGAAGGCGCCCTTGAAAGGATTTTACACCTTTGAACAATCTGCCCACAGTCCACTGTTTGAAGAACCGGAAAAAATGCAGCATATTTTGGAGAAGGATGTATTGGCAGGAGTGAACAACCTTGCCGATACTAAATAAGTGATTTTGATAAACCTTACAAATGTTACTCGACTTTGCATCGAGTAAGGTTACCGTCATTTCTGAATATTCATCTTCTTTTCTTCCCCCACAGGAGCGAACCATAATTTCCGCCACCACTTCTCTGCGTCATTTGAAAATGAATCAAATTATTCGAGGATGGTCCTTGAAATGTTAAATGGCTGTAATTTTATGGGAAGCACTTTTTAAAGTAGGATTATCTAAAGACATGTAGAACTATATATGGTGTAGTTATAATAGGTATGAATAATTATAATAACATGCGGCCTGGCAGATCATATGGGGCCAGTCAGCAAAACCTTTAACCTGGTTATTTTTTGGATGCAATCAAGATTAAGGAGGCATTATCTAATGGCTGATTATCGTGAAATGTGGCGTAGTTTAGGGATGGATCTGGAAACTCATGATTTACTGTGTGAAGCGCTTCCGGAAGCATTCGGCGGGGTGTATCTTACCCAGGAAAACCGCCCCCAGGGCATGGATTTTTATGATTTCGTAGTATCTGAAATTCATGGGGTAAGGCCTGCTGAACTAATTGAGCATAGAAAATCAGGAGGAAAAGTATTTGGAACCTTTTGTGTATATGTTCCTGATGAGATAATATTTGCTGCTGGAGGAATTGCGGCCGGGCTATGTGGAGGTTCCCAATTCTGGGTACCTGGAGGAGAAAAGGTCCTTCCTGCCAACACCTGTCCGTTGATTAAGGCTTCAGTAGGCGCCCGATTGGATAAAACCTGCCCCTTTTTCTTAGCAGCGGATATGTTTGTAGGGGAGACCACCTGTGATGGAAAGAAGAAAGCGTGGGAGATACTGGCCAATGAAGTACCAATACATGTAATCAATATACCGCAGATGAAAAGAGACGCAGATATTGACTTCTTTAAAGGCGAAATAATGAATTTTATTAAAGTCGTGGAAGACTTTACCGGCAACAAAATAACTCCGGAAGCTCTGGGAGAAAGTATCAAGTTGATCAACGACAAAAGGAAAGCACTTCAGAGGGTATATTCTTCAAGAAAGTCGGCGCCGGTTCCTATAAGCGGTAAGGATGCCTTACTGGTTACGCAAATAGCCTTTTATGACGATCCGGCCCGTTGCGCCCAGATGGCCAATAAATTGTGTGATGAATTGGAAGAGCGCATCCAGCAAAAGCAAGGGGTTTTTCCCGAAAATGCACCGCGTATTATGGTGACCGGCACCCCTATGGCCATACCCAATTGGAAGCTGCATCATATTATTGAATCTGCCGGAGCTGCGGTAGTGGTTGAAGAATCTTGCACTGGAACTCGTTATTTTGAAAACCTGGTCGACGAACAGGGAACTACTATTGAAGAGCAAGTGAAGGCACTTGCAGAACGGTACATGAAAACAAATTGTGCATGCTTCACACCTAATCCGGGACGGATTGATGACATTGTACGCTTAGTGGAAGAATATAAGGTGGACGGGGTTATCGACAGCACACTTCAATTCTGTAATCTGTATTCAACAGAAAGTTACCTGGTTAAGAAGGAGCTTGTCGATAGAGGTATTCCCGTATTGCATATAGAGACGGACTACAGCGATTCAGATTATGGTCAGTTGCAGACCAGGGTGGAAGCATTTTTAGAGATGTTACAGAAGTAGGTGGGATTTCCTTAATATGTCGGAAAACAAAGTATATATCCTGTTTCCCAATCATACCGAAGGTTTGCGTTTAAGCTCAACCCTGAGGCAGCGGGGCATCAAATATGCCATCTCTCCAACGCCCAGATCACTTAGCGTATGTTGTGGCATATCACTCATCGTTGCCGAGGAAGAGCTGGATATAATTGAGGGGATCATATCCGATACCGGGGTTTTGATAGAAAAGATAGCAAAGGTGCCAATAAAAAAGGATTGGCAATACCGTGGCAGTTGAGAATTTTAGTAAAACACAAAAACACTCCTATCAGAAGAGCAGGAGCAGCATCAACGCTTTCCTGCTTTTTTGGCTCATATCTTCCCTTGTTTAACTTGATTAACCAATATTTATATATAAAAAGGCGTTATTTTAAATATAATCAATAGTATGATAAACTGTATCCATCTGACGGGCGAGGAGTAGTTTTATGCGAGAAGAACTTATTGAGGAATTTTCCACGGTTAGAGAAGTAAACTTGATGAGAATTAAAGAAGCAAAGGATGATGGCCGTAAAGTTGTGGGAATTTATTGTACTTATTGTCCTCAGGAACTGGTGCTGGCGGCCGGGGCTATACCGGTAGGGTTGTGCGGAACCAGCGAGGCGCCTGTTTCAGCTGCGGAGGAAACTTTACCCCGCAATCTGTGCCCTTTGATAAAATCTTCATTTGGGTTTGCCATTACGGATACCTGCCCGTTTTTTCATTTTTCAGATTTGATAATCGGAGAAACGACCTGCGATGGAAAAAAGAAAATGTTCGAAATAATGCAGGATCTTAAACCGGTTCATATTATGCAGTTGCCCCACTTAAATAATACCAGAGCGTCTTTCGATCTGTGGGTTGATGAAATTAAAAGGTTAAAACTACGTATAGAAGATGAATTAAACACTGTGATAACCGATGAAGCGATCTGGCAAGCTGTTGATATGATTAACCGGGAAAAGAAAGCCCTAAAGGCTATTTTTGATCTGAACCGGGCTGATCCACCGCCGCTCAGCGGGATGGAGCTTCTAACGGTTGTCTGGTCGCGGAATTTTAGCAGTAATAAGGAAGAAATGATTGGACGCTTCAACAGGCTGGTTGATGAAACCGAATACCATTCACAGGAGTTGGGCAAACTTGCTCCCCGGGTGCTGCTTACTGGATGTCCGGTGGGTTTGGGAAGCGAAAAGGTAATTCGCTTGACTGAAGAATTAGGCGCCCATGTGGTGGCCATGGAGAACTGCTCCGGTTATAAAACTCTGGATTTGCTTACCGACACTGAAGCGAGCGATCCTTTTGTTGCCCTGGCCGAAAAATATTTAGCCATTCCCTGTTCCTGTATGAGTCCCAATAACTATCGTATGGATCTTTTGAATAGTATGATTGATGACTTTCGAATAGATGCGGTAATTGATTTAACCTGGCAGGCCTGCCATACCTATAATGTTGAAGCTTATCACGTCGGCAAGCTGGTCAAACAAAAGGGACTGCCCTATTTGCATTTGGAAAGTGATTATTCCAGCTCTGATCTGGAAAGCTTAAAAGTACGTATCGAAGCGATGTTGGAGATGGTTGAAAAATGATTGCCATAGGAATAGATATAGGTTCGGTAGCCACCAAAGGAATTATTGTCACCGACGGCTCCATTCAAGGCCGGGCTATCACTCCGACTGGATGGAGTCCGCGGGATGCCGGGAAAACCATTATAACACAACTTTTGGACACATCGATGATAGACCGCCGCCAGGTGGAGCAAATAATTGTTACCGGTTATGGCCGGGTGGCTTTTGAAGAAGCTGACAAGACGATTACTGAGATTAAATGTCATGCCAGGGGTATTGCGGAGCTTAATCCGGCCGTCAGAACCATTATCGATATTGGAGGACAGGATAGTAAAGTTATCAAGATCGATCAAGGAGGCCGGGTGCTGGATTTTGCCATGAATGACAAATGTGCCGCTGGAACCGGCCGCTTTCTTCAGGTAATGGCAACCGCCCTCGGCGTTGATGTTAGTGAATTGGGCCAAATGGAAGATCCCGCGCAGATGCAGTCCATAAGCAGTATGTGCACTGTTTTTGCCGAATCCGAAATTATCGGCCTTCTAGCCCGAGGTAACCCCAAAGCCGGAATCATAGCCGGCCTGCATCAATCGGTCGGGAAGCGGGTGGCAGCCATGGTTAGACGTATGGGAACAAAAGAGCAGGTAGCATTTACCGGAGGAGTTGCTATTAATTCGGGAGTTAAACGAGCGCTGGAAGAGGAAATCGGCTGTCCGGTGATTGTTTCCGAGGCCTGCCAGTATACGGGGGCTCTGGGCGCAGCACTGTTGACCGCCAGGTAATACGCCAGCGAATGCCGGGTAGCAGTTAGGAATATATGCTAACTAAATGGTTTGCCCCATAATTCTATTGTTCGTTAATTGGCATTAAATGTACCTTGATAATTTCTATATAGCATTTTTTTCCAAATGATAGATTTAGCAAGTCATGGTCCCATCCCACCAAATATCATTCATGATTCCCAATGACCATAGCCAGCATGCGTGCACCTAATCGTAAAAGTTTCAAGATCAGAGTGTAGTTGCTCAGCGTCGTGTATACAAAATACAATTATAATATTACATATTAGTTCGCGTGTTATAATAAGTTCGAGACATCGAAGTTATTGAGATTAATAATGAAATAAAAAATTTTCTGGAAGGAGGTTTTGCTTTACCAAATTAACAATTGAAGTTGAATATTAATTATTTGGGAAGCAGAAAGAACTCGTCAATAATAAGAGGACGTATAGTAACAATGGATTTGTACGTAACAAATATTGCTATTACTTTGAACTATTTGTTTTGTTTATTTCAGGAGGGAATAATGAAAAAGTCCTTTATTTTTTTAAGCTGCCTGATGATAGCCCTGTTAATTCAAGCTGCGATACCTTGCAGTGCATTTGCAGACACGCCATATACCTGGTTTGGCTTTACTTACAAATATATCAACAATGGATCAGAGATAGAAATTACCAGTTATGTCGGAACTGATTCCGATATAACCGTTCCGGCAAAGATTTATGATGTACCTGTAACCGCAGTAAATTTATTGGCCATTTTACACCCTGAGGCTCTGAGAAGCGTGGGGATACCGGCCGGGGTGAGAGACATTCGAGCCGGTTCACTGCAAAACTGCCCCAATCTTATTACCCTCAATTTTTGGGGCAATGCTCCCCGGGTGTGGGGCAGCAACAATGGGCAGCCATTTAGAAATAATGCCCCGGATTTTAAAATTTACTATATGCCAGGCAGAACCGGCTATACAAATCCGTGGTTTGGGCACCCCACTGAAGTTGCTCCTACGTCTCTGATTGATCACGCTTATTATAAGGCACATGGCTATACATACCAGATCCGCCCTGACAACCGCGCCGTGATTATCGAATATGATCATTATTATGGAGAAGCCGAGCCCGATGTTGTAATCCCGGCTCAGCTGGAGGGCCATCCGGTCGCAAAGATTGGACCGGGGGCATTTAAAGATAATAATCATATAACCAGCGTGAGCATACCTGATGGTGTCGCCAGCATCGGCGAATACGCCTTTAAATACTGTGGATTGGATGATATAACCATACCCAACAGCGTTACGCGGATAGATAACGGAGCGTTTTACGGCAGCGGCCTCACGAGAGTGTCTCTGCCCGTCAGATTGGAGCAGATTGGTGATCTAGCTTTCGGTCAATGCAACGATCTGCACCTGGTCAAATTCTTCGGCAATGCACCGAGATTGGGAAGCAGGGCGTTTGAACATTGCGCTTCTGACTTCATAATCTACTATGCACCTGGCACAACAGGGTTTAGCGATCCGTGGCACGGCTATGATACCAAGCTGCTTCCCACCGTACCGACGAACGGTTCTCAGCAGCAGACCTTTGCCATTACTTTGCAGGCTCAGGCCAGTCCGGTCAATATCGTTCTCAATTGGAACAGCATAAATGATCCGAAAGGCGTATCAGGTTACAACGTATATAAAGGACTGTCTGCGCAGGAGCTGGCCAATCAAACTCAACCAGCCGCTTATGTTGCCGGCACCGCCTACACTGACCGCCTGGTTCAGATCGGTAAAACATACTACTATATCGTTAAGCCGGTTTACGAGGACAAAAGCATCGGGAAGGAATCCAACCTTGTCTCAGCCACCTCCCGGCGCCTCTCGGGGACGATCCAACTAACGGTTGATAAACCTCGTATGACGGTAGATGGGATTGAAAAAGAGACAGATGCGGGTTATGGCACGGCTCCGATAATAAAAGATGGCCGGATGTTTCTTCCCATCGGTTCCTTGATTGGCGAAATGGGAGGCAGTATTAGATGGGATGGCAATGAACAAAAAATTACGATTGAGTTTAACGGCAAAACCGTGGAGCTGTGGATCGGGCAGACAAAAGCAAATGTTGACGGTAATGCCACTACGATGGATACAGGACCATTCATATCTGATACTGGAAGGACCATGCTGCCCCTCAGCTTTATCGCCCAGAACCTGGGCTGCGAAATCTCCTGGGATAGCGTAACACAAACAGCCACCATTTCCGGATACGGAATTGGCGATACGCCAAAAGTCCAAAAAGAGGGCAACACCCCGGCACCCTTGCCTGAGCGGCCGACCGGAATTCCCGGCAGTATTCCGGCTCCATCAATTGCCAATCTTCAGTTATTAAAAGATGAGAGCGGCCTTCCATATTTCCGCCTGGAAGTGACCATTCCCGAAAGTGTGCGGACTTTGGATAAAGTGCGCCCGGCTGACGGGTGGATTGATATGGAGACGTATACGAAAGTTGACAATGATGACTGGATTCCGGACGGTGGTGGATTGGAAGTGTTTACGCAGGAGCCTGTTCCCGGAAAATCAGGTGTATATTATATTACTTTTGACACTTTTGATGAGGGGGGGTTATCTGAAACGGTAATACAGTCCAGGAAATATACCTTCAAGACTCGCTTTTATTACACATACGTTGCCGGAGACGATCATAAATATGTATATTCTCCCTGGTCAAATGAAGTATCCGGACAATCGGAAAGTTTTTATAGGAGTGATGAAGAATAGACAGGCGCTAAACGGTCTACTTTAAGAGGGCCGCAAATCCGGCATAATCCGTTGCCGTTAGCTTGATGGCTTTCTAAAATAGCGCCCCCGCAGGTTCCGACGGCCACGGACGGCCTAGTGCCGCGGTGCCAAGGATGGCAAGGAGCGGCCGACGGCCACGGACGGCCTAGTGCCGCGAGTGCCAGGACGGCGCAGGAGCGATGGGATCCCGCTGTCTCCGCTGTTTAAGAAATACGGGGTTACTGTATAGTTTCTATCAGGTATTCGATTCGGAAGGATTTACCATAAAGATGTTGAAAATAAGTTAGATACGGAAGTGATGATCCAAGGGATTTAGATGGGAGCCAATCCCCGGGTGAACTAGTGGTGCAACCGGCCGTACTTTGATAAAGTGCGGCCGGTTTTTACTTGGAGGTGATGCATATCTTGGGCAGCTGACTGGAGCATATCAACGACCGGTGAATCAGGCTGCAAAAGTACTGATAGTAATTTCAAAAGTAATTTTGATTTTTGCTTAAATTGAAAATTTATAAAAATTACAGGTTGAAAATGAAATCTTTTAAGCTGGAAAACAATCTAATATATAAAAGCTTGAATGCTGCCATAATAGGTGGCATCTGAAAAATGGTTGCCTATGGGAGTGGTTATTAATGGCCGGAAAGGTAAATTTGATACCACACCTAATCAAAACCAGGTATGAAGAGGGTGGCTTGATGTACATACCGTCTACCAGGAAACTCGGTATTATCGTGGTGGCAGCAGTTTTATTAACATCCCAGACGGGCTGCCAGGGCAATCCGATATCCAGCCTCCGGGCGAATATTACCAGCAGTGAGAGTTCAACCGGTTTGACCAATAAGATCGACAATACCGGGCGCGGCAATACGCCGGGGAATCTGGCTAATTTAGGAGTGGTATGCCAGACTGACAGCTGGATCTATTACCGCAATTACAACGATCACAGCAAGATATACCGCATGACTCTAGACGGCAGCCAGCGGGAGAAGGTGATCGATACCGTCTGTGTTTGGCTGAATGTTGTGGGAGAATGGATATACTACCAGAATTGCAGTGATGAAAACCGCTTGTACCGGGTTAAAACCGATGGCAGCGGCCTGCAGAAGCTGAATGATGACCATTCCGACGATATCTGGGTGGTCGGGGAATGGATATACTACCAGAATGATGACGATGGAGAAAAAATGTACCGGATCAAGACCGATGGAAGTGGACGGCAGAAGCTAACCGAAGACCATGGGCATAGCTTGAGTTCCGATGGACAGTGGGTATATTACAAAACGGTTGTCGCTGCTCATCAAAACCGGTTTTGCCGGATAAAATCCGATGTGCTTGTACCACAGGTATTAAATACTGATGAACCTTACAACATTAACGCCTTTGCCCAATGGGTTTATTATATCAATCTAAATGACGGTCGAAGCGTGTACCGTGTTAAGCCTGACGGCAGCGGGCGGGAAAAAATAAGCAGCGAAGCCTGCCAGCGCATAAATATTAATGGGGACTGGATATATTACATATCCGTCAACGATCAAAAACGCCCTTACCGTATGAAGCTGGACGGCAGCGGTAGGCAAAAGCTGATCGATGAGACCTGTGATTGCATTGACGTGGCGGGCGACCGTTTATACTACGTAACACCGGGAGACAATCCGGTGATGTACAGCAGTAAACTGGACGGCAGCGGCAAGGAACTTGTCAAGTAACCCGGACAGTGCCCCATAACCTATCAAAATTAGCCCAGTTTAAAAGCTCTGGTTGGCTTTATAGTATCGGTTATTTCATCTGATTGGAATGTTCTACCATAAAGATATTGAAAAGAAATTAGATACGGAAGTAATGATCCAGGGGATTTAGATGGGAGCCAATCCCCGGGTTAACAGAGTACTAGATAAGGGGGCGAAGATAATGCGTAAAATAATAGTCTTCGTTTTAGGTTGTCTGATGCTCATATTGTCGCTTGGCTGCAACAGCGGTATCGGCAGTACACAAAAAATGTCGATGGGTGGAGATTCGATGGCTCCGACGTTTACGAACGGTGAAAAGATAACCGTGGATTCCAGGGCTTATGGTTCCTCACAGCCGCAAAGGGGCGATATAATCGCATACAAGGACGAGAGTGGCGTTGTCATGATAAAAAGGGTGATCGGACTTCCCGGGGAACAGATCGAGATCAAAGATGGAAAGGTCTATGTAAATGGAAACGAAATAACCGAGAACTATCTAAATAAGCAGAACAGCACGGAAGCCAGCGGCACCTCAATATGGAAAATCCCCGATAAAAATGTTTTCGTGATGGGAGACAATCGGCAAAGTAGTAAAGACAGTAGGGTTTCGGGGTCTATTCCTTACGACCGGATCTTGGGAAAAGTAATGAAATAAAGCGGCCTTCAAGAGAGAGTACTGCCGTCAAACCGCATGTACCGCTCTGGTCGCAACTCTGCTTTAGTAAAAGATACTTATTAGTATTACTGAAACTTTGGAGCATTATTAAAATTACAGGTTGAAATGAAATATTTTAAGCTGGAAATCAATCTAATATATGAAAGCTTTAAAGATAATGCATATATGTATTGCCTTGTAGTATGGAAGGGATGTCTGGAAACAGGATGAATACTGCCGCAAAAAGCGGCATCTGAAAACGGGTGCCATATTAATTGAACAGGGGGTTTTCTTCATGAAAAAGGCTTCAGTGCTTCTGATTTTGACTCTTATGCTTGGTCTTGTTTGGGCGGGACCAACGATCCCAATAGCCCGGGCTGATCAAAATGCAGATGTTTACAGGTTCGCAACGGATCCCAACAATATTGACTGGAATCCAAACACTCATACTGCCGGATACATGGAATTTAACTTCACTTTGCCCGATAATATCAGTTTCACCAGGGGCAAATATGCAGTCATACGTCATTCATCAACCGGAGGTCCTGATTGGAAAATAATATCAACAGCAAAATCGCTTACCGGCTCCGCAGACAACCAGTACCATGTAGATTGGAACGATGTGGTATTCGAGCGGGGACCCCAGCAGTTGGCCATATTTGATGGAGACCCCCTCCAGGATTCCAAAAGCGAACTAAAGGCTATAGGATCGTTTCCATCTATTATCAATGATTTAACCCCGGCGCTGGTTCCTAATACTGCCAATCAGACTATGGGTAATAGTTTGGTTATTACGTTTTCTATGAATCAGGAGTTTGTGACAAAAAGTTTTCCTACCGGTATTTATGCTGTACTTCGGCGTGCCCCCGATACGAATTCACAATTTGTTCCGGTCAGAGAGAGGACTCAAGTGGAAAATCTGGGGTCCGACCGCTATCGGGTAACCTGGACCAATGCCACCCCCCAACCGGGCCGATTTGAAGTAGTTGTATTTGATGGCCAGGACAGCAATCCGGTGGAAAAAAAGATCTATGCGGTTAAGGCAATTGGGTTCTATGAGTATCCGTTTGATAATAACTCATCCCCGAACAACCCGGGCCAAAACCAAAAGCTCCGGGCCACGGCCGGGAACGGTTATGTCGCCCTGGATTGGGACGCCGCAGATAATACCCAGGGACTGGATGGCTATTATCTCTATAAGGGAAACTCACCCGGCGGTGAAGATACCAGGCCTTTGTTTGATTTCCCGGTCAACGCCCTCAATTATAAAGACACCCAGGTTGTAAACGGAACCACCTATTATTACATCATGAAGCCCTGTTACAACAAGGGAACCCTATTTGGAGCATCATCCAACGAGGCTTCGGCAACCCCGCGCGAGGCTGCAGCAGGAACCATTATCTTAACCATAGGTAATCCGTATATGCAGGTTAACGGACAGGCCCGGGAGATCGATCCGGGCAAAGGGACCGCTCCCACCATCGTAAGCGGGCGCACCTTCCTACCGATTGGAGCCTTGATTGGAGCCATGGGGGGCAGCATAAGCTGGGATGGCCGTGAAGATAAGGTTACCATTGTTTATCGAGGCCAAACCATTGTCCTTTGGATCGGAAAAACCACTGCCTTGATTAACAGCAACGAACAACCTTTTGACGTAGCGCCGTATATATCGGATACGGGAAGGACCATGCTTCCATTGAGTTTCATCGTGGCCAACCTGGGCTGCGATGTAATTTGGAATGGACCCGATCAGATGGTGACCATAAAATATGGGAGCTAGACTTCGGAGAAAATAAATCTCTTGACAGACTACTAGATCTGTTACCAGACAAATACCGGCTTTCTCTTAAGCATCAGGGAGCCGGTTTTTGTCGGGAATAGATGTGGGCAGTTGATGATCAAATTAAAGGTTATTTTAACTAACCAGGCAGATCCAGAAGACCATGTTTTTTCATTTTTGCGTACAGCGAGGTGCGGTGAATTTGCAGCAGTTCGGCGGCCCTGGATCGATTCCAGTGCACACACTCAAGAGCCTTGATTAGCAGCTCTTTTTCAGCCGTATTCATCTGTGCTTCTAAGCTTAAATCGGTTTTAAACAGCAATTCTCCAGACGCCTGCAGGATGGTTCGGGGCAGGTGAACTACCTGGAGCGGTCCGCGGCGAGCTTTAATACACATGTGTTCTATGGCATTTTTTAATTCTTGCACATTACCGGGCCAATCATAATTATTGAAAAAGTCAAACACGTCAGCATCCAATCCCGAAATATGGATTCCCAGTTCATCATTGCACCGGTTTATAAAGTAATCGCACAACAAGGGTATATCACTACGACGTTCGCGCAGAGAGGGTATTTTGATAGTATTGACGTTGAGGCGATAGAAGAGATCCTCGCGAAAGAGATTATTCTGAACGGCCCTGCCCAGATCGATATTGGTTGCAGTGACGAACCGCGTATCGATCAGGTATACTTCGGTTCCTCCCACCCGCTCAATTTCTCCGTCCGACAATACCCTCAATAATTTAGCCTGTACATGGTAAGGCAGTTTATTTATTTCATCAAGGAAGATGGTGCCCCCGTTCGCTATCTCAAACTTGCCCGGCTTATTACTCCTGCGAACACCGGTGAAAGCCCCGTCCCCATAGCCGAATAGCTCCGATTCAGCGAGGTTCTCTGGAATACCGGAACAGTTTACCCGCACGAAGGGCCGCTCACGCCGGGGGCTTTCCTGGTGAATAGCATGAGCAAACAACTCTTTGCCCGTTCCAGTTTCACCTGCCAGGAGTACATTTGCCCGGGTGCTGGCAATCTGCATGGCATAATTTTTGGCTTCGATGATAGCCGGGCTTGATCCGATGATGGCATCAAACGAGTAACGTGCCCCTGATAGTTTACGTACCTGGTTTTTATAGTACTGCAGTTCAAGATCAAGGTTGTTTAAGCGCTGGAAAAAATCCTTGGCCTCATTTACGTATGGAAAGACAAGGACCCCGCAGGCTCCGACTATCTGACCGTTGCGGATTAACGGTATGCGGGAAACAAAGGTTGTTGTTCCATTCACTTCCCAGAGATCAGCATGAATTGGCTTGCCGCTGAAAACCACTTCGAGCATTCGGCTGGTAGGAAAGTATTCAATAATTTGCGACCCCAGTACATCGTCTTTGTTCAGACCGGCCAGATCAGCGTATTTTTCGGAGAAAAGGACTACCTTACCGGTTTTATCGATCATAATGGCGCCGTCAAAACTGGCCAGTACATCTTCAATTGCCTTTAGCCACGCATTTGGAATTAAATTAGTGCGCCCCATAGGCGGTCCCCTCCCATACAAAACATGGCTTCTCTCCTAAAGATGGCCAATTGTACCTTAGAATTGGCTTTGAGATCGGGTAATGCATGGTTTAGAGCCTCTCCAACATTTATCAAATTATATTAGTAAACATTCCAATTTATTAACTGCAGCATGATTGGAAATCCAGCTTTTATGATGTAGTGAGATCGCATCCTTGACTGGAGAAGATTTTACTTTGCGGCCCACCCGCTAAAGCCAGCAATAGAGGTGATTATCTGCAGCTAACCAAGCTGGCTATGCTTTATGGCAAGAAAACAAGACCTGTACTTTGTGGGCATTTATGTTGAACTTAAGCATCAATTTGTCGCGAAATTAATATAATACAATACGCACGTATCTTTATATGTATTAATTCAGGAGATACGGACGAATCTTAAAGATTTAAATTAGAAAGGAAGGAGGAGGATGTTCAAATTATTGTTGTTGTTTGCCATCACGCTTTCATTAACTTCTGGACTAATAAGTATGATCTACGTTTTTAAAAGGATGTACCTGGATTCATGACAAGATAAGGAACGCAATTCAGTTGCCAAAGACCTCTAATGGTGGAAAGAAAGCAGGTGATAAGAGTGACTGAATTACAAAAAGTGTTTCTATTTTATACTTTTCTCTACTTTGTTCTTAAAGGCGGGTGTTACGTAGCACTGTATGTAGCCCTAATAATCGTAGAAAAAAATGCCAGGTTGCGGCACGAACGATTTCTAAAGCATCATCGGCAAAAAAGAGCTGAAGAGCAAATAAAGTGGAAAGTAGCCTACAGCTTATACGATAAGAAAAAAGATGTTCCAGAGACCATGCCCTTAAGCTTAGCCCAACTTGTCAACAACCCCAATTCATTTTCAACCTATTCTTCTGTCAAACCGATTTGGTAATCCGATCACCCTCAAACCGATGATGTTCTGAAAATTCCAATCCAACTTAAAATGACCCCAATGTTCATTGAAGCATCGAATAGGAAAAGTCTATAAGACATTTTCAGAATATTGGAACGGTTAAGAAAGGAGGCAATAATATGGGAATAGCCTTAGCAGCAGGTCTGGCAGTATCAATCGCAGGTATCGGTGGCGGAATAGGAATGGGAATACTGGGCGGTAAAGCATTCGAATCGATCGCCAAACTGCCGGAAATAGCAGATGAGATTAAAAAACTCTTATTAATCTCTCTGGCGTTTGTTGAAACACTTACCATTTACGGATTACTGATCGCATTGATGTTAGTGGCAAAAACGCCATAATAGATGGGAGTTTTATAAAGGGGTGGTTTAAGTAAATACGGTCGGAGTCATGGAAGTTGGACTTACCAACTTAGGAAAAGACGGGGGTTTCGGCACATTTACCGAACCCCCTTTTAATGTTCTGGAATTGGCTCCTTAAAATAGGTTGATAAATCCGATAAAAATAGTTTCGAGGCCCCCCCGGGGATTGTTGTAGTTAAGTTCTGCTTTTGCATAGACTCGTAATTGCCTTTCTAGCTCTGGATCACTTGTACTCTGGACGGAATCGTTTTTATAGAGCGATTCAGGAACAAGTTTGAATTGAGGTTTATTAACATCGAGGTTTTCTAAGGTTTTTACAGCAGCGTTCATCATTATACCTCCACATAATTATTGATAATAAAAATAGGGGAATGGGTTATCATTATCACCTCGCTTTCCAAATAAAAAACCAATATTCTTGACCTTTATGACTGGTTTCCCAGATCTCAAGTCTTTAGAATATTGGTCTTTCTTGAAGCCACCCTAATGGTTTCCTCGCAACCTACCGGTATATTATAGGAAGACTAAAGCTTAATATATTTGGCAGCCAGCACCAATTTGCACCAGCTTTTTAATTTCTGGTTTTTTTGACTACATAAAAATAAAAAAACCAATATTTTTATGACGTTGCCACAACGGCAATTCATAAAAATATTGGTTCTTTGGAGCCATCTGAAACAGAGTTCTTCGTATGCCACCAGTATAATTTTTTTCGGAGCATTATCAGTATAATTGTACTAATTTGCTCATATTTTGTCCAATTAACACTTTTTTAATGGTGGGTGAAAATGGCAGTGAAACCGGTGGCCAGGACGCAATTTGTAGTTTTTATACAACTATTGTCCCCATAAGTAGTAGTTGAAGTCACGAATAATGCTGATGTAAAATAAATTTAGGACTTTCAGTCCAAAATTATTAGGAGAGACAGGACTACTAGTCTTTAGCCCGACTATTTTGAAAAACAAAGGAGGTTGTTGTCTTTTTTTGTCGTATTGGTAAATTATGAAATATTCATAAAGATGTATAAAAACCAGAATCAAAAGGAGAAAGGCATGCAAAGAATTCCTATTGACCAGATGAAACCAGGTATGATTACCGCACGTCCAGTTATCGGATCTGAAGGGAAAACCCTGCTGGCCCCGAACTCAGAAATGACGGATTCATATATATCAAGGCTGGCCAGGTTGGGCGTAGGATCAATTTATATAAAAGACGGCCTGGACGATATAGAAATTCTCGATGTTGTTGAAGATGATGTAAAGGCGGCAGTAACAGCCAATTTACAAAAGACGTTAAAGAATTTTTCAACCAACCAATCATTAGATATCGCTGCTTTTAAAAAGGGTGTTGAAATGCTGCTGGAGAGCATTTTGAGAAATCGCAATCATCTCCTTCAATTGGAAGAAATACATGTATTCAGTGATTTCATTTTAAATCATTCCATCAATGTGGCGGTTTATGCAATGATAACCGGGATATCGCTCGGTTACACAGAGGCCAAACTGGCCGATTTGGGGCTGGGAGCTTTACTCCACGATATTGGGATGGTAGTAATCGACCCTAAAATAATTAATAGCACTGAAGCGTTAACCGAACTGGAGCGAAAGCAAATTACCCTGCATCCCAAGGTGGGCTTTAATATACTTCATAACCAGAACCATGTCTCCTCCCTTATTGCCCATGTAGCCTTTCAGCACCATGAAAGAATTGACGGCTCAGGTTACCCCAGGCAGCTGACCGGTGAGCAGATGTTGGACTATGCCAGGATTGTAGCGGTAGTCGATACATTTGATGCCATGGTTTCAGATCGCCCCTATCGCCCTGGATGCACAACAACTGATGCACTGGCTGAAATTAAAAGTCTATCTGGAAAGCATTTTGATCATGAAATTGTAGAAGCGTTTTCTTCTAATATAGCTTCATACCCTATAGGCAGCTTATTAAGCCTTAATACCGGACATATTGCAATGGTTAGATCGGTTACCAAGTTTAACAAAGACCGACCGGTAATTACGGTTATCGCCGATGAAACTGGTGCCTTTATCAAGCCAAAGTATGAGATTGATCTCAATAGATCTTCAGAGGTTGGTATTGTAAGGCGTATAAACAATGAAGAAACCGAGGCTATAAAGAACCGAATGCGTATAGAAAACCAGAAAGCGCATACCGGATAAAGCAGCCTTAAAAGCTTTGCGAAAAGGGATGAAGTAAAGCTTCTGCCGTACAGCTTCCCTTGACTTCCGGTTTGTCTTTAGATTTTGGAGGGGATGACCCTTGGAAACAATTAATACCTACTATGTGGATAAAGGAAGTCTAAAAAACTTCATAGATGATAACAAGCGTCTTATGTCTTCCGGAGCCTGCCGCTCAGTCCTGGTTCAGGTCTTTAGCGGTATTTGTGATGCCAATTATCTATTGACCATTTCCAGGCAGATCCGCGGGCTGCTTCCCCATGCGCAAATAATTGGGACGACCACCAGCGGAGAGATTATGAATGGGGTGGTCAGCGGATTAAAGACGGTTCTTTCTTTTTCTGTCTTTCAGGACAGCGAGCTCATGACGGTATTCGCAGAAAAGGACGGTATTGACGACTATGAATTGGGAAGACACCTGGCTGGCGCCGCAAACCCTGCTAAAGCCAGAGTGCTGATCCTTTTCGCCACCGGGCTGCGATTAAATGCCAGCCAGTTGTTAAAAGGAATCCAGGAGGTAAATCCCCATCTGCCGGTTGCGGGAGGCTGTGCGGGGGACAACCGCACCAATACCGAGTGTTTCGTCTGGTGCAATGAACATATCAGCAGCTGCGGTGCCGCCGGCGTTTTTATTGAGAGTGACCGTCTAGTTGTTTCGTGCCATAGCCACCTGGGATGGCAGCCCATCGGCAAGGAAATGACCATTACCAGGGCCGAGGGAGCACGGGTATATACAATTGATAACCTGCCGGCCTTTGAAATATATCGCCGTTATTTAGGGATAAACACCAGCTCCAATATTTTTAAAGTGGTTGAATTCCCCTTGACCATCAACCAGGAGGGACTAATTGTTGCCAGGAATCCGTTTTTTAGATATGATGACGATTCGATTTGCTTCTTTGGCGATATTGAAGAAGGGGCCAGGGTGCGCCTTAGCTTTGGTCATTTAGAAATGATTCTGGAACAGATCGACAACCTGTTGAGAACCGTCAAACAGCAGCCGGTTGAAAGTATTTTTGTCTATTCCTGCGCTTCCCGGCGAGGCTTTCTCCAGGAATCTGCCCAGATAGAAACTCAACCTTTGCAAGATATCGCCCCGACAGCCGGTTTTTTCACCAGCGGCGAGTTTTTCGGGAATCAATTATTAAACTCCACTATGACCACCCTGGCCCTGGCTGAAACGGACGGTGATAAAGATTATCCGAAGACAGACCAAAAAGAGGAAACTCCCCCTGCCCGGCTCTCACGTGAAGAAATCTCCAACCGGGATAATGTAGCTTACAGAAATATCGAAATACTGAGATCGCTGAGCTGTTTAGTGAACACCGTGACCCGTGAGTTGGATGATAGAACCGCCGAATTGCAGAGGTTGAATGAACAGTTGCATGAAGCCCGTGAAGCAGCCGAAGCAGCCAATCTGGCCAAAAGTCAGTTCCTGGCCAATGTGAGCCATGAGATCAGGACCCCTTTGGCGGGAATTATCGGCATGACCGAGGTGCTTATTGATACACCCCTTAACGAAGATCAGAGGGAGTTTGCCACCTCGGTCCGTGAGTCATCACTGCACCTCATTAACATTATCAATGAGATTCTGGATTTTTCGAAAATAGAGGCCGGTAAATTAACTGTTCAAGAAAGGTCCTTTGACTTAAACAAACTGTTGAAAAGCGTGGTCAGGTTGGAATCGGTCCAGCTTGATAAAAAAAGAGTCAACCTGGCCTTCCAGATAGACCCGGGTGTTCCCCGGTATCTGATTGGTGATCCTCTGCGCCTTACCCAGGTATTGTTGAATCTGATTGGAAATGCCATTAAATTTACCGAGCAGGGGCAAATCACCCTGCAGGTGATGCTTGAAAAGCACACCGGGGTGGATTTACAGATTCGTTTTGTGATCATCGACACCGGTATAGGAATAGCCCGGGAAGATCAGGAGCGGCTATTTTCGCCCTTTACCCAGGTGGACAATTCCACAACCCGGATTTTTAACGGAACGGGTTTGGGTCTGGTAATCAGCCGAGAATTGATTACCCTTATGAAGGGGAGTTTGGGTTTTGCAAGCGAAGCGGGTCGGGGCTCCCTATTCTGGTTTACACTGCCCTTAATAGAGGTATCCTCTATTAACGTGGAGGATGAGGTCCCCGTTTACACCGACGACAAGCCAATAAATAGCAGGGCCTCCGGAAATGAGTGCCGCATTCTGCTGGCGGAAGATGATCCGGTTTGTAGAAAAGTGGTCAACCTCCAGTTAGATAAACTGGGAATTATCGTAGATCAAGCCCGCAACGGGGAAGAGGCGGTAAAAGCGGCTATAAAAGAAGACTATACCATGATACTGATGGACTGTCACATGCCGGTAATGGATGGATTTACAGCCACCCGGGCTATTCGGGCCGCCGAACTGGAGCACGGCCGCCGCGTTCCCATCGTGGCCATGACGGCCCGTTCTTTGGAAGAAGACCGGGGGCTCTGCACGGCGGCGGGCATGGATGACTATTTGAGTAAGCCCTTCAATTCTCACCAATTGCGCAAGCTAATCAAGCACTGGCTTCCTGGAATTAATATTTAACGCGAGGCTAAAAGAAGGCCCCGAATATAGTTGACGGTGAAATACGGGTCTTATTGGTTGAAGACCTTCATTTTTTTTAATCTCCATGCGTCCAGGCCGTATTAAATTGATGCCAAGGTATAAACTATTTCCAAAATTGACATCGGAGGGCGGCTGTTTGGAGAACAACCACAATATTTGGATGCCCAAGACAAACCTTATCGGAGTGGGTGTAATTAAGGAGCTAGCCAATGAGCTGTTGTCCTGGAAGCTCAGCAAAGCGCTAATCGTAACCGATCACAACATGATTCAGCTGGGCTATGTTGAAAATGTTGAAAAGATATTAAAGAGCCTTTTTATTTCCTATGATGTGTTCGATGGAGTAAGGCACCCCAACCCCACCGTCTCTTTTGTGGAGGATGGCCTGGGCTGCTGCGACCAGGGTATAGTGGAGATTCAAAGAGACTACAATTTCATTATATCTATTGGCGGTGGAACCAATCATGATTGCGCCAAAGCCATTGCCACGGTTGCCACCAACGGGGGCTCCATAATCGACTACGAGGGATGGAACAAGGTCACCAAACTGCCTATTCCCCAGATAGCTATCAATACAACCGCCGGCTCGGGAGCCGAAATAACTATGTCCGCAGTCATCATCGATGAAACGAGAAAGGTCAAGATGACCATCTCTTCTCCGATGATGACGCCGTATATTTCGGTGAATGATCCGCTCTTTATGGCTTCTATGCCCAGGTAAGTAACCGCCAGTTCAGGTATGGATGTAGCTTCCCACGCCATCGAGGCCTTTGTTTCCATTGAAGCCTCCCCGGTAAGTGACTTCCTGGCCCTGGGGGCATTAGAGATCGTTTTTCAATATCTGCTCCGGGCCTATGAGAACGGCAACGACATGGAGGCCCGGGAAAAAATGATGTTTGCCAGCATTATGGCTGCCACCGCTTTTAATAGTGCGGGTTTAGGCTACTGTCATGCCATGGGCCATCAAATAGGAGGCTTTTACTCTTCAGCGCATGGTAATAATATGACCGTTTTACTTCCTCATATTTTGGAGTTTAACGCTCCCTCAATCTCCTCTGAACGCATAAGCAAGATGGTTCGGGCCATCAATGTAAAAGCCTCTGGCAAGGCCCAAGGGGTGGAAGCTATTGCCAAAGCTATAACCGACCTGGCATCCCACCTGGGTATACCGGCCGGTTTAAAGGAAATTGGAGTAAAGCTTGAAGACATAGATGAGATGTCCCGAAATGCTATAAAAGACGTAGTTGGTTTTAGTAATCCGCGCAAGCCCACCCTGGAGGACACCATTAATTTATTCCGGGCGGCAATGTAAGCTATTTTTCATCCCCGTCCGGGCGGGGCAGTGGTTTTTGAGCCGGCTGGAGTTCATAAGATTCGGCCCTGCGGTTAGCCCAGGCGTTCTCCTGCCACATCTGATATAGATATAATAGAAGCGACAGAACAGTGACGATAAGGAATAAAGTCCACCGGCTGGTATTAAAGTCTTTAATACCCCGGCTGGCCAGCCAGGGGGTAAAGATAAAGGCGAATCCCAGATTGAACAGAGCATCGACAGCCATATAGCGCCAGAACCTGCCATAGGTATACTTAAAAATCCAGATGGATACCACTGGAGCCAGTCCATAGATGTAAGACATGGTCTGATTTAAGGGGTAGGTTGTCGCTCGAACTTGCCATAGATTCAGGCTTATTCCCGCCTCCTGGACAATCGAAGTGACCACCATGGTGAAAAGGGCCAGGGGCATAAAACGCCGGATCTCGTCCCGCTTTAAGAAAAAGAGGCTGAACCAGGGTAAGATGAGAAGGGACCATACAATTACTTGTTTGCTCATAAACAACTCCCAAAATCTTTTTGGTATATTGTTTCCGCTTGATATGGGTTTAATTCTTTTGGGGTTATGATTTCGGGGTTGGCCATTTGAGAAGATTAATATAGTCGAAACGCGTGTTTGTTAATGTGATAATATTGTGATATAAGGGAAAATATGAACGAGGAGGGTGATTATATGAAGATCAGTGCCAGAAACCAGTTGAAAGGCGTCGTAAAAAGCATTTCAACCGGTGCAGTTAATAACGAGGTAGTTATTGAACTCCCCGGCGGAGTTGAACTGGTTTCCATTATTACTAAAACATCGGCAGAGGCACTGGGTTTAGCCCCTGGAAAGGAAGTATATGCGGTAGTTAAAGCTTCCAGTGTCATGGTAGCGGTAGATCACTAATTGTTTCTATGTCAGTGTGGAAATAACTAAACTGGTGAGCTCATAAAAGCATCAGCGATGCTTTAATGAGCTCTAATTTCTCTCAAGGGTAATGGCGATGGTATTAGTAAGCCTGTAAATCCAAACGCCCGGGAATATTGTGATATAATCTAGATTAGATTAAAAAAGTGCCGATAATCAGCCATTCCTGCTATAGCAAGAATGGCTAATGTTGAGAAAAGGGCTTTAATTCACCAGAAGTCTAAGCAGGGGCACCGGGGGGAGGAGACTTTGATTATCAACAAGTTCGAGGAATCACTGCGGGATAAAAACACCTTCTCGGTTACCTGGGAACTGGTTCCCGGTCGGGGAGCCCGGGAAAAAGCGCAGGAAGAAGTTATAATAAACGCTGAACAGGCGGCCAAAGATGGCCTGGTTCACGCCCTGACGCTCACCGATAATCCGGGTGGCAGGCCGGCCATAGCGGCAGCCTGCCTGGGGATGGAAATATTAAAGCTGGGAATTGAGCCGCTGGTCCACTTTACCTGCAAAGATAAAAACCGCAACCAGATCGAATCAGAACTATACGCCATGGATAGGGCCGGAGTCCGAAACCTTTTGGTAATGACCGGAGACTATCCGACCAGTGGTTTCGCAGGTCGTCCGCAGCCGGTCTTTGACCTGGATCCGGTTCATGTACTGGCTCTGGTATCTGCTATGAACCAGGGACTGCCGGGCGGTGATGCCAAAGGGACGACGTGTAAACCGGGCGAGTTTTGGGCTGGAGCAGTGGTGTCCCCCTTTAAAGCAACTGAATCCGAACTGATGGCGCAATACTTTAAGGTAAAAAAGAAAATCGATGCCGGCGCCAGGTTTATTGTTACCCAGCTAGGCTACGATGCCAGAAAATTTCATGAAGTATTGCAGTTTATCAAAAGTTATAAGCCGGATATGCCGGTAGTGGGTAATATTTACATTCTCCCCTTTGGTGCGGGCAAGATGATGAACGCCAACCAACTGCCGGGATGTGTAGTAACCGACCGCCTGCTGTCTGATCTGGACCGGGAAAGGACCGCTGCAGACAAAGGGCTGGAGGCCCGGCTGCTGCGGGCCGCTAAAATGTATGCCTTAATGAAGGGTATGGGCTTCGATGGAGTGCACCTGGGAGGCCACAATATTAAATATGAACAGGTCAAGTATATTATTAATAAGGGTGAAGAGCTAAGCAGCAACTGGATCAAATTGCTGCCGGAATTCGAATATCCGCAGGACAACGGGTTTTACTATTACCACCGTGATGAACAAACCGGTTTAAATGCCGGCGAGTCGGTAAATCGTGCCGGGCTGGCCCCGGAACTGCCGGTAGGATTCAACTATCGCCTGATGCGTTTCATGCACCACCTGTTTTTCACCCCGGATAAAAAGCTGTTCCCCATAATGCAGCGCCTTTACAATAAAAAGGACCCCCGGAAGTATGGAATAGAGCATTTGCTCAAGGTGATCGGAAACGACTGCAAAGACTGCGGAGATTGCGCCCTGCTTGATCTGGCTTATATCTGCCCCATGTCGGCGTGCCCCAAGAAACAGCGCAACGGCCCCTGTGGAGGGAGCTTCAACGGCTGGTGCGAAGTCTATCCCGGGGAAAAGAAATGCATCTGGGTAAAAGCCTACGCGACCCTCAAATCATACCAGCAAGAATCCGAATTGGATGACCGGGTACTGCCGCCTCCCAACTGGGACCTGTATCAGAGTTCCGCCTGGTATAACTACTACACGGGCCTGGATCACTCGGCCTTAACTAAAAGGGATGGCCAAGTAAAATCAAGTAATTCAAAGAATTCGTAAAAATGTTTGAAATAAACGGCTTATATCAATAAGCACCATGATCGGCATTAGAAAATTTAATAATATAAAGCATCCGGCAAAGAAAACGTTACAAAATGTAAAACAATATAGACAAAGAAAGAATTTGTGGACAAGCCTTAAGCCAAAAAAAACCAGAAGACAATCGCCTCCGCAAGCATAATACTTGTTTCAGGAGGCGGTTTTTTATTTACCTTATAGAAGCTGATTTTGGGGACAAGTATATGATTTAATCTAGGGCTGTCCAATAATGTTGTTTTTGCGGTAATATTTAACTATAATAATTAACATTTTTCTGGTATTTAACTAACATTAAGCTATAAAGGGGGCAGTAGCCGCGGTCAGTTGAACACTCATTAATGGTTAACAGTTCCTGCATCAGTAGGGGAGGTTTGATAATGAGTCTGATTTATCTCAGTGTATATTTCCTGGGTTTCGTGCTGCTGTTGTTGTTGATCTGGGCGTCCAACTTCATAGTTGTCATCGGGGGAACCCAGATCGGCGTGGTGGAGAGAAAATACATTGGGCGGGAGCTCCCCCGCGACCGGGTTATAGCCCAAAAAGGTGAAGTCGGTGTGCAGGCGCGGACTATCGGGCCGGGCATCCACATATTTTTCCCTTTCCTATATTCGGTAAGCAAGCAGAACTTCATTGTCATTCAAGAGGATGTTATAGGTCTGGTGGAGGCCATTGACGGTGCGCCGCTGGAAGCGGGCCATATATTTGGCCGGTCCGTCCAAGGGCATAACTACTATCAGGATGCGGAAGCATTTTTGCGAAACGGCGGGCAAAAAGGACCCCAGGTCGATTACATCCCTCCGGGGACCTACCGGATTAACATTCGCCTGTTCAAGATAACCCTGGTGCAGGCCTTGAATATTCCGGAGAATGCCATAGGTATAGTTGAAGCGGCTGATGGTGAAGCGATTCCGGCCGGCAACATATTCGGGCGCTCCGTCCCTGGCCACAACTTTTATCAGGATGGGGAGTTATTCCTGCAAAATGGAGGTCAGAAGGGCCCCCAAACCGATTATATACCTCCGGGAACCTTTCGTATTAATACCAAGCTGTTTAAAGTGACCATGGAGCCTATAACCAACATACCCCAGGGATTTGTGGGCGTGGTTACGGCTACCGATGGTCAACCGATAGACACCGGACGCCTTTTGGCCCGGTCGGTTGGAGGACACAGTAATTACCAGGATGGAACCGGCTTTTTACACCACGGCGGACAAAAAGGCCCGCAGCTGGATATACTATTGCCGGGTAAGTACCGCATAAACCAGAGGATGTTCCAGGTCGCCCAATTCCCGGCCATAGTAATCGATTCCGGCAAAGTTGGTTTGGTTACCGCCCGTGATGGCGAACCGCTCCCTGCCAATGAATTGATAGCCGATTCGGTAAGCGGCCATGACAGTTATCAGAAGGGCTCGGCCTTCCTGGAGAACAAGGGACAAAGGGGGCCTCAGTTGGACGTTCTGCCGCCTGGTACCTATTATATAAATCCCTATATGTTCACTGTAGACCTGGATGCTGCGGCAGTGGTCAACCAGGGCGAAGTGGCCGTGGTCATCTCCAACGTGGGCAAGCGGCCTGGCCTGAGTGCGGCCGTAGGCGAGCCCGAAATAAGCGGGGAAAGGATTGAGTCATACGTAGTTGAAAAGGGCTACCGGGGCATCCAACTTGATGTGGTGGGTCCGGGAACCTATTATATCAATAAACGGGCCTATATACCGATAATAGTTCAGACCACCAATATTACCATCGATTGGGATGATGAAGCCTCGGGCAATGCCTTTAATCCATTGAGCGTCACATCCAAAGACGGCTTCATCATCAAGGTGGGAGTAAAAGTTGTCATCCGGGTTCAGCCGGAGCAGGCCCCCTACATGGTGGCCCGGATCGGGAGTATTGAGAACCTGGTTATGAATGTAATCCATCCGCTGATTGACAGCAGTTTCCGCAACCAGGCTTCGTCTACCGAGGCGATGAAGTTCCTGCAGGACCGTCATGAACAGCAGGATAGAGCCCTGGATCGGGTTAGAAATGAACTGGAAAAATATCACGTGGAAGTTCTAAGCGTGCTTATCTGCCAGATTCAGATTCCGGAAGACTTGATGGAGACTCAGACCAACAAGGTCATTGCCGCCCAGCAGCAGGATATGTATACCCAGCAGAGAGAAGCCGAAGTCAAACGCATCGACATGGAACGCACCAGGGCCCAGGCCAATAAACAGGGCGAAATCGTCTCGGCTGAAGTGGGAGTTAAAGTGGCCGAACAGGATAAGATCAAAACGATCACTATCGCCGAAGGAAACTCGAGCCGTGTCAAACTAGAAGGCGTCGGTGAAGCTGAAAAGATTCTGGCTATAGGAAAAGCGACTGCTGAAGCCTACCAGCTGACCAGGCAGGCTATCGGCCCGGACAGCGTGGCCATGATCGAATTGATGAAGCTTATATCCAGCGGCAGCGTAAAGATTACTCCCGACATCGTAGCCGGAGGTGACAGCTCATCAATGATAAACGTGCTGCTGGCGAAGATGCTGAAAAATAATAATGTAGCCTTGCCAGGGCAGCCTGCGAATCCGACCAGCACTCCACCTGCGGTTTAACTGATCAATCAATATGACAAAAAGAGGGGATTGCCTACCGGGCAATCCCCTTATCCTTTTCCCTTTATCCCAGGAAATGAATCGAGTCGTCACTCATATCCCATCCATAGACATCACCTGTCAACATATCTACATAATACCAGCCAACTGTTGT
>JBDKUE010000057.1:0-14666 GCA_039679855.1 Syntrophomonas sp.
TTCTTCCGACTTACCAGGTTCTGTTTTTGATTTTCCAGAAGGATCAGTTCGGCGTACCTCTTTACAGTATATTCCATGCGCTCCTCTTATTTCCTTCTTTTCTTTTCCAAATTAATTAAGAGAACATTTATATCGGCCGGATTGACTCCAGAAATGCGGGCCGCCTGGCCTATAGATGCCGGCCTGACCTTCTCAAGTTTTTGGAGAGCCTCATTGGAAAGGCCGTAAACCTCCCCATACACAATACCTTCCGGTATTTTCCGGTTTTCAAGCTTCTCAAACCTTCTTACCTGTTCCTCTTGCTTCCTTATATAACCTTCATACTTGGACTGAATCTCAAGCTGTTCAAGAACGTCTAAGTCCATATCTTCCAGGTATCCTCTGCTCTGTAGGTCCTCAATCTTGACCTCGGGGCGCCGCAATATTTCCCACAAGCTTACCCGGTCTCGCAGGGGAGCTGAATTTTTTTCCTGTAAAAATTGAGCCATTCCTTGCTCCAGAGGCGTGAAACTCAGGCTTCGCATATTAATTTTTTGTTTTTCGATCATATCCACTTTGCACTGGAATATTTCCCATCTTTTATCGTCAACCAGACCGATCTCTCTACCGATCCGGGTCAGCCTCAAATCTGCGTTATCCTGCCTCAGCAATAGCCGGTATTCGGCCCGTGACGTCAGCAGGCGGTACGGCTCCTCGTTGTCTTTGGTTACCAGATCGTCAATTAGCACGCCCAGATAGGCCTGGCTGCGTTTTAGTACCAGGGGTTCCTTTTCTTGAACCTTGCGAGCTGCGTTAATTCCGGCTATCAGTCCTTGCGCAGCCGCCTCTTCATATCCTGAAGTACCGTTTATCTGCCCGGCGGTAAATAATCCATCTACAGTTCTGGCCTCCAGGCTCAACTTCAATTGTGATGGAATAACATAGTCGTATTCTATGGCATATCCGGTTCTTATCATCTTGACCTTCTCCAGCCCCGGTATGCTATGCAATACCGCCATCTGCACATCCTCCGGCAGGCTGGTATTTAAGCCCTGAACGTACATCTCGTCCGTATTACGCCCCTCCGGCTCAACGAACAATTGGTGTGAATCCTTGTGGGAGAAGCGCACAACTTTATCCTCGAAGGACGGGCAGTACCTCGGCCCGCGGCCTTTAATTACTCCGGTAAACAGCGGCGCCCTTTCAATATTATCCATTACTATTTGGTGGGTTGCCGGGGTGCTGTGGGTCAACCAGCAGGGTATCTGCTCCCGCTTCAGCCTCGGGCTTATAAATGAAAAGCGCAAAGGCCTGGGATCCCCGGGCTGCTCAATCATTTTGCTAAAATCAACTGTTTTCCGGTCAATACGTGGAGGCGTTCCGGTCTTGAAACGGCCCAGTTCCAGGCCCAGATCCCTTAAGCTCTGCGACAGTGCCGTGGCCGGGAACTGGTTTCCCGGCCCCCCGTCATATATGACATCACCAATAATTATCCGCCCTTTTAAATAGGTTCCGGTGGTTATTACCACCGCCCGGCAGCTAAAACAGGCCCCGGTTTTGGTCACCACCGCACTTATTCGTCCATTGTCGGCTTCAATTCCTTGAATCTCGGCCATCAAAATATCCAGACCGGGTTGGTTTTGCAGGGTCTTGACCATTTCTTGGTGGTACTCCTGTTTATCGGCCTGGGCCCTCAGTGCCTGAACGGCCGGACCCTTTCCGGTATTAATAATCCTTATCTGGATGTTGCTTTTGTCAATATTTACCCCCATTTCTCCGCCCAGGGCATCAATTTCCCTTACCACCTGGGCTTTGGCGGGTCCTCCCACCGACGGATTGCAGGGCATTTGGGCAATGGTATCGATATTCAAGGTAACCATAAGGGTTTGACAACCCATTCGTGCAGCTGCCAGAGCCGCCTCACATCCGGCGTGCCCGGCGCCAATTACAACAACATCATATTGTCCTGCATCATACTTCATTTATTTATGCTCTCCTCCCGGTGCTCCGAAAAGTGTTTACTTTCCTATACAAAAGTCATGGAAAATCCTGTTTATCACGTCTTCTTTTAGGCTTTTGCCGCTTATTTCTCCTAATTTTTCGAGAGCCCCACCAATATCAACGGCCAAACAATCAAGCGGCAGTGATCCCAGGTTGTTCATGGCATCCTCCAGCGACTTCATACCTTTTTCCATAGAATGCTTTTGTCTCAGGTTGAAGGCTACTTCATAGTCTTCGCCTTCTAAAAGGCCTGAAAAAACCATTTCTTCTATAGTATTTTCAAGTAGTTCCAATCCTTGCCCTTCCTTGACCGAAACCCAAATTACCGTTCTTTGGCAAAAATGTTTCTCAATATCATCCGCCTTGATCATTCTCTCGGCGAGATCGTCTTTATTGACAAGGATTATTATTTTATGATCTTCTATACTCTTAAATATCTCAAGATCCTCTCTGACCAGGCCGCTTCCCACGTCCAATACTAAAATGATCAAATCCGCCCCTTCAATGGCCTGACGGGCCCGCTGGACGCCTATGCTTTCAACTGGATCTTTTGTATCCCTTATTCCGGCTGTATCCATTATCTTTACCGGTATCCCCCGGATATTTATATAGTCCTCTATAACATCCCTGGTGGTACCGGGCAGTTCTGTGACGATGGCCTTTTCCTGTTTCAACAGGGCGTTCAACAGGCTTGATTTCCCCACGTTGGGTTTCCCTATAATGGCAGCCTTGATTCCATCGCGATATATCTCACTTCGGCGGGACGAACTGAGCAACTTTTTCATGTGTTCTATCTGATTGGCGATCCGCACCTTAAGCTCTTCATAGTCCGGCTCCTCAACTTCGTCAGGAAAATCAACACTCGCTTCTATGGCGGCATTAATACCGATCAACGCATCTTCAATCAATCCAATCTCTTTGCCGATTGTTCCTTCCAGTTGATTTAAGGCCACTTTTAGACCTTTTTCCGTTTTTGCCCTTATAATGTCTATTACCGCTTCAGCCTGGCTGGCGTCCAGCCTGCCGTTTAGAAAAGCCCTTTTGGTAAATTCCCCCGGCTCGGCCAATCTTATCTCGCAATCCAGGACTCGTTTTAAACATCGACGAGCAGGCAAAATACCTCCATGACAATTGATTTCAACCACATCTTCTCCGGTATAACTTTTGGGGCCTTTCATTATACCAAGCAAAACTTCATCTATTTTAAGACCTCGATCATCAACAATATGACCCAGGGTAAGACTGTAACCGGGCCTCTCTTTTATATCCAATCCAGGGTTATGAGGTCGGAATATCCTGGCTGCTTGATTAATAACCCCAGGCCCGCTAAGTCTTATTATGGCAATCCCACCTTCACCCGGAGGTGTTGACAGGGCGGCAATGTCATCTTGTAGCATGTGTTCTAGCTCCTTACTTTCATTTCGTTTGGGCCAAATATTGTCTGGTTTTTTTGACATATCGTCTGATTCTGTATACATTTTGTCTTTTAATGTGAACAGGTCTTGGTCGATTTCGAATATTGTCCCTATCTCCGATGACTAAATTCTCGCAGTTATTCTTGCCACCTGCAATCCTATCTAAAATAAACCTCCCTAATAATTCTTTCAACTATGATTTTCTATCCTTTTGTCATTTATTGTCTTCCCGTTAAGTCTAAAGGATTTGTACTATAAATAGAGAAATGATGAACTAATAAACTATTACCTTTTTTGCCCCCCGCTTTCGGAGGTGTTTTTCTTGCAGGAGTATTCAGTCTATGAAATAACCAACATTTTGGAAGGGTTGATTGAAAGCCCCTACATGTTCTTTGTCATCGTTGACAAAGATGGAATCATTACCACCATGAACCAGACCTACCTTGATATCCTGCAGATGAAAAAGGCTGATGTGGTAGGTAAAAATATCCTCGAAGTCACCCCTCGTTCTGGCCTGCCCGAGGTTCTAAGGACTGGCCGCATGGATAAGGCTGATATCTGGTCTATTAAAGGTCACGATACCATCGTTACCCGGGTTCCGATTATAAAAGACGGTGCTATCTCCGGCGCTATTGCCATGAGCCTTTTCCTGGACATGTCCGGCGCCAAGATCCTCATGAAAAAACTCCAGGAGAGCGAAAAGGAATTCAATGCCGTACTGGAGGGTTTAATCGAAAGCCCGACTATGGCTTACGTCATAGTTGATCGCGAAGGATTTATAACGGTTATAAACCAGACCTATCTGGACATGCTGGGAATCTCCAGGGAAGATGCCCTGGGCCGCCATATTTGTGATATAACCCCGCATTCCAAGCTCCCTGAGATAATTAAAACCGGCCGCACCGACCGGGTTGACATCTGGCCGGTCAACGGCCGGGACACAATCGTATCCCGGGTGCCTCTCATTAAAGACGGCGAAATATTTGGCGCTATCGGACAGAGCATTTTCCTGGACCTGTCCGGGGCCAGCATCCTTCTTAAAAAGCTTCAGGAAACGGAAAAAGAATTAAACTTTTATAAAGACCAGGTCAGTCAAATATACAGTGCCAAGTGGTGCTTTGACAATCTTATCGGTCAAAGCCAGAGCTTTGTTACTACCAAAAATATGGCCTGGCAGCTTTCCCAGACTGTATCAACCATACTGATTACCGGTGAAAGCGGCACCGGCAAAGAGCTGTTTGCCCAGGCTATTCACAACAGCAGTGCCCGTTGCACCGGTCCCTTTGTGAGGATTAACTGTGCCGCTCTTCCCGACAACCTGCTCGAATCGGAGCTGTTTGGCTATGAAGAGGGAGCTTTTACCGGGGCGCGCAAAGGGGGCAAACCGGGTAAATTTGATCTCGCCAAAGGAGGAACTATCTTTCTTGACGAAATAGGAGACATGCCTCTCACCATGCAAACCAAGCTTTTGACGGTTTTGCAGGAACGGGTTGTTGAGAGAATAGGAGGCACCAATCCAATTCCGATTGATGTCAGGATTATCGCCGCCACCAATCGCGATTTGGAAAAAATGGTTGCCGAGCAAATCTTTCGGGAAGACCTTTATTATCGTCTAAATGTGGTGAGACTGTCTATCCCCTCACTTCGAGAACGCATCGAAGATATACCCCTCCTGGTCCACGATCTCATAGAGCGCCTCAATTCCAACTTGCGCACCAATATCAGTGGTATAAGCCCTCCTGCCCTGGACCTCCTGCAGTCCTATCGCTGGCCAGGCAACGTCCGGGAGTTGGAGAACCTTTTGGAGCGGGCCATAAACCTTTGCCATATGAACCAGCAGAGTCATTTGACAGTAGAGCATTTTCCCTCACTGGGAAGCAACAAGTTTTCCAAAATCGAAATCCTCGATAATGGGCAAACCGCCCTTCCCGATCTTTTGGACGGGATCGAAGAGCAGCTGCTCAGGAAAGCCCTTCATGAAGCGGACGGGAATAAGGCTAAAACCGCCAAAATCCTTGGTATTCACAGCTCTGCCCTATATCGCAAGCTAAAAAAGTACGGATTGGAATAACTATTAATTTTTGCTTTATCTACTTTTTTCTTTTTTGAAAAACCTATCACCCACTTTAGGAGATACTGTTAACCCTTCCCTAAAAGAATTTTTTTTAAAAGCCCAATTTTTCTGCTCTTCTATTTTTTAATATTCATTTCCTGGTTGGCACAACTTTTGCATATAAATATGCAAAGAGATGCGGCGCTTTATTCTGGAGAACCTTGACGTGCCATCAGACTTAGAGAAAGAAAGATTGGGAATGGTTTCATTTTCGCTTTTAGGGGGGCGTGTATTATGAAGAAAAATGACATTATTGAAAACTGGGTAGATATCTATGCCGAGGATTGGGCCAAGTTGGGTAATCCGGTGATAAGCATATCTCCCTTGAGCACTCAGGAATTTAATCAAGAACTGAGCGCTATGATTTCCAGATGGCAGGAGCGGACCGAATGGATGGAAGTATATCGGTCAACTCAAGATGATTGGGGCTATCCCGTTATCGAAATCTCTCCGCTGACTACCGAAGGCTTTAATAGAGAATTACAGAGAATGATATTCAATGAGCCTGAGGCCGAAGCAATGGTTCGTATTCCAGCCATTTCCGCCAAAATGGTGCTGCCAAAGGTCAGTTAGTCTACTTGTCAACTGTAATCCAGCATGAAGCGTAAGTCAATCCGGTCCCCTGACAAGGACCGGCTCAGAGCGAACAAAAAATCCGAATCTCTGCGTCAGTGCAAGAATCCGCTCAATCAACGTATGCCTTATACGTCTCAATCGCGGATTCTTGCACTTCCTTGATTTTCATTATTATTCTTGAACGAAGCGAAATGGTATCGTGATGCTGGAAAGTACTTCAGCTTTTTTCCTCGCTCTGCCAGTTTCTTTGATAAGATGACTTTTTACCGATCTAAAACATTGATCTCAGATCAAAAAAACAGGCCCCTTACGAGACCTGCTTTCATATTCTTATTTCTTTAAGGATATTACCACTTTGCGGTTCGGCTCATCACCCATCGAGTAGGTCGTTATGTTTGGATCAGATTGCAGGGTAGTATGGACTATCCTTCTCTCTTGCGATGTCATGGGCCTCATTACCACGTTTTTTCTGGTCTTCTTTACCTTATCGGATAAACGCAAAGCCAGGGCTTCCAGCGAGTCTTCGCGCTTTTTCCTGTAGTCTTCAACATCAAGCATCACACGGATTTTTTCTTCACGGTTTCTATTGACGATTAAACCTACAATAAATTGCACCGCGTTCAGCGTTTCTCCCTTGCGGCCGATCAACAATCCCATATCTTTGCCTATTATGTTGATCCTTACTCTACCTTCCTGGTACTCTATCCCGTTTATCTGGTAGTCTATTTGCATGCGGGTGAGTACTTCATCAACAACGCCGCGAACCATATCCTCGGGTTTGTCGCGTTTGGTTACCCTGACCACAGCTGGTTTCTTCCCAATGCCCAGCAGACCTTTGCTCGGTTCCTCTAGCACTTCAACATCTACATCTTCAATCTCGCAGCCCAATTCGTCGAGGGCGGCTTTTATCGCTTCATCAATGTTTTTTCCCTTTTTTTCTACGGTTTGGAGCTCCATCTTGACTCTTTCCTCCTTTGTCCCTCCTTGCTTCCTTTTCTTCAGGAGCTTCGGATTCCGCCTCATCAGAATCTCCCAAGTCCAATACCTGTTTTTCGGTTACCGTTCCGGTTCCCATATTTAAAGCTTTGGTCTTGTCCATGGTGACATTCACATAAAGCTGCTGGGCAATACTCAAAATATTGAATGTGACCCAGTACAAGGATAGACCTGCTGCCATTTTCCAGGAAACGAAGCCAATAAAGAGCGGCATCATATACAACATAGATTTTTGGGTAGGATCGTTATTATCCGCCATAGATATTTTTTGCTGCAAATATGTAGTAGCTGCAACCAATACCGGCAAGATGAATAATTGGTCGGGGTTACCAATATTTTCTATCCACAGGAATTTTGCATAAGGACTTTGGAGTAAAGTCCCTGACAGGTTAAACAAAGCCCTGTAAAATGCAAACAAAATGGGCATCTGAATAAGCAGCGGCAGACAGCCGCTGAATGGATTTACTCCGTGCTCTTTATACAGCTCTCCAAGCTTCTTCTGCATAGTCTGGGGATCTTCTTTGTAGCGCTCTTGGAGTTCTTTCATACGGGGTTGAAGAACTTGCATTTCCCGCATGGATTTCATCTGTTTTTGGGTCAACGGATAAATTACTGCCTTTATGGCAATCGACATGAAGATAATTGCCAGTCCGTAATTAGGAATACCGAGACTTTGGGTTAGACCAAACATGAATTGAATTACTTGGGTAAACCAGGATACAAAGGTCGTCCACAAATCAATCCCTGCCTATCGATGTAAGCGGCGATAGCAGGTCTCACCTCCTTTACGTGAAATGTTTCGGTTCATGGAACCGGGTCGTACCCACCTTCATGAAAAGGATGGCAGCGGCTCAATCTTTTGAGCGTGAACCATCCACCCTTCAATAGCCCATATTTTTCTATGGCTTCTATCGAATAATGAGAACAGGTGGGATAGAAACGACAGGTCGGACGTTTAAAAAAGGATACGCGTTGATATATTTTTATAAACAAAATCGACACTCTCGTAATCATAACTTGGCTTTCTTTATTATTTTCAAAAAATCCTTCTCCAGCTCCTGGGAGTTTACACCGAAAATATGGTGTCTGGCAATCACAATAAAATCGTTGTTTCCGGGTACTTCATTCTTTCTCTGATTGATTATGGCCCTGATCTGCCTTTTTACCCGGTTGCGTTTGACCGCTTTTCCAACCTTCTTGCTGGTAACAACACCAAACCGGTTGCCGCCTGTCTCCTTCTTCATAATATAAACCAGCAGGTAGCGGCCTCCGATTTTATTTCCATATTTATATATATTATTGTATTGTCTTCCAGTCCTTATTCTAAATTGCCTTTTTAGCATAGGATTTTTATGAGTAAAATAAAAGGCCGCCCTTTCCACGACCTATGCACAGATGGTTTTTCTTCCCTTTTTCCTTCTATTGGCTAAGACTTTGCGTCCACCCGCACTAGCCATTCTCTTTCTAAAACCGTGCACCTTTTTTCTCTGACGGTTTTTGGGCTGGTATGTCCTTTTCATTTTTATATCTTCCTCTCTGTATATTTACAACACTTTATAATTATATTGATTCAGGCCCGCGACTGTCAAGAAAGTAGGGTTCCTTAAGCCTTCTATTTTTATTTTTTATCTGCTAATATTATACTATATCTGAACTATCTGAACTCGAAATGACTGTGGCAAGCCGGCTGAGTTGTTATACAGGATATCCACAGCGTTTTTTTTTGACTTTTTCACTTTTCCACATGTTATTGGGAGGATTCGTCATGGTAATGGAGAATGACTATGCCGCGTTATGGAGCAAGGTATTGCAGTCTATTAAGGAAGATATTGATCCCGGCAGTTTTGATATCTGGTTCTCCATGCTAACCTATTATTCTTTTCACAATGATACCATCTTTATTAAAGTTCCCAATTCCCTTACCAAGGAGTGGATTGAATCACGTTACTTTGATATTATTCAGAGCAAACTACAGCGCTTTGGAGGCAGCAACTTCACTATTTCTTTGATTACGCAAAGCCCGGCCGATAAAGAAGCTTCTTTCTTCCCCTTGAATCCCAAATATACCTTTGACACCTTTGTAGTTGGCAACAGCAACCGCTTTGCTCATGCGGCCTGTTTTGCGGTTGGCGAAGCACCTTCCCGGGCCTATAACCCTCTTTTCATATATGGCGGGGTGGGTTTGGGGAAAACTCATTTGATGCAGGCCATCGGCCACCATATTCTATTAAAAAATAAAAACTTTTCCGTAGTCTATGTATCCTCCGAGCAGTTTACCAACGAGCTTATTAGCTCCATAAAAGATGACAACACTTCCGGTTTTCGCAACAAATACCGCAATATCGATGTGCTTTTGATCGACGATATTCAATTTCTGGCTGGCAAAGAGCGCACCCAGGAAGAGTTTTTCCACACTTTCAACACCCTTTATGAAGCTAATAAACAGGTTGTCATTTCCAGCGACCGACCTCCCCGCAACATTCCCACTCTGGAGGACCGTTTACGCTCCCGTTTCGAGTGGGGCTTGATTACCGATATTCAACCCCCCGATCTGGAAACCCGTATTGCTATTTTGCGCAAGAAAGCCCAGTCGGAAAATCTCAATATACCTTATGATATCCTGGATTATATTTCAAATTATATAGATTCCAATATTAGAGAATTGGAAGGAGCACTGGTTCGTTTGGTGGCCTATGTCACCCTGACCCACAAAACCCTCAACCTGGCAACCGCCAGCGAGGCTTTAAAAGACATTCTTCCTCCAGCCCGGCCACGCAAAATTACTATTGAAACTATTCAAAAAGCGGTGGCCAAACAATATGACCTGGAAGTATCTGATATTCTATCCAAGAAGCGCAATAAACAGATGGTTTTCCCCCGCCATATGGCCATGTATCTATGCCGCAAACTTACCGACGCTTCGTACCCTCAAATCGGGGATCAATTCGGCGGCAGGGACCATACTACGGTTATTCATGCCATTGACAAGATGGATAAACAGATTTTGGAGGATCGAGAACTATCTTTAATAGTCGAAAAACTTATTAAAAAAATCGATCCTAATTACACCGGTTAGCAATACTTTATCAACAGATTTATTAAAAGGGCTTTTTAGCAATACGTCTGGCTTGAATGGCTTTTTCCACGTAATTCACATTACTACTACTATTACTGCTAAATTGTTAATAAATAATAAGATCAGACAAACCCAAGTCAAGGTTGGAGGTATAAAGATGATATTTTTTATTGAAAAGAGAGATCTGTCGACCATCACCGCACAGGTCTACCGGGCAGCCTCTAATAAGAACACCATTCCCGTTCTTTCTGGCATACTGCTTCAGGTAAACAGCGAAAAAGGACTGACCATGACCGCTACCGATATGGAAATAGGAATCCGGGCCAGCACATCTCAGGTAGATGTTGTAGAGGAAGGACAGGTACTGGTTAACGCTCATTACTTTGCAGATTTTATCAAAGTGCTGCCGGATACTCGTATAAAAGTGGAAATCGATCAGGCCAAAGCCAAACTAAAAATAAGTTATGGAAAATCATCAGGTTATCTCAATATTTACATGGATCAAGAATATCCGGAACTTCCGTTACAAAAGATGGAACATAAGATAGCTCTTCCTCAAAAGGTTATCAGAGAGGCTTTGCGGAAGACCTCTTTTGCTTCCGCCCAGAGTCATTTTCGGCAGGTATTCACCGGAGTTCTCTTTGATTTTCTACCTGAAAACCAGTTAAAAGTAGTTGCCTCTGACACCCACCGCCTCTCTTTTTACGCCTACCAGGGGGAGGGTGATGGTCCTTCTGAGGAAAGTTTTATTGTTCCAACCCGGACGGTCAACGAATTGCTGCGCTGGCTGGAAGATAGCGAAGATTTAGTTGATATTGCTCTCAGTCAAAACAACGTGGTTTTTTCCCGGGATAATTTCCTGCTGCTGTCACGCCTTATAGAAGGGCAATATCCCAATTATGAACAGGTTATTCCCAGCACCTCAAATACGGAGATGATCATTTCCTCAGCCATGCTTTTAAATATACTTGAAAGAGCCAAAGTAATGCCCAGTGATGACAAACTTAAAATACCCAATGTTGTGCTTCACGTAAAAGAAGATGGCGCGTTTGTAAACTGTTATTCGGAAATAATGGGGGAAATAGAGGAAGTAATAGAAGATTTGAAGGTAAGTGGGGACGTAGATTTTAAAATATCATTCAACACCAATTATTTCCTGGATGTGGTAAAACTGCTGGCAGGTGAGAGCCCCGAGATAATGATAAAATTATCCGGATCGCTGGGGCCGGCTTTAATTAAAAATCCTGAAAAGGATAATTACCTTTACGTTCTGGTTCCTTTGAGGACCAGCAGCTAAAGGAGTGGTAAGCGGCTTTGATTTTGCAGGCGGTTCATATAAAGAATTTTCGCAATATTGAAAACGTCTATTACGAACCTGCACAGCGATTAAATATCTTTATTGGGGAAAACGGCCAGGGTAAAACCAACCTGCTAGAGGCAATATATGTACTGGCTCAAGGTAGTTCCTTTCGATCGATAAATGATGTTGATCTTCTGCGCTATGACACTGATCAGTACGAAATACAGGGTCGCTATCTAAAAGAAGAAAAGAAAGTAGATGCCGCGCTCTCCTATAACAGCAGCGGTTCCAAGGTTTTCAAAATCAATGGTAAGAAAACCGCTTTAAACAGCACAGAGCGGCTGCGGGTTGTGGCATTTACTCCTGACGACCTGTACCTGGTCAAGGGGCCGCCTTCTCAGCGTCGCTCCTTTTTAGATTTTGGATTAAAACAGATTTCGGCTGACTACCATCAGTATTGGGATGATTTTTACCGGCTCTTGCGTAAAAGGAATATAGCCTTCAAAAGATCGCCGGGCAACGTCAAAGGCCAGGAGATTTTGGAGGAAATGTTCTGCGACAAGGCCGCCCATATAATCCTGACCAGGCTCAATTATATCAACGTAATCAACATCCGGGCCCGGGATATATTCAAGGCCCTAAACCCTACCGGTGGCGAGGTCATGATTCGTTACGCCCTTTCTTTTGCCCTGGGTAATGGTAAAATTAATGGGGATTGCATTAAAGGGGCCCTGGCCGAGGAAATACAGGGAAAAAGAGCCCTGGAAGCCCAAAGAGGCACTTCTATGTTCGGCCCCCACAGGGATGACGTCTATATTTATTTAGATGGCAGGCTGGCCCGCCATTTTGCATCCCAGGGACAACAGCGCAACCTGGTGGTCAGTATAAAACTGGCTGAACTTGAGGCTTTTCGAGAAGTTAAAGGATATTATCCGCTATTTCTATTAGATGAAGTTCTGGCAGAATTGGATGAAGAAAAAAAGAGGCTTTTACTTGAATTCCTGGGTAAGGCAGAGTTCCAATGTTTTTTAAGCTCAGTCAACCTGGATGTGTTGGAAAAGACGACCCGGGCCAGGGTAAGCCTGGTGCAGGCCGGGAGCTTATTGAGAAGGGAGTAATATCATGTACATTCACCTGGGAAACAACTACATTATCTCCGCACAGGATGTAGTGGCCATCTTAAACATGAACACCAATTTGTCCGAGGATTTGATGGATATAATTGAACTGGCCAGGTTGGATAAAAAACTCGTTAACATCAGCGAGGAAGGCAAAGAAAAAGCACTGGTCGTCTGCAAAGACAGAGTTTATCTTTCACCGATATCCTCGGTCACTTTATTTAAAAGGGGAGCGGCGCTCTAAGGAGGTATAGCTAGTGAAACCTGTGGAAAACGAATACACCGCGTCAGACATTCAGGTTCTGGAAGGCCTGGAAGCGGTCCGTAAAAGACCGGGTATGTACATCGGATCGACCGGTCCCAAAGGCCTGCATCACCTGGTATTTGAAATAGTCGACAACAGCATTGATGAGGCCGTGGCCGGTTATTGTAACAAAATCGAGGTGTGCATCAACCCGGACAACAGCGTGAGTGTCAAGGACAACGGCCGCGGCATACCGGTAGATATCCACCCGCAAATGGGCATTCCCGCCCTGGAAGTCATTATGACCACTCTTCATTCGGGAGGCAAGTTCGGGGGCAGCGGTTATACCATATCCGGTGGATTGCACGGTGTCGGACTATCGGTGGTAAACGCGCTTTCAACCGAACTAGAGGTTAACGTCCATAGGGATGGAAAAATATACCGGCAATACTATAAACAGGGCCATCCGGCCAGCGATCTGGAGGTGGTAGGGGAAACTGACCAAACCGGTACGGTTACGCACTTCCTGCCCGATCCGGAGATATTTGAAGAGCTGGTTTTCGACCGGGAAATAATCGTAACCAGACTGCGCGAGCTCTCCTTCCTCAATCAGGGGCTTCTGATCGCATTTTCCGATTTAAGGGAAGAAGAAACTGTCACCAAAGAATTCAATTCGACCGGTTTAACCGATTTTGTGGCTTATATAAACAAGAACAAAGAGATCGTAAACGACAAGCCCATATATTTAAAAGCGAAAAAGGAAGATGTGGTGGTAAGCACCGCTATTCAATACAACTCCGGGTACAGCGAGAATCTCTATTCTTTTGCCAACAACATAAGAACTCAGGAAGGTGGAACCCACGAGATCGGTTTTAAAAACGCGGTCACCCGGGTTATAAACGACTACGCAAAGAAGAACGGTTTTATAAAGGAAAGCGATGCCAACCTGTCCGGGGAAGACATCCGTGAAGGCATGGCCGCCATTCTGTCCGTTTTGGTGAAAGAACCTCAGTTTGAAGGCCAGACCAAGACCAAACTGGGCAACACCTATGTTCGGGGAGTTGTAGAGAGCGTGGTTTACGAGAATATTGATGATTACTTGAACGAAAATCCCGGCTCGGCTAAAAAGATCATCGAAAAAGCCCTTGCCGCCCGCCGCGCCCGGGAGGCAGCCCGCAAGGCCAGAGAACTGACCCGCCGCAAGAACGCCCTGGAATCTACTTCGCTGCCTGGCAAACTGGCTGATTGCAGCAACCGGGATCCGGCTTTATCCGAACTGTTTCTCGTTGAGGGGGATTCCGCAGGCGGATCAGCCAAACAGGGACGGGACCGGACCTATCAGGCAATACTTCCCCTGCGCGGGAAAATATTGAACGTAGAAAAAGCGAGACTGGATAGAGTCCTGTCCAGCGAAGAGATCCGCAATCTGATTACCGCTCTGGGAACCGGAATAGGTGAAGATTTTGATATAAGAAAAGCCCGTTATCATAAGATATTGATCATGACCGATGCCGACGTTGACGGGTCCCACATTAGGATTTTGCTGTTGACCTTCTTTTACCGTTATATGCGCCAGTTGATCGAAGAAGGCTATGTCTACATAGCCCAGCCACCCCTCTATGGTTTAAAAAGGGGCAAAGAAATAAAATACTTCTACAATGATAATGAACTCAACCGCTTTATGGGCGAAACCGAACAGAAATGGTCCATTCAGAGGTATAAAGGTCTGGGGGAAATGGATCCCGAGCAGCTGTGGCAGACCACCATGAATATGGAGCAGCGCACTATTTTAAGGGTCACCATTGAAGAAGCCTACGAGGCTGAAAAAGCCTTCTCTGATTTGATGGG
>JBDKUE010000059.1:0-44696 GCA_039679855.1 Syntrophomonas sp.
TGGTCTATATCTATGAGGGAGGCACGGTTTCCTACCTGCAGGTTTTATTGTCCTCAACCAGCATCAATGACTTTCTGACCCGCTACGACATGCTTAAAGCGATTGTGGATGAAGATGTACGCCTAATTACCAGCATCAATCAGGAACGCAAGGCCTTGGATACCAAAAAAAGCGACCTGGACGTTAAACTGAAAGAAGCGGAGCGCACTCAGCTCCTGTACCAGCAGCAGCAAACCGATCTGGCCGAGCAAAAGAAGAATAAGAAAACTCTGCTAAGCAGTGTTGATCAGGAAAAGGATAAACTCCAGGCGGCCTTGGATGAACTGGAGCAGAGTTCGCGCAACCTGGAATCATATATCAGGTCCAGGAGAAGCGGAGGCGGAGGCGGATCATCGGTGGGAACCGGTTCCATGACCTGGCCCTGTCCGGGATATACAACCGTTACTTCACCCTACGGAATGAGGTACCATCCCATCCTGAAAGTTCGCAAGATGCATACCGGGGTCGATTTAAATGCGCCGGGAGGAGCCCAAATTGTGGCAGCAGACAGTGGGACTGTTATCTGCGCCGCCTGGCAGACCGGATATGGCAAAACCATTATCATCGATCACGGCAACGGGACTTCCACCCTTTACGGGCACCTGGATGACTACGCTGTATCGGATGGTGACACGGTGAAAAAGGGCCAGACCATAGGATATGCTGACAGCACTGGATGGAGCACTGGAAATCACCTGCACTTTGAGGTAAGGATAAACGGTTCGCCGACCAGTCCACTATCCTACTTATAATAACTGATAAAGTGAGATGAAAGGCTCCGAAACAATCGGAGCCTTCAATCTTGCGTAGGGGTTTGTACTGGTTTGAGGTTTAAGGTAACATATTAGGAGCAATGAGGTAATAGAATACTGTATGGTGGTGAAACATTGAAAAAGAACAGGTTGTTAAAAGGATTGAATATATTTTTTACCGGGCTGGGATTGTTGGTCACAGCCTTAATAGTGTTGGTATTGTTGACCAATTATAGAGCGGCAAGCACCTTTGCCTATGTAGTGACCCTGGTCGAAACCCAATCCCTTTTTGACTTAAACAGCACTCAGTTCATCAGCGGGGCAAGCTCCGGTATCGTGGATGCTTTAAAGGATCCTTATTCAAAATATCTGGACCCCACCACCTGGAATGAACTGAAGGAGCGAATAGAAGCCAAATTCGGCGGCATCGGGGTGTATGTGCTGCAGGACGCCTCCAACCGGCTCAAGATAGTGGCTCCCATGGAAGGAACGCCGGCGTATAAAGTGGGGGTCAAAAACGGGGACATTATCGTCAAGATCAACGGTGAAAGCACTGCCAACATGACCCAGGATGCAGCCGTCCAGATGATGCGGGGGGACCCGGGCACCCAACTCAACCTGGTCGTCTACCGGGACTCCGATAAACAGGAGCACGAGTTCAATATCATTAGGGAAATAATCAACATCCCGTCGGTGCAGAGCGAAACGGTAAAAGACCATCCCAACATTGGCTACGTGCGCTTGAACCAGTTTACTTCCCAATCCTATACGGAGATGATAGGTAATCTTACCACTCTGATCAATGAAAAGAAGGTCAAAGGATTGATTTTGGACCTGCGCAACAACGGGGGCGGAGAATTCGAATCTTCAATAAATATTGCGTCCATCTTCTTGAGCGGCAAAGATGTGGTCAGTTCGGTTGATGCCAAAGGCAACAAAGAGGTGCGCCAGGCCCTGCCTGGAAACACCGTGACCATGCCCCTGGTGGTCCTGGTTAACGGGGACAGTGCCAGCGCGGCTGAAATACTGGCCGGTGCTCTGCAGGATAATAAAAGGGCCGTCCTGGTAGGTGAGAAGACCTACGGCAAGGGGCTGGTGCAGACCGTTTTTCCCCTGCCCGACGGTGGGGCCTTGAAGTTGACCACCCAGAAGTACTTTACTCCACAGGGCAATGATATCAATAAAATCGGCATTGTTCCCGACTTTAAAGTATCAAATGATCCCAATTCCGATAAGGATAAACAGTTGGAACAAGCGGTAAGCGTCATGGCCGAGGAACTGGCCAGAGCATCGTAGGTAGTAGTCTGTAACACCTAAAACTTTGTTTCCCGCCGGCCAAATTTCCGCAGGGCTTTGTTGTCGTCAATCGCAATACGTCCAGTATTACTCTATCCGCCGCCTTACCCTGCGAAAATTTGGCTCGACGGATAAGCTAAACTTTTAGGTATTACAGACTACTAGATTCGGCCGGGGAGGGTAAGGATGAATCCTGTTGGGGCTTCCCTAAGCATGATCGGGCGGGTTTTAGCCGAGGCTTTAACATCGCCCTTTTCTATTATACTGTTTACGGTCCTGGTGGCGGTTATTGCCTGGCAATATCGGCGATCCAGCCGGCTTTCCGGCGATCTTCGGGGCGGGGGCTGGCGCCTCAGCCTGCAGGCTGCTCTGTTGTCGGCCGGTTTTGGCGTGGTGGGCGGCCTGGTCGGCAGTATTCTGCTGTTCGGGGCGGGAGTTGATCTGAACCGTATCGCGATTACTCCCCTGTGGGTGGCAGCTCTGCTGCTCATGCTGGTAAGTCCCCGTCTGCTGTGTTTTTCCTATGCCGGCGGCCTACTGGGCCTTTCTAAGCTTCTTTTCGGTTATCCGGATGTCAGTATTCCCGACCTCATGGCCTTAATAGCCATACTGCACCTGGTGGAAAGCCTGCTGATCCTCCTGGATGGACGTTTTTATCCGGTGCCCCTGTACGTAAATAGGGGAAACCGTCTCTGCGGAGGATTCAACCTGCAAAAGTTCTGGCCCTTGCTGCTGGTCGTAATGGTACAGGACCTGAGTGTAGTCAGTTCCCAGCAATCGGACTGGATGGCCGTCCTGGGCAGCAGCGTCTTCGGCACCGGCGCATATATGGTCCTGGCGGTTTTAGGCTACGGTGAAGTAAGCACCGCGTTTCCTCCCGGGCAAAAATCCCTGCGTTCGGCGGGGAGGCTGTTCTGCTTCAGTGTGATCCTATTGCTTTTGACTTTCCTCTCTTTAAAATGGCCGGTATTTCTTTACCTTTCCGTTCTTTTCAGCCCTTTGGGCCACGAACTGGTCATCTGGCTGGGACTTAGGGAGGAGAGCCGTAAGACGCCCATTTATATCGAACCGGGGCAGGGGGTTATGGTTTTAGACACCAGGCCGGCCAGTACGGCCTATCGGAGCGGACTTAAATCCGGCGACATTATCCTCACAGGGGGTGGGCGCTCCATTCTGCACAGTGCCGATCTGGAAGCCTTCCTCTTTCTGGCCTCGGGGCAGGCGCAATTGGAAGGGCTGCGTTCCGGGCGCCCCAGCACCTGGATAATTGAGCCTTCTTCCGAACCGATGCGGGGTATAGTCCCGGTCCCGGGCCGCTACCATTCCTCTTATTTAACTATTCCCACCGACAGTCTGTTTAGTTTAGCCTCCCGAATGATCAGGATGCTTAAAGGCCGTTTTCACGAAAGGCTGTAAAATAGGAATGAACCTCCGGCGGTACCTAGTGTAACCCTTTTACGCCTATAGTGCATACGATATATAACACTTAAAGGGCAAGAGGGGGAAAAGCATTGGGCAAAAGGGGGTCTATTAAATACCAGTTGACGGAGAGCTGCACCAGGCGAGGCTGCCACAGTTTTGTGGCCCAACTGCTCCAAAACGTAGCCCGGGTATGGATTCTCAAAGGGCGGTCCGGAAACCGTCAGGTAGAATTCATAAAGAATCTGGGCGAAAACCTGGCCGGTCGGGGTTATGAAGTTGAGTTCTGGCTTTCCGCTCTGCAGCCGGGTGGAGCACAAGGCGTTTTTTTCCCCCAGTTGGACGCCGCAGTGGTTGATGACGGTCTGTTCCATCCCAACCAGGCATCCAGCCAGAGGATTGAAATCATCGCTCTGGAGGAAGCCCGGGAATTTATAATGAGTGATGCTGGAGAGCAGGACCTGGCCCTCTGGCAGTCCCGGCTTCTGAATTACAAGCGCCGGGCTGAGGACTTGATAGAAAATTATCTCTGCATGGAGCAATATCTGGTCAGGGAAGGGCAAGAGGTCAATATTGGAGAGCGGGTGGATATCCTTAGCCAGCAGGTTCAGGAGATGATTTTCGGCCAGCCGCCGGTGGAAAAGCATTTCTACGCCGCATCCCTGACCACAGATGGTCTTATGGATTATGTTCAAGAAATAACCGGTCGCTGTCGAAACCGCTATATCATGCGCGGGCCGGCCGGCTGTGGACAAAGCCGGATTTTGGAGCAGACAGCCGGGAGGGCTCTCAGTCAGGGATGGGAAGTAGACTACTACCACTGGGCCTTGGATCCGGAGCGGGTCTGTCTGATCCTGATTCCGGCTGTAAACAGCGCCCTGGTGGATGACAGCTGCCTGGCGGTAAGTCCTCAGGCCGGTGATATCATCGTAGAAATGAGCCGGCCTACCGCACCGGATCAGAGAGACGATAACCCCCGGAGCAGGCTGGACACCCTCCTGCTTCAGGTTCAAGCTGATCTGGACCAGGTCAACCGGGCCCGGCGTGAGATAAACCGGCTGCAGTCGGATGTATTCGACCCGGTTCGCTTGGGCCTACAAAGGGAAAAGTTGGAGCGGGAAATCGAGCAATATTAAAGTATAATAAAAAGAGTGCGGGCCAGATGTATACCTCACAAATAGTTGCCGGTGAGGATAGGCCTTGCATTTTTTTAATTTTAGGGATATAGTAAATTACCTGGAAAAATAGAACAGGAGTTCTGGCGATGAGCAGCTTTGAATTACATTCTGCATATGAACCCACCGGCGACCAGCCCCAGGCGATTTCCGACCTGGTAGAAGGGCTTAAAAAGGGCTACCGCGAACAGACCCTGATGGGAGTTACCGGTTCGGGAAAGACCTTCACCATGGCCCGGATTATACAAGAACTGCAGCGTCCGGTGCTGGTGATGGCTCCGAACAAAACCCTGGCCGGCCAGTTGTACAATGAGTTTAAACAGTTTTTTCCCAACAACGCGGTTGAATATTTTATCAGCTACTATGATTACTACCAGCCGGAGGCCTACGTACCGCAGTCCGACACCTATATAGAAAAGGATTCTTCTATTAATGACGAGATAGACAAGCTTCGCCACTCGGCAACCGCTTCGGTTTTGGAGCGCCGGGACGTCATTGTCATAGCCAGCGTCTCCTGCATTTACGGCCTTGGCGCACCGGATGACTATTACAAAATGGCCGTGTCTTTGCGGCCTGGGATTCTGATCGGCCGGGACGATTTGCTGCGCCGCCTGGTGGAGATCCAGTATGAGAGAAATGAATATTCCTTTTACCGGGGGACATTCAGAGTGCGGGGCGATGTGGTAGAGGTGTTTCCTTCATCGAGTGGGGAAAACGCCGTGCGCATAGAATTCTTCGGTGATGAAATCGAGCGGCTGGTTGAATTCAATCCCCTTACCGGGGAGGTTTTCGGCCGACGATTGCATGTTATGATCTTCCCTGCCTCCCACTTTGTAACCACCCGTGATAACATGCTGGGAGCCGTGGACTTTATAGAGGCCGAACTGGCTGAACAATTGGAAAAGTTTAGGACCGGGGGTAAACTGCTGGAGGCCCAGCGTCTGGAGCAGCGCACCCGGTATGACCTGGAGATGATCAGGGAAATAGGCTACTGCAAAGGAATAGAAAACTACTCCCGTTATATAACCGGACGGGAGGCGGGGGAGCCGCCCTACACCTTGATAGATTTTTTCCCGGACGACCTGCTGCTGTTCATGGATGAATCCCATATGGGGCTGCCCCAGGTCAGGGGTATGTTCGCGGGCGACCGTTCCCGCAAGGAGACCCTGGTCGATTTTGGATTCCGGCTGCCTTCCGCGCTGGACAACCGCCCCTTAACCTTTGATGAGTTCAACGCCAAAATCAAGCAGCTGGTCTATGTGAGCGCCACCCCGGGCGACTACGAATTGTCGCGCAGCAGCCTGGTTGCCGAGCAGATTATCCGACCCACCGGACTGGTTGATCCGAAGCTCATCGTCAAACCTACCAAGAACCAGATCGATGACCTGATGGACGAAATCAGGCAGACGGTGGGGAAGGGTTTTCGGGTTCTGGTAACCACCCTCACCAAGCGGATGGCCGAGGACCTGTGCGAGTACTTTGACCAGGCCGGTATAAACGTTCGTTATATGCATTCGGACGTTGAAGCCCTGGAGCGCATGCAGATCCTGCGCGCCTTGAGAACCGGAGAATTTGACGTCTTGATCGGCATAAACCTGCTGCGGGAGGGTTTGGACTTGCCCGAGGTGGCCCTGGTGGCAGTTTTAGACGCTGATAAAGAGGGCTTTTTACGCTCCGAGCGTTCTCTTATTCAGACCATCGGCCGGGCGGCGCGCAATGCCGAAGGCCGGGTTATAATGTACGCTGATAAGATAACCCCTTCCATGAAGGGGGCGATTGACGAAACCGATCGGCGGCGCCTCAAGCAGATGGAGTACAACCGGCTGCACGGGATAACCCCGGAAACCATAAAGAAAGCCGTATATGATGCGATCGAAGCAACTATTGCCGAGGAGCCCGGCCACTATGAGACCAATCTGTTTAACAAACTGCCTCCCGAAGAAAAACGGCGCCTGATCGTGGAGATGGAGACCGAAATGCGCAAAGCGGCCGACAACCTGGAATTTGAAAGAGCCGCCCAGCTGCGCGACACCATTCGCGAGCTGGTGCAGGAGAAAAAAAGCAAGCCCAAAACCCGCAAAGGACGAAGATGAGTTTGGGGAGATGAGTTTGGGGACGGTTCTTCAACTCATCTTAATGGTGTCAGGGGGACGGTTCTCTTGACACCCAAATTGACCAGGGACATAAACCATGACACTAACAGGAGAGAAACGGGATGAAAGACTATATTTTTGTTAAGGGAGCCCGGGAGCACAACCTGAAAAACATCGATGTTAAAATCCCCCGCGATCAACTGGTGGTATTTACTGGTGTTTCCGGTTCGGGCAAATCCAGCCTGGCTTTTGACACCATTTACAGTGAGGGGCAGAGGCGCTATGTAGAGTCATTATCCACCTATGCCCGGCAGTTTCTGGGACAGATGGACAAACCGGACGTTGATTACATCGAAGGGCTGTCGCCCTCCATATCCATTGATCAAAAAGCGACCTCCAACAACCCGCGTTCGACGGTCGGTACGGTAACCGAGATATACGACTACCTGAGGCTGCTTTTCGCCCGGGTGGGCCAGCCGCACTGCCCCCGCGGGCATGGGCCCATTCAAAGGCAGACTATCGACCAGATCGTTGACGCCCTTCTGGCCATGCCCGGGGGAACCCGGATCAAGGTCCTGGCCCCGGTGGTTCGGGGGCAAAAGGGCGAGCATCGCAAGATATTGAGCAGTCTGTTCCGGGACGGCTTTACCAGGGTGATCGTAGACGGATACGAGTATACCTCTGACGAAGAGATCGAGCTCACTAAAAACAAAAAACATGACATATTTGCCGTGGTCGACCGGCTGGTGATCAAGGATGAAATCAGGAGCCGTCTGGCCGATTCGCTGGAGCTGGCTTTTGAATTGAGCGAGGGTGTAGTGCATATTGTAGAGCTGACCGGGGATGGCGAAAAGGAACAGGTTTACAGTCGCGACTTTGCCTGCCCGATCTGCGGCTTCAGCCTGCCTGAACTCAGCCCGCGTATGTTTTCTTTCAACAACCCCTTTGGGGCCTGCCCGACCTGTGACGGTCTGGGCGAAAAGCGCGAGATTGACCCGTCCCTGGTCCTGGATATGGACAAGAGCCTGGAGGAAGGGGCGGTTATACCCTGGGCCAACAACCTCAATACCTATTACAACCAGATCATGGCCGGGATGTGTGAAAAGAATAAGATACCTATGGACAGGCCTTTAAAGGAACTAAGCCTCAAACAGATCAATGCCATCCTCTACGGCAATGGCGATGATAGAATAGCCATCACCTATGTAAACTCCTACGGGGAGCAGAATACTTTTCGCAGCAGCTATGAAGGGGTAATTAACAACCTGAAACGGCGCTACCATGAGACTAAATCCGAATATTCCCGGGAGGAAATCGAAAAATATATGACTTCCACTTTGTGCCCGACCTGCCGGGGCAAGCGCCTGCGGGAAGAGGTGTTGTGGGTCTTGATTGACGGCCGTTCCATTGAGGAAGTCACTTCCCTGTCGGTGAGTGAAACGCTGAAATTCTTCAACCAGCTGCACCTTAACGAGCGGGAGGCCTACATAGGCCGCCAGGTTATCAAGGAGATTAAAGAAAGACTCAACTTCCTTATGGATGTGGGCTTAAGTTATCTTACCCTGAGCCGCTCGGCAGGCAGCCTCTCCGGCGGCGAAGCCCAGCGCATCAGATTGGCCACCCAGGTCGGATCCAGTCTGGTGGGAGTTCTTTATGTACTGGACGAACCGAGTATCGGCCTGCACCCCCGGGACAACAGCCGCCTGCTCAACACCTTGAAGCGTCTGCGCGACCTGGGCAACACGGTAATAGTGGTGGAACACGACGAAGAAACTATAAAAAACGCCGATTACATCATCGACATAGGCCCCCGGGCCGGGCGGCACGGCGGTCAGGTGGTGGCCGAAGGAACCCTGCAGGATATCCTCACTGCTCCCGATTCCCTGACCGGTCGATACCTGACCGGAAGCCTGGAGATCCCGGTCCCAACGCGGAGACGGCCGGACAGCGGCAAAAAGATGGTGGTCAAGGGAGCTTCCGAGCATAATCTGAAGAATATCGATGTTAGCATTCCCCTGGGTAAAATGGTGGTTATAACCGGGGTCTCCGGCTCCGGCAAGAGCACACTGGTAGAAGAGATCATCTACCCGGCCTTGATGAGGAAGCTGCACCACGGCCGCCACCGGCCCGGGCAGCACCGGGGGATCGACGGCCTGGAGGAGATCGACAAAGTGATCAACATCGACCAGTCGCCGATCGGCCGCACCCCCCGCTCTAACCCGGCCACCTATACCGGGGCCTTTGACGGTATTCGGGAGCTCTATGCTTCCACTACTGAATCGAAGGTCAGGGGCTATAAGGCGGGGCGCTTCAGCTTCAATGTGCGGGGTGGGCGCTGCGAGGCCTGTTCAGGCGACGGCATAATAAAAATTGAAATGCATTTTCTACCCGATGTCTACATCCCCTGCGAAGTGTGCAAGGGCAAGCGCTACAGCCGCGAGACCCTGGAGGTCAAGTACCGGGGCCAAAACATCGCTGACATTCTGGCTATGACCGTAGATGAAGCGGTGGAGTTTTTCGCCAGTCATCCCCGCATTCACCGGCGGCTGCAGGTCCTGCAGGAGGTGGGGCTGGGTTATGTCCAACTCGGCCAGCCGGCTCCCACCCTGTCCGGAGGCGAAGCCCAACGGGTGAAGCTGGCCACCGAGCTTTCCAAGCGCTCTACCGGCAGGACCCTGTACATCCTGGATGAACCTACTACCGGCCTGCACAAGGATGACATTAAACATCTGCTGCATGTTCTAAACCAGCTGGTGGAAAGCGGGAATACGGTTTTGATTATAGAGCACAACCTGGATGTAGTTAAATGCGCTGATCATATAATCGACCTGGGGCCCGAAGGCGGCGAAGCCGGGGGACGGATCGTAGCCCAGGGAACACCCGAGCAGATCTGCCGGAATCCCGCTTCCCACACCGGCCTATACCTGCGCGAGTACCTTCCCGCCCCGGAAAAAGCCCGGGTGGTATAGAAAAGACAAAGTAACGTGCAACACGGGGACGGAGGCATTGTTACATGGGTGTTACATGGGGACGTTCTTTCTGTAACACGAATTTCGTGTTACAGAAAGAACGTCCCCATGTAACACCGGACCAGGCGCAAAGTAAAGAACCGTCCCCAACTTTGCCCATATGAGGAGATTACCGGGATGAGAGACAGGTTAAAAAATGTGCCCATGCAGCCAGGGGTATATATCTACAAGGACAGCGAGGGGCGGGTCATCTATGTCGGCAAGGCCAAGCTCCTGCGCAATCGCATGCGCTCCTATTTCCAGGCCGGTGAAAAGTTGGAGCCCAAGGTCAGGGCTATGATGAACCGGGTGGCCAGCTTTGACTTTATCGTTACCGGGAGCGAGATGGAAGCCCTGCTCCTGGAAGACAACCTGATCAAGGCCCATCACCCCCGCTATAATATTCTCCTCCGAGACGACAAGACCTATCCTTACCTGAAACTGACCGTGGCTGACGAATTTCCCCGCCTGGCTATGGTCAGGGAGAAAAAGGACGGGGCTTCCCGGTATTTTGGACCCTACACCAATGCCGCTTCCCTCCGCGAGAACCTGCGGGTTTTGAACTCTATCTTCATGCTGCGCTCCTGCAAGACCTTCAGCCGCCGGGAGCGGCCCTGCCTGAACCATGATATCGGAAGATGCTGGGGTCCCTGTGTCGGCAAGGTAAGTCCCGAGGATTATCAGAAGCTGGTCGGAAATCTGATCGCTTTTATGGAAGGGGACTATATGCAGCTGGTCAAGAGCAGTGAGTTGCAGATGAAGGAAGCAGCCGCGAACCTGGAATATGAAAAAGCGGCGAGGCTGCGCGATCAGGTACAGAGCCTGAAGAGGCTGGGTGAAAAGCAGCAGGTGGCCCTGGCAACTCCCCTCAACCTGGATCTGGCCGCTCTTGTATTGGCCCCGCGTTCAGCCCTGGCCTTGATCTTCAAGATTCGCCGGGGAAAATTGATCAGCAAAGACAGCTTCTGGCTGACCCGGGTCATGGAAGAAAGTGAAGCCGAAATGATGGAATTTCTGCTGCGCAGCTATTTTACCGAAGGCCATGATACAATCGAAGAATTGCTGGTCAACCACCTTCCCGCCAACCGGCAGCTCCTGTCCGAATGGTTCAAAGAGCTGAGTGGACACCGGGTGGATATCAGAATCCCGGTAAAAGGAGAAAAACGCCGCCTTATGGAAATGGTGGAGAACAACGCACGGTTGTTGATGGAAGAGCAGTTGAACCAGGATGATAAAAGGCAGAGAGTCTTACTGCAGTTGAGTCAGACGCTCAACCTGGAGACGCTTCCCGAGCGCATCGAATGCTATGACGTCTCCCACCTGGGCGGAACGGAAACGGTTGCTTCCATGGTGGTTTTTGCCCACGCTGCGCCTGACAAAAAGGCCTACCGCCGGTTTAAAATTAAACAGGAACAGAACGACGACTACAGTTCCCTGGCCGAAACCCTGCAGCGCCGCTTTCAGGAAGCCCGCCAGGGCAATCCCAATTTCCTTCCCGAGCCGGACTTGCTGGTGATTGACGGAGGGCTGGGCCAGCTGCATGCCGCCCAGAAGGTCCTCGATGAAATGGGTGAAGATGTAGCGGTTATAAGCCTGGCTAAAAAGAGAGAAGAAATATTTCTGCCCGGGCAGGGGGGAGCCCTGATCCTGCCCCGCCGGGATGAAGGGCTGCAGCTTTTACAGAGACTGCGGGATGAGGCGCATCGTTTTGCTGTAAGCTATAACCGGCAGCGAAGAAATAAGAAAATTACCAGTTCGCTGTTGGATGAAATCCCGGGTGTGGGGGAAAAAAGAAAAAAGGCCCTTTTACAGCATTTCGGCTCGGTAAACAAAATTAGAGCCGCTTCGCCCGAAGAGATCAGTTCCCTTCCCGGAATAAGTATCAATTTGGCCAGGGATATTTTAAACTATTTGCTGAGACAGCAGAAATCCTGAAATATTTCCCAGGAAATAACGATAATATGTAAAACTGCAATGGAAATATCTGAGGTCAGGGATGGTATAATTTTAACAGGGAGATAATTAAGAAAGGGGAGTTACAATGATACGGGGATGGATAGTAAGATGGGTGCTCAACATTCTAGCCCTTATCCTAACCGCCTTGCTGCTGGGCTCGAATTTCGAATTGACCGTTTGGGCGGCCATAGTTGGTTCTGTATTTCTGGGTGTCGTAAACGCCTTTATCAGGCCCATTCTGATCGGCTTGACCCTGCCCCTCAACATAGTCACCCTCGGATTATTTACGTTCGTGATCAACGGCTTTTTACTTTGGATAACCTCGGTAACGGTGCGCGGTTTTGATATCGCCGGTTTCGGTTGGGCCATACTGGCAGCCATTGTTATGAGCATTATCAGCGGCGTAATATCCTTCTTTATAGATGATCGCTATTTTAATTTTCGCTAGATATAATATTTATAAATGACATACTTGAGGGACGGACCACTTTAGTATCAATACGGTTTCGTCCCTTAATTGGTTGAACGATATTCAGGAGGATGAAATGACTATAAAACTGGTGGCGATCGATCTGGACGACACCCTGCTCGATCCGGATCTTCAAATCTCCGGGCACTGCCTGGAGATAATTCGCCAGGTGCAGAAAAAAGGGGTTCTGGTAACCCTGGCTACTGGCCGCATGTACCGCTCAGCCCTGCCCTATGCCAGGCTGCTGCAGGTAGACGTGCCCCTTATTACCTACCAGGGTGCCTTTGTAAAGAATTCCCTATCAGGTGAAGTGCTTTACAATAAACCGGTGCCCTTTGCGGAAGCGGTTGAGGTTATGGACTTTTTTAACCAGGCTGGTGTTCACTATCACTGCTATTTTGGCGATCAGTTGTGCATGGAACGATTGACGAAAGACGGAAAGGAATATTCCGAACTGGCCGGAGTTGAACCGGTCCTTGTTGAAAACCTGCGGGAGATGGCGAAATCCCGGGAAACGCTGAAGATCCTATCGGTAGTGCACGATAAGGCGCTCATTTCTAAACTTCAGAGTGAGCTCACGACAAGGTACTCCCAGAAACATCTAAATATAACCCGCTCCAAACCCTATTATCTAGAAGTGATGCATCCCCAGGCTACCAAAGGGGACGCGTTGCAGGTGGTGGCCGATCATTACGGCATTGCCCGGGACCAGGTAATGGCTCTGGGGGACAGCTACAATGATCTGGCCATGATCGAATGGGCCGGACTGGGTGTGGCTATGGGCAATGCCCGGGATGAGGTAAAGCAAGCCGCCGCTTATGTAACCCACAGCAATGAAGAGGAAGGGGTAGCGGAAGCTCTGTATAAATTTGTTTTATGAGGAGGGAGTTTATGGCATCCAAGGTCTATTTCACAAATTTAAGGACCAGGAACAATCGCAGCCTGCTGGACAAAATGGAGAAGCTGAGCCAAAAAGCCGGGCTGAACCAGGTAATCGAATCCGGCGATCTGGTGGCCGTCAAGCTTCATTTCGGCGAGCCCGGTAATCTCAGCTACATCAGGCCTCCCTATGTGCGGCGGATGGTGGAAATGATAAAGAAAAAAGGCGGCAAGCCTTTTCTGACTGATGCCAACACCCTGTATAAAGGTTGGCGGTCCAATTCAGTCGACCACCTGCAGGCGGCCATCGAAAACGGGTTTGATTACTCGGTGGTGGGGGCTCCCCTTATCATAGCCGATGGTTTGACCGGGAAGGATTTTATTAAAGTTCCCATACCGGGAACCCATTTCAAAGAGGTGAATATCGGCAGCGCGGCAGTTCATGCCGATGCCATGGTGGTTATGACCCATTTTAAATGCCACGAGCTGACCGGTTTTGGAGGAGCCATAAAAAACCTGGGGATGGGCCTCGGTTCGCGCAGCGGCAAACAGCAGATGCATTCCGATATGCTGCCCAAAGTACTGGAAGCAAAATGCACCGGTTGTGCCAAATGTCAAAAATGGTGCCCGGCCGATGCCATGGTCATGGAAGCCTGGGAGGGCAACAAAAAGGGGCAGAAGTCTTCGATAGTCGGTGAAAAATGTCTGGGCTGTGGAGAGTGCGCGGTAACCTGCACCTTTGATGCCATCATGCCTTCCTGGCGGACTACTCCCGAAACCACCCAGGAAAAGATGGCTGAATACGCCCTGGGGGCAGTTATTGATAAACCGGGCAAAGTGCTCTATGTCTCGTTTGTCATGGATATCAGTCCGGAATGCGACTGTTACGGGCACAACGACGCCGCCATCGTCCCCAATCTGGGCATAATGGCCTCAATGGACGCGGTGGCTTTGGACCGGGCCTGTGCGGACATGGTGAACACTCTTCCGGTGCTGCCCGGTTGTATGATAGAGGGGCTGCCGCCCGGTAAGGATAAATTCGAAGCCGTGCATCCCGGTATAGGCTGGATGGCTACCTTAAAGCATGCCGAAAACCTGGGGATGGGCAGCATGGACTACGAGCTTATTGATATTTAAGTACAACATTCCATATATTTATGCACATAATTTGGGCAGATTTTTCCGAATTACTGCGTTGTCGTCAATCGCAATACGTCCAGTATTACTCATTCTGACGCCTATGGACGGGCTAATGCGGCGACGACCATGGACGGTCTAGTGCAGCGATGCCAGGAAGGCATGGAGCTGCCGGTGGCAGGACGCCAAGGAGCTGACGCCCACGGATGGGCTAATGCGGCGGTGCCAGGACGGCAAGGAGCCGCCGCCTCCGCCTTGTTCTTCGAAAAAATCTGCTCCAACTTATATGCACAATATACGGAACGTTGTACTAGTACTAACAGGGAGGCTGGTTTTGGTGCGCGAATTGATCCTGGCCGCCGATCTGGGTGCCAGTAAAATACTGACCGCGGTGCTTGATTCACGCGGCCGGATTTTGATGCAAGAAAAAAGCCCCACACCCTGTGATCAAGAACCGGTTGCAGTTTTGAATCAGATCTGCGCTTCACTGCTCAGCTTAAAACAGCGGGTATGGCAGGAGGGCGACCAGGTGAAAGGAGCCGCAGCTGCGGTGCCCGGGCCCCTGGCTTTTCCCGCCGCGGTCATGCTGGATTCGCCTAATCTGGGCTGGAAAGAGGTTCCCATCCGCGACATAATGACCGAAGGCCTGGGAATGCCGGTAATTATAGAGAAGGACACCAATATGGCTGCCCTGGGCGAATATTATTTCGGTGCAGCGCCTTTTTCCCCCAATCTCATATATATAACAGTCAGCACCGGGGTTGGCGGAGGATTGATTATTGACAGCCGACTATACCGGGGCCAATCGGGTGGAGCCGGGGAAATCGGGCATATGGTGGTGGAAAGAAATGGGCCGGTGTGCGGCTGCGGGAGGCAGGGCTGCCTGGAAGCCGTGGCGGCGGGCCGGGCCATATCCAGGCGGGTGGAACAGATGAAGGCCAACGGCTGGGGTGTGGATATGGATTTGGGCCCCGGCCCCTGGGGAGCGCGGGAGCTTGGTGAAGCCGCCCGGCGGGGCGACAAGGCGGCCATGGCGGTGGTGCGTGAAACGGCCCGATTTTTGGGACAAGCTATAGCCAACCTGGTCAACATTTTCAACCCTCAGGTGGTGGTCCTGGGGGGAAGTGTGGCCCAGGGCTGGCGTGATCTGATAAAGGCATCACTGGATGAACAGGTGCGCTCGACGGTTTTTCCCCTCAATGCCCGGGAGCTACGCATTGAGTTTACTGATCTGGGGGAAGCCATAGGATTGTTTGGATGTCTTGCCGCAGTGCTGCATAAGGAGCGGGAGGCTAGGATATAAATTATAGTTAAGGGCATTAAATACATTCAGGGGGTGCGATATGCATAATGACGTGATGATGCGCTATCTATGGGATCTGCCCGGCCAATTTGAGTATGGGCTGGCAGGGCGCGAGGGCTTGCCCAACATAGGTGGGAGTACTCAAAACATAGTAATAACCGGTATGGGCGGCTCCGCAATCGGCGGGGATATTATACGCAGCCTGGCAGCAAAAGAAGCACAGGTCCCGGTAGTAGTCAACCGCGGCTATGAGATTCCCCGCTTCGTGGGTCCGCAGACTCTGTTCCTGGCCGTTACCTATTCGGGCAACACCGAAGAAACCCTGAGTTCCTTCGAGCAGGCCAGAAAACAAGGAGCTCAGATAGTGTGTTTGACCAGCGGGGGGCAGCTCAAGGAACTGGCCGGCTACTACGATTACCCGTGCTTGACAGTCCCAGAGGGGTTAAGCCCGCGGGCGGCTACCGGTTATCTGTTTGCTCCACTGGCCCTGCTTTTGGAGAAAAACGGACTTATTCAAGGAGTCACCGAGGATCTCCAGGAAACAGTTGATGTGCTGTACCGGCTGCGCGAGCAATTAAACCCTGAAGCGCCGCTGGAGGGAAATTACGCTCGGGAGGCCGCCCGGCTAATGAAGGGCGCCTTGCCTATCATTTGGGGCAGCACCGGTCTCAGTGAAACTGTAGCTTTCCGCTGGAAGGCCCAGATTAATGAAAACGCCAAGTCGCCAGCTTATTGGGCGGTTTTGCCGGAGCTCAACCACAACGAAATTATGGGCTTTGACGAACCCAGGGATATTATCAAACAGCTGTGCCTGGTCATTCTGAGAGACTCTGGAGATCACCCCCGGGTGGTGCGCCGCATTGAGATTACCAAAGACCTGATCAAGGACAAAGTGCAGCATCTGCTGGAAGTCCAGAGCAGCGGCCATTCCTGGCTGGCCCGTTTTTATTCCCTGGTTTACATTGGCGACTACGCCAGCACCTACCTGGCATTGGAATATGGAAAAGATCCTGTAGCTATTGAGGCTATAAATCACCTAAAAGCCGAACTGGCCAAATAAACAAACCATAAGGTCCTTCCTACTGGTTTCAGATTGTCGACAAAGTCGACAATCTGGCAGAGCGAGCGACGGAAGTGAAGAACGAGGCACAAAATAGGCCCGTGATTGAGGCGTACAAGAGTACGTTGAATGAACGGCCTGTTTTGTAAAGCAGTTATTCGCAACCTTATTGGTGAGCGAAGCGAACATGTGTGGTGCCTGTGGTGCTTTTGTCGACGGTCTGAAACCGGAAGGTACTTCCCTCCGGTAAATAAATAGTAAAGGACGCATCTTCGGCCTGGGGCCTAAGATGCGTCCTCCGGTTTTTATCTATACGCTCATGACCAATGCTTTTTAAAACAGGTCGTATTTTTTCAGCCTCTTATACAGGGTCCTCCTTGATATCCCCATCGCCTGGGCGACATCGCTCTTGTTGTATTTATATCTGGTCAGGTATTCCATAAGCACTTGCTTTTCCGAGCCGGGGTCTGGAACGGCTGCTCTTTCAACCCGGTCATAAAGCTCCACTTCGTGCCCTGATGCCTGATCGGCACAATACTGACTTATCAGATCATAAGTGATGATATTTCCCGGAGCCAATTGGATGGCTCCTTCTATGACATTTTGGATTTCTCTGATATTGCCCGGCCAGGGATATTCGAGAAAAGCCTCTTTCACCTCGGGGGCCATTTGCATGGGCGGCTTGTTAAAGCGTTTACAGTATTTCTCTATAAATACCTCGGCAAGCAGCAGAATATCATTATGACGCTCCCGCAAGGGGGGCATGGTTATCTTGATCACCGCCAGGCGATAATATAAATCGCGCCTGAAGCGATTGCGCTTTATCTCGTATTCAAGGTCTTTGTTAGTGGCGGCGATTATCCTTACATTGACCGGAATCAATTTAGTTCCTCCCAGGCGGGTAACGCTCTTTTCCTCAATCACTCTCAACAAAGAGGCCTGCAGATCAAGCGGCATATCACCGATCTCGTCGAGGAATATGGTCCCCTGATCGGCCAGCTCAAATTTACCCATGTTTCCGGATTTTCTGGCACCGGTAAAAGCCCCCTCATCATAGCCGAAGAGCTCGCTGGCAATGAGCTCACGGGGCAGAGCGGCGCAATTTAAGGCCACATAAGGATGGGGTTTGCGCATACTCCCGTTGTGCATGGCCTGGGCGAAGAGATCCTTGCCGGTTCCGCTCTCGCCCAGGAGAAGGGCATTGGAGCTTGATGAAGCGGCCGCCTGGGCGGTTTTCAATACCTGGGTAAAGGAGGATTCCTTTCCGACGATATCGCTAAAAGTAAATTTGGCCCCATCTCCGATCCACTTTTTAACCAGGCGGGTCACCCGCTGGGTTTCCCTCATTATTACCACCGTATCCCCGGGGGGAATGTCCGGATGGGTCAGTGGATTGCAGGTCACCACGCAGTTAATGGGAGTGTTATCCTGGGTAACCAGCTTAAAGTTTTCGTCCAGGATGGGCCGATTCTGGGTAACCTTATTGACGAAATAGTTGTTGTCGGCGTGGTATCCCAAAACCGCTGAGATGTTGGAACCGTAGGCCAGGCGGGGAGAGATTTGCAGCATACGCGCGCAGATGTCGTTCATGTAAGTAATGGTCCCATTGAGGTCCAACACCAGGACCCCTTCCGACATTGATTCCATTATCTGTTTTAAATACAGGTTAATCCTGTGCAATACCATTCTGGACATGATGTGCTTGCTGGCCGCGTCCACCATTCCCAAGGTATGGTTGCTGGTGCGGTTGAAGGGGGCCACCATGCAAAGGACTCCGCCGATTTTGCCCTGGTCGATGATCGGAGCGCAGGAAGAAGTGGATACATGGGAAAACAGACAAAAGTGCTCGTAGGCAAACACCGACACGGGCTTGCCCAGGTCCTGGCAAAGGGTGGCGCCGTTGGTTCCCACCAGTTCTTCGGCCCACATGGAGCCAACCACCAGGCGGGCCTTTTTCGCCCAGGCCAGTGATTCCCGGTCGCCTATAAAATCGATGGCGCAGAGGTTCTCGTCCAGGATGCCTACCACAAAGCCGGTTTCAGCCACAAATTCATAGAGATCTCTCATTACCGGTTCGCCAACCTTTAAAATCTTGCGGCAGGCCTCGCGGGCCTGGGTCACTTCATTTTCAGTACATATATAGGGATTTTCACGCAGGTAGGGGTTTACACCCCGGTCGTAGCAACGCTCCCAGGAACTTTTAATTTCGGGACGAAGGGTTTCACGGTACTGGGATCTTTTATGCAGTTGCAGCCATTTGGCCATCAATTCGTTATCTGTCATCCGGTCATCTCCTCAAATCAATCTTGCCAGTGGGGCATCCCTCAGCAAAGGTTTACACTTTGTAACCCATTATTAAGCAGTTTGGTTACTCGAAAGAGGCCGCATTTCCATATTCACTGTGGATACCGGGGATGTATACTCCTGCTTGCTTTTGGGGAGCACTTGACTTCAATCATAGGCATCCTTCCCGGGGCCGGGAGTCTCTTTAAAGATCCCATTAAAAGTGTCCGCTCAACCCGCATGAGATCCTTATTACGTGTGCCTTAATAATAATCCGACCGTATACCCGGGCATTGCCTTTTAGTGGAAAAAGCGCTTTGGCTACCAGATATTATAAAACCATATCCTCATTTTGTAAACCAATAAGTTTACAAAGCGGTGACTTTCACTGTGTATTATGCACTGGGAAAGAGTGACGCAAATTTTTAAAGTCCCAATATAAAGGCAACACAAAGGGGTAACAGTTGTTTTTGGAGTGGTTGGCACGACTCTTGCATCCAAGATGTGATTATACAAATTTTTCAATTTTATGTCCGCTCAAAACTGTTGAACAGGGGGGTGAGGTATGGCAATGGACTAGCCAGGTATTAAACACTTGAGCAGAATAGGAGGACGCTGATGAGAACGTCAAAGGAATACCTTGAGAAACTTGCAGGTATGAGGAAAAACATCTACCTGCACGGGCAGGTGATCGGGAGGGATCACCCTATAGTAGTTGCCAGAAGCAAAGCCATACAGATAACCTTTGATCTGGCCAATGATCCGGAATACTCTGACTTATTAACTGTCTCTTCCCATATATCCGATAAAAAGATAAACAGATTTACCCACATACATCAGAATCCGGAAGACCTGTTAAAAAAACAGGAATTAACCAGGAAGCTCTGCAACATGACCGGAGGCTGTATCCAGAGATGCATGGGTTGCGATGCCATGAATGCTCTGTCGGTAGCCACTAAAAACGCTGATCTGAGATATGGCACCAATTACCACGACCGGTGGTTGAAATACCTGGCATTCTTCCAGGAAGATGATCTGGTTGCATCATGCGCCCAAACCGATGCCAAGGGCGACCGCAGTCTGAGGCCCGGTGAACAAGTGGACCCGGATCAATATGTACATGTTGTGGAAAGAAGAGAGGACGGGGTTATTGTCAAGGGGGCCAAACTCCACAATACTATGTCCCCCTATGCCGATGAAATCATCGTTATTCCGACCCGGGCCTTGACCAAGACCGAGCAGGATTATGCCATAGCCTTTGCTATTCCGGCCGATGCCGAAGGCGTATATCTGGTGGGGAGGGAAGGCTACTTCAGCAAACGGGAGCCGGGTATGGAAGCGCCCATCGGAGAATACGGTGACATCGAAAGCTTTACGGTTTTTGACAACGTTTTCGTTCCCAATGAACGGATATTCCTTAATGGCGAAACCGATATCGGCGGGGGATTGGCCTTGTATTTTGCCCTGTATCACCGCCATAGCTATACCGGCTGCAAACCGGGCACCGGAGATGTCCTGCTGGGTGCTACGGCCCTTATGGCTGACTATCTGGGCATTGAAAAGATGGGCCATGTCAAAGAAAAACTGTCGGAGATGATCAGTGTTTGTGAACTGGTTTACGCGGCTGGCATAGCCGCCAGCATCAAATCCACCAAGGCCCCGTCCGGAACCCAGATACCCAATGTCATATACGCCAATGTTGGTAGAAGGCATGCCGGCCACAACATTTATCACGAGTACAATACCCTTTGTGATATCGCCGGGGGTCTGCCCGCCACCCTGCCGCTTTCTGCGGAATACAACAGCCCGGTGGTGGGCGATTTCGTAAGGAAATACGTGGCTCGAAGAGACGGCGTTTCTCCGGAAAACCATTATCGCGCCGCCCATTTGGCCAGCGATCTATTAACTTCAGAATTTGCCACCATATTGCAGATCGCCGGTGTCCATGGAGGAGGTTCTCCAATTATGGAGGATATTGCGATTATGGGCTCCTATGACATAAACACCAAGAAGAATCTGGCCAAATACCTGGCCGGCATAAAGGAAGACTGATTGGCAGCTGCCGTGTTTAGAGAGAATTAGGGAGGTTCAAATTATGACCGAATACAGGATCAGACCTTTGGAGGTTGCTCAAATCACTGCCATTAAGGCGGTGGTAACTCAGATGTGCGACTTGATAACTCCGTTGACTGTACCGGTTTTAGCCTTTTACCTGGAAGGCGGTCCAAAAAAGATTCTGGTCGATACCGGAGTCCTGGATAGTGAAAACTATCATGGATTTCCCCTTGCCGGAAGCGGCCCCCGGGGTATGGTAAAGGCCCTGGCCGATATTGGCCTGAAACCTGAAGACATCAACATCGTTATCATTACCCATATGCATTTTGATCATGCCGCCAATATTTCGCTATTTCCCAATGCCCAGTTTATTCTGCAAAAGAAGGAATGGGAATATGCCAAAGCACCACTGCCTTTGCAAAGAGCGGTTTATTTAACCGACCTTTTAGGACAACTGGAGAAATACGACCTGGTTTTGGCCGATGACGGTTATGAAGTAGCCGACGGTGTGAACGTCATCTGTGTTCCCGGCCATACCAAAGGTCAGCAAGCTGTCGTAGTAAACACCAGTGACGGCAAATACGTTATCTCCGGAGATCTCTGCTATTTGCAGGTCAACCTGCATCCCGAGCTGGAGAGCTTCGTAGATTCCACCGGGGCTACCATTACCTGCACCCCCCAGCCGGACCATGCCTTCTATCCGCCCGGAATCCATACCGATCTCAGTGAATGGTACAACAGTGTCTGGCGGGTTCTGTCCATTGCCGGCAGCCGCAGTCACATTTTACCCGGGCACGATCCGAGCCTGGTCAAGAGAGTGTTTCCCGAAAAATAGTCTGCATAATTATGTGGTTCAAAAAGAGGAGGTTAAATAATGGCAAGCAATTTCGTATACCCCACCAAGCCTTTAGCCCAGTGGGATTTTATGCAGGGTAGAAAATTAGATTTTGACAGCCTGGCCGAGATGTTCTACACCAGGGTTCAGGAAAATCCCAATAAAGTATATGTCAACTATTACGATCAGAACATTACCTATGCCCAGACCAATGAACGGGCCAATCGGGTGGCTAATTATTTAAAAGAAAAGGGCGTTGGCAAAGGAGATATCGTCTCCATTATGGTCAGAAACGCACCGGAGATCTATTACACCACCTTTGGCACTCAAAAGTTAGGGGCCTGTGCGGGAGCCGTAAACTATTCGTTGAAAGGGCCGGAAATCGCCTATGTTCTGGATGACTCCAAACCCAAGGTGTGCTTTGTGCACAGCGAATTCATGAAAGACTTCGCAGCCGGAGTTGCCCTGGCCGAACATAAGACCATCGTAGTTGAAGTGGCAACCGGAGAAGATCATGGACTAAACATCGCCGAGCAGACCCTGGCCGACATCCTGGCCAAGTATCCGGATGATGAGGCGTTGGTGCCCCAGGATCCGGAAGCTCCGGCATTGCTGCTCTATTCCTCCGGAACTACCGGCTCTCCCAAGGGGATTCTGCTTCCCAACCGGGCGGAACTGGCTGTATGCAAATCCTGGATCAGCACCGGCATCTGTGCTGAAAATGATGTGTGCATGATCATCATGCCCATGTACCACACCAATCCCCTTTGCGTATGGACTTATCCCTGGGCCTATGCCGGACAGACTGTTTGCATCAGAAAGCAGTACTCACCCTCCGACTTCTGGCCTGCCATCATTGAAAACGGCGTAACTACAGCTATGGTGGTCCCGGCTATGATATCCTATGTCCACGACAGCACCAATCCTGAAGATATCGACATGTCCAGGCTCAAACTGAGAACCTGTGTGTGTGGAGCGGCTCCCCTTCCGGTCGAACTGATTAAGGGAGTCAAGGCTAAATTCGGGGTGGACATTCTGGAGGGTTACGGTCTCACCGAAGTAACCGGGCTGTCCACTTGCAACCCGGCCATGGGCATCACCAAGCCCGGTTCGATCGGCCCCGCCATCCCCAATCAGCCGATCGAAATCATGGATGACGACAACAACATCCTGCCCCAGGGCGAAAGAGGTGAAATATGCACCTTTGGTGATATGAACATGCTGGGCTATCTCAACAAGCCGGAGGAAACCGCCAAAACTATAAAAGCCGGCTGGCTGCACACCGGCGACGTGGGTTATATGGATGAAGATGGTTACATCTATATAGTTGACCGTAAGAAAGACATGATCAACCGCGGTGGAGAGAACATCTATCCTCGTGAAATTGAAATCGTCATTGAACAGCATCCCAAGGTGTTGGAAGTAGCAGTGATCGGCGTTCCCGACCAGGCTCTGGGCGAAAGGGTAAAAGCCTATATAGTGCCACGCGAGGGGCAGAGCATTACCGAGGACGAAATGAAGGATTATTTGAAAGAAAGAATAGCTAAATATAAGATTCCGGAATTCATCGAAATTATCGCCCAGATCCCGCGCAATGCCACCGGCAAGGTGCAAAAAGGAGTTTTGCGGGAAACCAATTAGGAATTTTGCGGGGACGGTTAACCATAGCCTTGAGAATGAATCGCGATCTCGACCCGGGAAGCTGCCAAACCCGGGTTTGTGGGAAGCCTCAGGGAAGAATTCCCGGGCCGGGACCGCAAATGGTTAACCGAAAAAAACGTTATGTTTAAGGATATCACTAGTCCTGCCAATAAACAATAAAAGGGATCTGGATATTCAGTATGCATCAGGCAGACCAGCTGTTTGTGAGGATGGAACCTATTATAGACAAAAGTCAGGATGGTTCCTCGGGTTATAGGGGGTATAAACAGCCTGCCTGAATACCTTAAGAAAGTGGTTGATCAAGAATGAATGCACTAAAGAATAAAGCTGCGCCGGGCGCATTACTCAGTTTGGCCATAATGCTGGCGTCGCCAGCCCTGGCATTGGCCAGCGAAGCCGATCTAAAAATCCCGGCTCTGGCACCGGGGCAAAACCAGCTGCTGGGATATGGCATCTTGGTCTGTGTTTTGGGTATGATGTTCGGTTTGTATCAATTTATGAAAGTAAAAAACCTGAAAGCACACCAGTCCATGCTGGATGTCGCGGACACCATTTATGAGACCTGCAAGACCTATCTGCTGCAGCAGGGCAAACTCCTGGGATTGTTGTTTGCCTTTATTGGAGTATGCATCGCCTTTTATTTCGGATTTTTACAGCACCAATCCCTGGGTGGAGTGCTGTTGATTCTGGGTTGGACTGTTATAGGAATTCTGGGCTCCTACTGCGTTGCCTGGTATGGCATTCGCATGAACACCCTGGCCAACAGCCGCACCGCATTCGTGTCCCTGGAAACCAAGCCGCTCAAGCTTTTAAACATTGCTCTGGATGCCGGAATGAGCATTGGGGTTCTGCTGGTTTGCGTTGAACTTATCATGATGCTGATTATTCTGCTCTTTGTTCCTCGTGAACTGGCCGGGGCCAGCTTTATAGGTTTTGCGGTAGGCGAATCCCTGGGAGCCAGCGCTCTGCGCATCGCCGGCGGAATATTTACCAAGATTGCCGATATCGGCTCCGACCTGATGAAGATCGTCTTCGGCATCAAGGAAGACGATCCCCGCAATCCTGGAGTAATTGCGGACTGCACCGGCGACAATGCCGGGGATAGCGTGGGGCCCACCGCCGATGGATTTGAAACTTACGGTGTTACCGGCGTGGCCCTCATATCCTTTATCGTCCTGGCCGTGCAGCCTGCGCTGACCGGTATTCTGCTCACCTGGATATTTGTCATGCGTGTCTTGATGATTCTGACCTCTATCGGCTCATTCTATATTAACCGGACTCTCAGTCAGATGCGCTTCGGCAGCCAGGATGACTTTGATTTTGAAAAGCCTTTAACCAGCCTGGTCTGGATAACCTCTATCCTCTCCATAGCGGTGACTTTTATTGTCAGCTACTTAATGCTGGGCCCGAATTCGGGAGCGCCGGCCGAGCTGCAGAAACTGTGGCTGGTCCTGTCCATCATTATAAGCTGCGGCACCCTGGGAGCGGCAGTGATTCCGGAGTTTACCAAAATATTTACCAGCCCCAATTCAATGCATGTCGCCGAGGTGGTCAAAGCTTCACGGGAGGGCGGTTCCTCACTCAATATACTGTCCGGCCTGGTAGCCGGCAATTTCAGCGCCTTCTGGATCGGCATGGTCTTTATGGCCTTGATGTTCATTGCCTATGTAGCAAGCGGCTATGGGCTGGCCGGCATCATGATCTATCCGTCCATATTTGCCTTCGGGCTGGTGGCTTTCGGTATGCTGGGCATGGGGCCGGTAACTATTGCCGTGGACAGCTATGGACCGGTAACCGACAATGCACAATCCATTTATGAGCTTTCCCTGATTGAAGAACTACCGGATGTCTCCGAGAGCATCAACAATGATTTCGGTTTTCAGCCCGATTTCGATAAAGCCAAGCACTACCTGGAAGCCAATGACGGAGCGGGTAACACCTTTAAAGCTACGGCCAAACCGGTGTTGATCGGAACCGCGGTGGTTGGCGCCACCACCATGATCTTTTCCTTGATTCTGGTGATCAAGAATGTTTTGGGTGTGCAACCGGAACAGATCTTGACCCTGTTAAATCCCTACACGATTTTCGGCCTGATAGCCGGCGGCTCCATAATCTACTGGTTTACCGGCGCCTCCACCCAGGCTGTAACTACCGGTGCTTACCGGGCGGTTGAGTATATTAAAAAGAACATTCAACTGGATGAAGAAGCCAATCAAAAGGCCGCCACTGAAAAGTCCAAGGAAGTGGTGAAGATATGCACCCAGTACGCTCAGCAGGGTATGTTCAATATATTCATCGCCATATTTTCTTTCACCCTGGCCTTTTCCTGCCTGGCCGCACCCCGTGGGGGAGCCAGCGGAGAACTGGCCGTATCCCTATTTGTATCCTACCTTATATCGATTGCTATTTTCGGCCTGTTTCAAGCAGTGTTTATGGCCAATGGAGGCGGTTGCTGGGACAACGCCAAAAAGGTGGTTGAGGTGGATTTGCAGGAAAAAGGCACTCCTTTACATGAAGCAACGGTAGTGGGCGACACCGTAGGTGATCCCTTTAAGGACACCTCTTCAGTGGCCATGAATCCTATTATAAAGTTCACCACCTTGTTTGGCTTGCTGGCTATGGAAATTGCGATTTCTCCTTCCTTTAGCTCGATGGCAACCTATGTGGGCGGGGTATTTCTCATTGTTGCGCTGTTCTTTGTCTGGCGCTCCTTCTACAAGATGAGAATACCTTCAGCCTAGACGAAGGGGGTCAGGCGGACAGATACGATCAGCAGCTGTCCCAAGCAAGGATGGTGGATTAATATGACCGTAACAGTTACCAAACATGCCATAAAGCGGTATCGGGAAAGAACGTTTGATTTTTCTCGTTCTGACAAAGAGATCGTAAAGAAGCTGGGGGAGATCGCCAAAACAGGCAAATTAATCTGTGGTAAACCAAACAGCAAGGACAATTGCATTGAGATCAAACACCATGGCATTTCCGTAGTCGCCGTGCAGGATGGAGCCCGCTTGACAGTCATCACCTGTTTAGGTGATGATACCTACCGCAAATGGGTTAAGTCAAAGGGAGGGCGCACCTTTATCAGTCAGAGATCAATATATGATGACACTTATGCCTGGTGCTTGTAAATGATGGGGGACTTGGCGATTCCTCCCCTATATGCCTGCTGGTTTGAGGGATCCTCAGCCAGCAGGTCATTATCAGAACCCAAAAGGAGCGATTGGCCTGGGGCAGGCAGGCCATAAGCAGATACCCTGCCGGTTGCTCAATAACCGATTTATATAGGAGATGAGATCATGAATATTATCCTAATGGGACCTCCTGGAGCAGGCAAAGGAACCCAAGCTGATATTATCAAAGAAAACTATCCCATAGCGCACATTTCCACTGGAGATATGTTCCGCGAAGCCCTGGCCAATAAAACCCCTTTAGGGTTGAAGGCTCAAAAGTATATGGAGCAGGGAAGGCTGGTGCCGGATGAGGTAAGCATAGGCATAGTGGCCCAGAGGCTAACTCAGTCTGACTGCCGGGGTGGGTTCCTTTTGGACGGTTTTCCCCGTACGGTAGTACAGGCCGACGCGCTGGAAGCGGTTCTAAAATCCCTGGATAGCGGGATTGATGCTGTATTGAACATAGCTGTTCCGGATGAAACACTGGTGGAGAGAGTAGCGGGAAGGGTAAGCTGCACAGAATGCAAAACGGTTTACAATCTGCTAAGCAACCCGCCTAAACAGTCCGGAATTTGTGACAAGTGCGGCCAGGAGCTTGTTCAGCGCAAAGATGACCGGGCGACCACCTTGATCGAGCGACTTCTGGTATATAGCGAACAAAGTGCTCCGCTTCTTAATTACTACCGGGACAAAAACCTGATCCACTATCTTGACGGGGATAGGGACAGCCAGGCTGTCTTTGCTGACGTTAAGGCCATTTTGGACAAATACCAATAGACGCCTGTTAAAAGAGCCGCCCCGGGAGAACTTGCAGCCTGTTAAAAAGCCGGCAGGCTGTCAGAGCAGGCGCCCAAACCAAAATAGACCCTGATCAAACCCGAACCAAATGATTGCGACAGATTTTTATCATGCACCCAACTCTACTTTTAAATTGATCTCATAAGGCCCAGGAAAGCCTGCAGTCAAAATGCCAGCGACGGCATAGGACCAACGCCTTGTATCAGAAAGTATATCGCCGACACCATACTCAATTGGGGTAAAGAGTCGACAGGGATGAAACGACCCACCGCAGCCCCGGCATACATGGCGTGAGGATGGACTGGCCCCCTGCCGAAGGACGCGTTCCTTGAATGTAGTAGGGGAACGACGCCGCAGGGACGGTGGCTGCATACCTAAATGGGCCGGCCTTCGCTCTACAGTAGGCCGGAGTCCTAATTTAGAGATTGAGATGTTAACTCATATTTATAAAAATGTTCTGATAAAGCCACCCCGGGGGCGGCTTTTTATTTTCTTTAATAAAGTAATATTTTAGGTAAAATTTAGTTAACAACTCATGACAGACAGGTGCAAGGTTTGAGACTGTTGCAGCATATCATTAGTAGCATTCATAGGAATCCGAGGTAAATGCAGGAATTATGTAAAGCCTGACCGGGAAGGTTCTCATGGGGGCTTTAAAAGGGGGGACAATTCAGCCTAAACGGTACATTATTTGGAGAGGGGATGATAGTATGATGCGGTATTGCCGGTTGGGCCTGGCGGTCTGCTTTCTCACAATTCTGACCGTGATCGGGCTGCCCGGCTCGTTGCTGGCCGCGGAGAAACCGAACCTGAGTCTGGAGGAAGCCATCAACCTGGTAAAGGAGAACTTCAATATTCCAGAAGAGTATAAAGAATTCTCATCCAATTATGAAGCCAATTACGGACAGGCGGCCTGGGTCTTATCCTGGCGGGCGGTTGCAGCCCCCTATGGCGAGTTCAGTGCGCAGGTGGATGCTAAAAGCGGCAGCATAACGCGGATGAACAACTGGGGACAGGAAACCAACACCTACACTTCTCCCATCAGCAGAGCTCAAGCCAAAGACTCGGCCGCCCAGCTTTTAGAGCGGCTGCTCCCGGACCGGGTCGATGAGTTGCAGTGGGTTCCTGATAGTGAATTGATTAGCCCCCTGGACAGCAGTGGCGGGTCGGTTTACACGCTGCGCTGGCAGCGGGTCCACCAGGGGATTCCCTTCCCTGACAACGGAGCCACCTTTCAAGTGCGGAGCGGGGACGGCCGTATACTTGAATACTCGCTCACCTGGACCAACAGCGAGCTGCCGTCGCCTTCCGGGATCATATCCGCGGACCAGGCCCGGCAGGTTTTTGAAGGAAGCAGTCTTTTAGAACTGCAGTATTTCCAGCCTAATTATGTGAAGCCCGGTTTTTCATACCAGAAGAATCCCGTACTGGTTTACCGGGTTGGGGTTCATGGCTCGGTAGCCATCGACGCTTTCAGCGGGCAGCCGGTAAATTACTGGGTTAGCAACGAAATCGCTTATGACCTGGCCGGTGGTATGGGCGGCAGGGAAAAGAGCGCGACGCCAAGTGCTTTATCACCGGAAGAGCAGCAAGAAATAAGCAGTAGTTCCCAGGTTATTTCCAGTGAACAGGCCGTTCAGGCGGTTAAAAAGTGGTTCAATATTCCTGCTGACCTGTCCCTAACGCAGAGCAACCTGGTGAGCCAGGGCAGCGGTGCCTCCAAGATACACGTCTGGAATCTGTCCTGGCAGAATGAGGCCACCCAGGGCAGCGGCTATGTCAATGCCCGGGTAAATGCCGGCAGCGGAGAAGTAATGAGTTATTCGCAGGACTGGTCTCAAATGACCGGCAAAGCAATTCTTAGCAAAGAGGAGGCCCGCCAGGCAGCGGAAGCTTTCCTGAAACAGATACAACCGAGCCGCTTTCTGGAGACCGCCTATGAGGAGCCCCAGGTGGTGCAGTCATACGGAAGAGCGGACTCCCTTTGCTATTTCAACTACTACCGGGTAGTAAACGGCATTCCCTTCCCAGGCAACTACCTAAACCTGGCAATAAACACCCAGAACCGAGCCATTGTTGCCTATGAGCTGAACTGGACGGAAACGAGCTTCCCTTCCAGTGCCGGAGTGCTTAACAAACAGGAGATAAGCAGCCGGTTCCTCAAAGACCGGCCGCTGACCTTGTGCTACTCCATACGTCAGGATCCTGGCAAATCAGTTCCCACCGGGCAGGAACAAATTGGACTGGTCTATAAACCTCTCTACGGCGCTTATGCCACGCGGGCGGACCAATTGGATGCCATAAGTGGACAGTCGCTGGATTGGCAGGGCAATCCAATTGTGGTCAAGCGAGCCGTTACCTTCGATGATATTGAAGGAGATCCGGCCCAGGCGGACATCAACGCGGTGGGGCAGGCCGGATTATTCGGAGAATATGGAACTTCCTTCCATCCTGAAGAGGGGCTGACCATGCAAAGCCTTTTGACCAACCTGATGAAAGCAAGGGATCCCTACATGGATCCCAAGCCCGACGATATTATACGGGAAGCGCGTTCCAGGGGATGGATAAAAGAGCAGGTACAGCTGGAGCAATTGGTAGACCGGGAGAACATGGCCCGCATCATGGTCCGCTTCATAGGCCTGGACAGAGCCGCTCAGGCCAAAGGGATTTACACCCTTCCTTTCTCGGATGCCCAGGATATATCCGCGGATTTTTATGGGTATGTTGCCCTGGCCCACGGCCTTGATATAGTTCAAGGCGGAGCTGATGCCTACGAGCCCGGACGCATCGTAACCCGGGCCGAAGCGGCTGGTTCCCTGGTAAAGGCGATGAAGAGCAATTAGAAAAATAAAACACCATATTACGGACTGGCCAAAGATATAATGAGTGTTTAAGATTGCTACGCCTTCGGCTCGCAATGACAATTAATCTATATTGAGTCATTACGAGGAGCGAAGCGACGCGGCAATCTTAGGCCTTGAATTACGATTAAACTATTTTGGCAGTCTGGACCGGCTTTTTACGGAGCCGGTTTTTTTATAAAAATTTTTACCGGGTAAATACATAAGTCAGCGGGTGTGCACCATATAAAAAGATAAGGGTACAGTGAGGTAAATAGCCTATGAAGTTCTATGGTGATTATCATATCCACTCCCACAACAGCGACGGCCGGCAAAACCACCGTGAAATTATCGAAGCGGCCCGACGGAAAGGTTTGCAGGAGATAGCTATTACTGATCATGGCCCGCTGGCCGCCGTTATAGGCGTAAAAAACCCTAAACGGTATGAACAATTGGGGGAGAAAATTGAAGACGGCGACCGCCAGGGGATAAAGGTTTACGTGGGTGCCGAAGCCAATATCCGCGGTTTGGACGGAAAACTGGACCTGGATCAGGAGGTTATCGATAGCCTGGATGTGCTTATTGCCGGAATGCATCCTTATACCATGCCTTCGTCATTGAAGGATGGAGCGCGGCTTTTTCTGCAAAACAGCCTGCGCCACCTGGGCAAAAGCCAGCGCCGCCAGGCCCTCATCAATAATACCGAAGCCTGCGTGGCAGCCATTTATGCCAATCCCAGACTCGATATTCTGTCGCACCCGGGCCTGTTCTTTGCAATAGACGTCACCGAGGTGGCCAGGGCCTGTGTTCAAAAAGAAGTTCTATTTGAAATTAATTGCGGGCACGAGCACCCTGGTTTTTCTGATATAATGGAAGCAAATCGGATCGGAGTCAATTTTATTGTCAACAGCGACGCCCATTTTCCAGATACAGTGGGGGAGCTTGCTTATGGAAAAAGGGCTATTGAAATGCTGGGCATTGATCCCGAACGGGTGGTAAACCTGGATGGTCGGGGAGGACTAAACAAGTGGGGGAAAAAAGCCAGGGTTTGCACATACTTATAATCACAGGTCTGTCCGGAGCAGGCAAGACTCAGGCCATCAATTGTTTAGAAGACCTGGGTTATTACTGCGTTGACAATCTGCCGCCGGTGTTGATGAACAAGTTTATTGAGCTGGGCATGCAGTCCGGGGGGAGAATCGAAAAGGTGGCCCTGGTTATAGATGTGCGCGGGGGCGACTTCTTTGCCGATTTTACCCAGGCCCTGGATGAGCTCCAACAGCAGGGAATCAGCTATGCCATCTTGTTCCTGGAAGCTTCGGATGACGTGCTGGTGCGGCGTTTCAAGGAGTCAAGGCGCCGTCATCCCCTTTCTGAAGCCGGCAGTCTGCTGCAGGCCATACGCCTGGAGAGAAGCATGCTGGAAGATCTGCGCGGTCGGGCCAACGTCATTATCGACACTTCGGATATCGCCCCTCGCAAATTGAACGAGAAATTGACCAGCCTTTTCAGCTATGAAAAAGGTGAGGCTTTTACCATAAACATTATTTCCTTTGGATATAAGATGGGAATTCCACTAGATTCAGATGTAATAATCGATGTAAGATTCCTGCCCAATCCCTTCTATGATCCTCGTTTAAGGCCTTTAACCGGAGAGGACCAGGAGGTTATTGACTACGTTTTGGATTCACCTACGACTCAGTCCTTTCTGCGCCGCTTTCTCAATCTTTTAAAATTTCTCATTCCGCACTATGTCAAGGAAGGCAAAACTAATCTGGCTCTGTCTATTGGCTGTACGGGCGGGCAGCATCGTTCCGTGGTCCTGGCCGACTACCTGGCCCGTCAGTTTGAGCGGATGGGATACAATACCATAACCCGACACCGGGATGTTGAAAAACACAAATTGGAGGAGTGAGCGGCCGTTATTAAAAGGGATCGCAAGATCGTTGTAATCGGCGGCGGGACGGGACTGGCAGTCCTTTTAAAAGGACTCAAGAATTATACCTCGCAGTTGACAGCAGTGGTTACCGTCAGCGATGACGGTGGCAGCTCCGGACGTTTGCGCGCGGAGCTGGGTGTTTTGCCGCCGGGGGACATCCGCAACTGCCTGGTGGCCCTGGCGGAGACCGAAACCCTGATGGATCAGGTATTTCAGCATAGATTTGGCCAGGGCAACGGACTGCAGGGCCACAACCTGGGCAACCTGCTCCTGGTGGCGATGACCGAAATTACCGGGGATTTTGTATCCGCTATTAAAGAAGTCAGCAAAGTCCTGAAGGTCCGGGGTAAGGTAATACCCGCAACTCTGGAACACGTGGCCCTGGGAGCCCATATGTCCGACGGAACCACCGTCTATGGCGAGACTTCCATTCGCAACTACGGCAAGCGCATCGAAAAGCTGTTTTTGGTTCCTGAACTGTGCCTGCCGGTGTCGGAAACTATCGACGCCATCATGGAAGCCGACGCGGTGGTTATTGGCCCGGGCAGCCTCTATACCAGTATTGTTCCCAATTTGCTGGTGCAAGGGGTGCCGGAGGCCATTGGCCGGAGCTGTGCCCGCACCTTCTACGTCAGCAACATCATGACCGAAAGCGGCGAAACCGACGACTATGAAGCAGTGGATCATTTGCGGGTAATCTATGACTACCTGAAAGTGCCTCTGGATTACGTAGTTGTAAATTCGGGCTCCCTGGACGAAACGCGCTTAAAAAATTACCAGCAGGAAAAGGCCCGGCCGGTTACGCCGGTAAGCCGGGAAGAGCTGGAGGCCTGGGGAACCGCCGTAATTGAGGAGGCCCTGATTTCGGACAGCACCCTGGCCTGGCATGACTCCGATAGGCTGGCCCGGGCTATACTCAAAGCTCTGGAATAGGCAGGTGGCGGTATGAGCTTTTCCAATGAAGTGCGCAATGAGGTGGCCCGCTATATACCTGACAAGCCCTGCTGCCGCAAGTCGGAACTGGCATCCCTGCTGCTTTTCGCCGGGCAGGTAGAGAAAACCGCGAACGGACAGTTGTTGAAAATAACCGTGGAAAACGCAGCTACCGCACGCAAGATCTACCAGTACGTCAAAGAATTCAGCCCCTGGCCGGCTACTGTGGAAAGCGAAGCAAAGAACCGCTTTCGGAAGAGCCGGGCCTATGATGTGGTGATTGAGCCGAAGGACTCCGATAAAGAAGTACTTGAAGAAATGGGGCTTCTTTACCCTACCGCACGGCGCCACGCGCCCTGGAATCTGCTGGGCAAATCGTGCTGCCGACGCTCGTTCATCAGGGGGTTGTTCCTGACCCGGGGATTTATAAACCGGCCGGAGGGCAACTACCACCTGGAGCTCGTTTTGGGCGACACCCGGCTGGCCGCGGAAGTGCAAAAGCTCCTGCAAAAAATGGGGCTCAAGGCAGGCTGCATTGAAAGAAAAAACCACCTGGTAGTATACCTCAAAGACAGCGAAAAGATTGCGGACTTTTTGCGATTAATAGGCGCCAGTAAAGCCCTGTTGGATTTTGAAAACGCCCGCATATTGAAATCCATGCGCAATACGGTCAACCGCCAGGTAAACTGCGAAACCGCCAACCTGGTAAAAACTATCGATGCCTCGGTGCGGCAGGTAGAACTGATGGAAAAGCTCATTCAAAGCCAGCGCTGGGAGATGCTCAGCCCGCAGCTAAAAGAGCTGGCCATGGTACGCCTGAAATATCCCGATAGCACTCTCAAAGAACTGGGTGAGATGTTGAATCCGCCGCTTAGCAAGTCGGGTGCCGCCTATCGCATGAGAAAGTTGGAGCAAACCGCCGAGGAACTTTTGGATCAAAATTAGGATATACTAACAAAAGGACAAGTACATATATTCGCCGAATAGAAAACCTTGTAGAGATAGAAGGGGGTGGGGACATTATGAGACTGGTTCACGACATTTTTGTGGAACAACAGCAAAAATTGCTCATGACACCAGAATTGCGTCAGGCGATTGCCATCCTCCATATGTCCACCATGGAGCTCAACGAATTTATCCGGACCGAGTTGGAGGAGAATCCGTTTCTCGAAGAGAGAGAGATTGAAGAGGCGGATGAGCAGGTTCGGGAGGAAAACGACGACGGGGCATGGTTGGAGGAATGGCTGGAGATATATCACGATCGTGATATAGGTGTAGTTCAAAAAGAAAAGAAAGAAGAAAAATCATTCGAAAATTATCTGACCCGGGTTCCCAGTTTGTTCGAGCATCTGGAATTTCAGCTGCGCCTGGTCAAACTGAACGAACAAGACTTTGATATCGGCTATCATCTGATCGGCAATATCGACACCAATGGTTATCTATGTATTGACCTGGACGAAGTTGCCCGTAAAATGGGGGCGTCCCTGGACAAAGTCGAAGAAATTCTGCGCATAGTTCATTCATTTCACCCGCATGGAGTAGGAGCCCGCAACCTCAGCGAATGTCTGCTGCTTCAGCTTCGCCATTACGGCAAGGAAAGTTATGTAGCCCGCAAGATCATCGAAGAACACCTCGACGACCTGGCCCGCGGCCGGATGAACAAGATCGCCAGCGCCCTTTCCATATCCATTCAACAGGCTCAAGAAATAGGCGATCTTATACGAACTCTGGACCCCAAACCAGGCCGGCAGTACAGCAGCGATCAGGAAGTCCGCTATATAGTTCCCGAAGTTTTTGTAGAAAAAGTAGAGGGTGAATACATCGTCTATGTTAACGACTTGAACTTCCCACGCCTGGTGGTAAACCACCTCTACGAAAGTGTTCTGCGTCAACCAGACCACTTTTCCGAGGACACCCGCCGGTACCTGGAAGACAAGATAGGCTCAGCTTTGTGGCTGATCCGCAGCATCGAGCAACGGCGCATAACCCTGTACAAAGTGGCCAGCTGCATTGTCGACATACAAAAAGATTTTTTAGATAAAGGTGTTCAATACCTGAAACCGCTCAAACTGCAGCAGGTAGCCCAACTGGTGAATGTTCACGAGTCCACCGTCAGCCGGGCGACATCCAATAAATATATGCAGACCCCGCAGGGTTTATTTGAATTGAAGTACTTCTTCAGTTCCGGGCTCGAATCGGCTCACAATGACGAAAAGATGTCCTCCAAGAGCATCAAACACATGCTGGAAGGCATGATCGGAGAGGAAGACCCGACCCGCCCCTTAAGTGATGAACAGATTGCCCAGCTGTTTAAAAAGAAGGGCATTCGCATATCAAGGCGTACAGTTGCTAAATATCGGCAGGAACTGGGCATTCCTTCAACCATGAGCCGGAGACGCTATTAAAAAAGAATCATTAATAAAGCGAAACTATCAGGCGATCATTATAATGATCGCCTTTTGTTTTCGACCTTGTTCGACCTTCTTTTTGCCGGAGAAACGGGGATATTTTGCATGTTATACAACATGTATATCCTTTTGTGATATAATAACACAAGAGGAAAAATATTTTGAAATGGTTCCATAGCTGTGGGACAATTTTGTCCCTATGGTTAATAGGTGCCCCAGCAAAAGGTAGACTGATGGATAATACGTTTTCAATTATAGAAAGATTTGCTCCTGATGCGATGGAAATAATCGAGATTCGCTACCAGCTGCTGCGGCAGGTGATGCATCGCCAGCCGGTAGGGCGTCGTCAGTTGTGCCGTGAACTGGGCTATGCCGAGAGGCTGGTTCGCAACCAGTTGGATGTCCTGAAAAATCAAGGGGCTTTACTTATCAGTCCGGGGGGTATAAATCTTACTTCATACGGACAAGACCTTTTAACCGAAATCGATTCACTGGTTCCAGCACTCTATCACACCCAGACCCTGGCCAAAAAAATAAAGCAAATCTATCAACTGCAGCAGGTCATCGTTGTGCCTGGCGACACCTATCAGGACCCCCTGGTAAAAAAAGACCTGGGGCGGGCTGCGGCCCGGTTCTTGGAAAAGGTGCTCTTTCCCTCCTGTACAGTTGCCGTAACCGGGGGGACCACTCTGGCCCAAATGGCGGAAGCCATGGGAACCGCTCACCCCGATGACGTGCTCATCGTACCGGCCCGGGGCGGTTTGGGGGAAGAGATGGAACTGCAGGCCGGAACCATAGCGGCCAAGATAGCCAAGGCCATCAGCGGTCATTATCGGCTCCTGCATATACCTGACAACCTGGAAGAGAGCACCGCAGAAATACTGAAACGGGACAGCCATATTCAGGAAGTGGTCAAGAGGATCAAATCCAGCGATATTCTGCTGCACGGCATCGGCATAGCCGTGGAAATGGCCAACCGGCGGGGGTTGGCGCAAAACGAAATCGATATAATTTACAGCCACCAGGGGGTGGGCGAAGCTTTAAGATATTATTTTGCCAAATCGGGAAATATAGTCTATGAAACGCGCGGCATAGGTTTGGAAATGGGTGATGTTCGAAACATCCCCACCGTAATTGCGGTAGCCGGGGGACGCCATAAAGCGCAGGCTATTAAGGCGGTGTTAAGACACGGGCTGGATAATGTACTCATTACCGATGAAGGAGCAGCCCGAGAAATAATCAAGAGTAACGGAAAGGATGATCAGCATGGGAGTTAAAGTTGCCATCAACGGTTTTGGACGCATCGGGCGGCTGGTCGCCAGGGTTGCGGCCAATAGAGAAGATGTCGATATTGTAGCAGTCAACGACCTGGGTGATCTGCATACCGCCGCCCATTTATTCAAGTATGATTCCATTCATGGGACCTTTGCCGGAAGCATCGCGGCAGAGGGCGACAATTTAAAGATCAACGGAAAGAGCATCAAATACCTATCGGAAAGAGACCCGGAGAAACTGCCCTGGAAGGACCTCGGGGTGGATGTGGTGGTTGAATCCACCGGCGTATTTCGCGACCGGGAAAAGGCAGCCAAGCACTTGACTGCCGGCGCTTCAAAAGTTGTAGTCACAGCACCGGGTAAAAAAATGGATTTAACCATGGTCATGGGAGTAAACCAGGATAAGTACACGCCGGACATGGCCATCATCTCCAATGCCTCCTGCACCACCAACTGCCTGGCCCCGGTGGCCAAGGTGCTCGTAGAGGAATTCGGGATTGTAAAAGGACTTATGAACACGATTCATTCCTATACCAATGACCAGCGGGTTTTAGACTTGGAGCACGATGACCTGAGGCGGGCCCGGGCGGCCGGAGTGTCTTTAATACCGACCACAACCGGCGCAGCCAGTGCCATAGGGCTGGTGATTCCTGAACTGGATGGCAAACTGGACGGGGTGTCAATCCGGGTACCAACCCCCGATGTTTCCCTGCTGGACTTAACGGTTGAGTTGGAAAAACCGGCTACGGTAAAGCAGATCAATGAGGCCTTTAAAAAGGCCAGTGAGGGTTCATTAAAAGGCATTTTGAAATATACGGAAGAACCACTGGTATCCAGCGATTACCGGGGTGAAGAAAACTCGGCGGTGGTAGACGGGCTGCTCACCATGATGATGGGCGAGCGCATGGCCAAAATCATCGCTTGGTATGATAACGAGTGGGGCTACTCGGTGCGCGTAGTTGATGTGGTGCACTATGTGGCTACCCGAGGTCTTTAGTCAACAAATGGAGGTGTATCTGTTTTGAAAAAGCTGAGGGATGCAGACCTGAAGGGCAAACGGGTGTTGATGCGGGTAGATTTTAATATTCCCATGGATAAAAGCGGCCATATCATAGATGACACCAAGATGAAAGAAGCCTTTCCAACGATTCGTTATGTTCTCGACAACGGCGCCAGCATTGTTTTGATGAGTCATCTGGGCCGCCCCAACGGCAAGCCGGATGAGAAATACACATTAAAGCCTATTGCGTCCCATCTCAAGGGTCTGCTGGCGGCACCGGTAATAATGGCCCCGGACTGCATCGGACAGGAGGTGGAGGCTCTGGTTAAAAAGCTTCAGCCCGGTCAGATTCTGGTCTTGGAGAATGTCCGCTTCCATGGTGAAGAAGAAAAAAATGATCCCGCTTTTTCCAAACAGCTGGCTGCCTGGGGCGACCTTTTTATAAACGACGCTTTCGGTACGGCTCATCGCGCCCACTCCTCCACCTCCGGAGTAGCCGACTACCTGCCGACCTACGCCGGCTTTTTAATGGAAAAGGAAGTGGAAATGCTGCGGGATGTATTGGAAAACCCGGAAAGCCCGCGTATGGCCATCCTGGGGGGAGCCAAGACCGCTGATAAACTGGGCCTGATTCACAACCTGCTGGGCAAGATGGACTTTATCTTGATCGGCGGGGGTATGGCTAATACCTTTTTAAAAGCCCAGGGCAAGCAGACCGGCAAGTCGCTGGTGGAAGAAGACCTGCTTGGGGAGGCCAACCGCCTGCTGGCTACAGCAAACCAGGCCGGCACCCAAATCATGCTTCCGGTCGACGCAGTGGTGGCCGCAGAACTGACCCCCGAGGCGATTGGAACGGTGGTAGATGTAGATAAGGTGCCGCAGGATATGATGATCCTCGATATCGGACCGCGCACCATCGAACTTTTCACCCAGACGATTATGATGGCCAAAACGGTGGTCTGGAATGGACCACTGGGTGTTTATGAATATGAACAGTTTGCCCGGGGCACACGCAAAGTAGCCCAAGCCCTTTCCCACTCCCCGGCGATAAGCGTGATCGGTGGGGGAGATTCAGCGGCCGCCGTGCATGACATGGGCCTGGAGAAAAACATTACCCATATATCCACTGGAGGAGGCGCAACCCTGGAATTTCTGGAGGGACTTCAGCTTCCTGGCGTAGCCGCTTGTGAAGGATACGCACCTGCGCTTCAATAATATTGGAGACCATTCAGAAGTGGGGGGTTTAAAGAGTGAGAAAAACGCTGTTGGTAGCCAACTGGAAGATGAACAAGACCTGTCAGGAGGCGGCGGCTTTTGCAGAAGAATTTCTGCCGGAAGCAGCCAACCTGGACGGGGTGGACCTGGTGATATGCCCGCCTTTTACCTGCCTATTGAGCATGAATAGGAATCTATCGGGCTCCCGGGTCGCTCTGGGGGCGCAGAATATGTTCTGGACCGATCGCGGTGCTTATACCGGGGAGATCGGACCTTCCATGCTCGTCGATGTAGGGTGCCGCTACGTCATCCTGGGACATTCGGAGCGCCGCCAGATACTGGGCGAGACTGATGTCAACATAAACCGCAAGGTAAAAGCGGCCCTGGATGCGGACCTTATCCCCATCCTATGTGTGGGTGAGACCCTCCAGGAACGCGACAACCAGCTGGCGTTAGAGGTGGTAAAAGAGCAGTTGAGCAAAGACTTGAAAGACATCTCCCTGGAGGGAGATGCCATAGTGGTGGCCTACGAGCCGGTCTGGGCTATTGGAACCGGAGTCAACGCCAACCGCGAAGATGCCCGGGAAATGATCGCATTTATTCGCAGCCACCTGGAAAAAATGTATGACAGGGAGCTGGCCCAGAAGGTGCGCATTCTGTACGGCGGTAGCGTTAATCAAGATAATATAGCGAATTTCCTGGCCGAGGATGACATTGATGGGGCCCTGGTGGGGGGCGCCAGCCTTCAGGCAGCATCTTTTGCTAAAATTGCAAGGGCGGGTATTGATGGATAAAAAACCGTTGTTATTGATGATTCTGGACGGCTGGGGAAACCGGGATGACTGCACCGACAACGCCATTTTCAGGGCGCATCCGGCCAACTTCCTGGCCTTGCGTAAAGTGTATCCCCACACCGAGCTGAAGTGCTCGGGGCTGGATGTGGGGCTCCCGGCCGGGCTGATGGGCAATTCCGAAGTGGGCCACCTCAACATGGGAGCCGGGCGGATTGTATATCAGGAAATAACCCGGATCAGCAAAGCAATCGCTGATGAAAGCTTTTTTACGGTAAATGAACTGGTAGACGCGGTGGCCAAGGCCCGCCATCACGGCGGAGCGGTGCACCTGATGGGACTGGTATCCGAAGGCGGGGTGCACAGCACTATGGAGCACATCTACGCCCTGCTCGAACTGTGCCGCCGGGAAGGCCAGTCTAAAGTTTATGTGCATGCCTTTTTGGACGGCCGCGACGTGGCACCCAAAAGCGCACTGATTTTTATTCAGGAACTGGAAGACAAGATGAAGGAAATCGGGCTGGGCAAAATAGCCACGGTGCAGGGGCGCTTCTACGCCATGGATCGGGACAACCGCTGGGACCGGATCGAGCGCGGCTACAACGCTATGGTTTTGGGGATCGGCGCCAAGGCCCCCAATCCCCAGGCGGCCATCGATCAGAGCTACGAGATGCGGGTTACCGATGAATTCGTGGAGCCGGTGGTAATAGTCGACCAGAATGGTGAGCCCCTGACCACCATCAATGACGGCGACAGCGTCATATTCTTCAACTTCCGGGCTGACCGGGCCAGACAGATAAGCCGGGCCCTGGTCGATAAAGAAATGGATCATTTTAACCGGGCCTTGTGGCCGCAGGTCAATTATGTATGCATGACCCAGTACGATGCCAGTATCGGCGCCCCGGTGGCCTTCAAGCCGCAGAACCTTGACAACACTCTGGGGGAAATACTGGCCGAAAGCGGCTTAAAGCAACTGCGTATAGCCGAGACCGAGAAATATGCCCATGTAACCTTCTTCTTCAACGGGGGAGTGGAGGAGCCCAATATCGGTGAAGACCGGATTTTGGTACCGTCGCCCAAAGTCGCCACCTATAATTTAAAGCCGGAAATGAGCGCCGTTGAGGTCACCGAGAGAGTGATTGAAGAGATAAAACGCTCCTACTACGACGTGATTATCATGAATTATGCCAATCCCGACATGGTAGGGCATACAGGCATACTGGAGGCGGCCATTCAGGCTATTCAAGCGGTGGATAAATGCCTGCAGGAAGTGGTGGAGGCCGTTTTGCAGCAGGGAGGCAGCCTTATTATAACCGCCGATCACGGCAACTGCGAGAGAATGGTGGATCCGGTAACCGGCTCGCCCTTTACTGCGCATACCACTGATAATGTTCCCTTTATTTTGATAAACCCGGAGTATGCACAATGCCGTTTGCGGGACGACGGAGCTCTGTGCGATGTAGCGCCCACCCTCTTGGGTATTTTGGGAATCCCGGCACCGCCCGAAATGACGGGGCAGAGCCTGATAATAAAACATTAGAATTTAAAAGCCTTAAGGAAATTAAAGGAGGAAGTATTTGATGAGCACGATCATCGATGTATTTGCCAGGGAGCTCCTGGATTCACGGGGCAATCCCACGGTTGAAGTGGAGGTAATCCTGGAAGACGGAACCATGGGCCGGGCCATTGTGCCTTCCGGAGCTTCCACCGGCGCCCACGAAGCGGTTGAGTTGAGGGATGAAGATTCCTCCCGCTACGGTGGCAAGGGCGTATTAAAAGCGGTGGAAAATGTCAATGAAATCATTGCGCCGGAAATAGTGGGCATGGAGGCTGTTCGCCAGATCGATATCGACACCCTGATGATCGAACTGGACGGAACGCCCAACAAACAAAAGCTGGGTGCCAACGCCATCCTGGGAGTGTCCATGGCTGTTGCCCGGGCCGCGGCCAGGTATCTGGGCCTGCCCCTATACCAGTATATTGGGGGAGTGAATGCCCGCGAACTGCCGGTGCCCATGATGAACATATTAAACGGCGGCAGGCATGCCGACAACAACGTAGATATTCAGGAATTCATGATTCTTCCCACCGGAGCCCAGAGCTTTGCCGAAGGTTTACGCACGGTTGTGGAAATATACCACACTTTGAAAAAGGTTTTAAGCGCCAAGGGTTTGGCGACCGCGGTTGGGGATGAAGGCGGTTTCGCACCCAACCTTCCTTCCAACGAAGCAGCGGTAGAGGTTATCCTGGAAGCTATTGAAAAGGCTGGTTACCGTGCGGGGCAGGATGTCCATTTAGCCCTGGACCCGGCAGCAACAGAGTTCTACAAAGATGGCAAATATCACCTGGCGGGCAACAACCTGGTCTTGAGTTCGGCCGAGATGGTGGATTTCTACGCCGATTGGGTGGACAAATACCCCATTATCTCCATTGAAGACGGACTGGCCGAGGACGACTGGGAGGGTTGGAAGCTGTTGACCGACCGCCTGGGGCATAAAATACAGCTGGTGGGTGACGACCTTTTCGTAACCAACACCGACCGCCTGTCCCGGGGCATCAAGGAAGGGATCTGCAACAGCATCCTGATCAAGCTGAACCAGATAGGCACGGTAAGCGAAACCCTGGAGACTATTAACATGGCCAAACGGGCCGGCTACACCAGCGTTATTTCCCACCGTTCCGGTGAAACCGAAGATTCCACTATCGCAGACATTGCCGTAGCCATCGGCGCGGGACAGATCAAGAGTGGAGCACCCGCCCGCACCGACCGGGTTGCCAAGTACAACCAGCTCCTGCGCATTGAAGAGGAACTGGACGTGTTTGCCGTATATCGCGGCTTGGATACTTTCTATAACCTGTTCCGCGGGTAGCAGCCTCCAGAGCGAACGACAAAAGTGAATTCGCAGCTCTTTGCCATCCTGGCATCGCTGCACTAGCCCGTCCGTGGGCGTCGGCGGCTCCATGGCATCCTGCCACCGCCGCACTAACCCGTCCATGGGCGTCGTCTGCGTTATTAAATAGGTCCGTTCAATCATCGTACTTTAGTACGTTTCAATCGCGGACCTATTTAAAGCCTTACTCTTCCCGACCTTAATAATATGCGGAGCTCGTTACTACGAGCGTAGCGTATATCGTGGTGCCTGGATGGTACTTCCGTCGTTCGCTCTGGTTACAACATGCTTGTATATAATTGGGCACCTGTGTTAAAATATACGGTAGCGTTTTGGTAGACTACGGAGGTGGAACCTTGTTAAGGATTATTCTTATCGTTTTGCAGGTTATATGCTCATTGGCCTTGATTACCACCGTGCTTCTTCAATCAGGTAAAAGCGCCGGGTTGTCAGGCAGCATCGCCGGCGGCAGTGAAGCAATTTTCGGCGGCAAGAAAAAGGGCGTTGATGAGTTGCTGAATAAACTTACGGCCTGGATAGCGGGCGCGTTTGTAATTTTGACTCTGGCTCTGTCCCTGGTATAACAACCCCTGTGAACATAATAAAAAACGATGAAAGCAGGTCACCATGCCTGCTTTTATTTATTGGAGGAAAAGATGGGTATAAATGAGCAGGCCCGGCCCTTTTACATAGAAGGCAAACATGCAGCCCTCTTATTTATTCACGGGTTTACCGCTTCACCCTCCGAGGTTCTACCAACCGCCCGATTGATTGCTGAAACCGGAGGGGTTGCCGTTCGAGGCATTCTACTGCCTGGCCACGGCGTAAGCCCGGAAGAATTAAACCGGTTTGGCTGGGAAGACTGGTTTAAGGCGGTAAAGGAAGCCTGCCTTTCCCTGCAGCACGATTTTCCGAGCGTATACGTAGCCGGTTTGTCAATGGGTGGTATGCTGTCCCTTATGGCCGGCGTTCGGATACCCAATATAAAAGGGATTGTGTCCATCAATGCCCCCATCTTCGTAGAGAATTTCTTCAAGGTGCGGCTGGCCGCCCGGCTTAAATATTGGCGGTCGTCCTGGCCCAAGGCAGATATAGACTCTGAACTAAAACGGCAGGGTCGCTTTGACTATGACTGTTATCCATTAAAGGCTCTCGTTAACATGCTAAAAATGCGCAAAATCGTCATGAAGGAACTACCGGCCATGAAGCCGCCGGTGCTGGTGTTTCAATCGCTGCAGGATGAAACTGTCTTACCCCGCAGTGCCAGGTTCATAGAAGAAACCTGCCGAAATTCCCACGTGCAGAGAATCGATCTGTCCCATTCACGGCATGTGGCTACCATGGGCCCGGAAATTGACAAGATAGCGGAAAACATAATAGAGTTTGTAAACCGTTTGGAGAAAGGAGCCTGAGCAACCCAGAGAGACCGAGCACCGATAATTCCTTGACCTTCACTCCCCGGTCATACTGGAGCCGGAAATTTTTATACCGGGGATTAAAGACCTTCCCAAGCTGGGAATAATAGACTCAGGGTTAAGAAAAACTGTTTTATAATATGGAGGAAACACTTTAAGAAGATGATTAGTAAAGATGGAATTTTGAATTACATGCGCCAGGACAGCTACAAGCCGCTGGAATACCTGGAGCTGGTTGGCAAGTTGAGCATAGGCCAGGGCGATGATGAAGTGCGCTTCAAAAAGTGCCTGGGTCAGCTGGAAAAGGACGGGTACATAATCCGCACCCGCAAGAACAAATACGGGCTGCCGGAGATGATGAACCTGACCAGGGGGGTTATGCGCCTCTCTCCCAGGGGCTATGGACTGTTATTGCCGGAAGAGCCGGGCCGGCCGGAAATATTTGTCTATGGCAAAAAGCTCAACGGAGCTATGCACAACGACAAGGTAATGGTGCGCATCCGGGAGTCCGAGATAGACGGGCAGCGCCCGGAGGGAACCGTCATTCGGGTAATCAGCCGGGCCAACCAGCAGATGGTGGGAACCTATCGCAAAGGCC
>JBDKUE010000073.1:0-11866 GCA_039679855.1 Syntrophomonas sp.
CAGTTTCTTATTGGCAAAGGCGAGAACCAGGCCGAAGAACAGCCCCACCAGCGCCATGATGGCAATAATCGTAATTACACTATTCATTCCAGCTCACGTCCTCTCCTACATGGTGATCATTCCGGAAAAACCAAAAAACGCTAATGCCAGGCACCCGGCCACAATAAAAGCGATTCCTAAACCATCGAGTGATTTGGGCACATCCGCCAGTCTCAGCTTCTCTCTACAGCTGGCCATTAGGACTATGGCCATGGCAAACCCGACACCTGAACCGACCGCATTTACCAGACTTTTCCCAAAAGAGTAACCGTAGTCGACATTTATAAGAGGAACGCCCAGTACAACGCAGTTGGTGGCAATTAAGAGCAGGTATATTCCCCACATCTTGTGCAAATTGGGCGTATATTTCTTGACGATCATCTCCAGCAGCTGTACAAAGCTGGCGATAAGTAAGACAAATACGATAGTCTTCAAAAAGGTAATATTGTAAGGAACCAATATATAATTATAGACCAGCCAGGCGAACATCGAACTCAGCGTAATAACCGCAGTTACCGCCATGCCCATGCCTGCTGAAGCGCTAAAATTCTTGGATACGCCGAAAAAAATACACAACCCTAAGAACCTCGTCAATACGAAGTTATTAACCACTACCGCGCCCATGAAAAGGAGGAAATAATCCATCATACCGTTTCACCTCTTTCCGCCCGGGCTTTCTCTATACGCTCGCTCAGGATTTTAAAGCCTGCCACCAGGTAGCCTATAAGGATAAAGGCGCCGGGGGCCAGGATCATAATCAAGGCCGGCTGATAGCCGCTCCACATCACCTGGTAGCCCAGCAGGGTTCCATTGCCCAGTACTTCCCTTATGGCTCCTATTATCAGCATGGCCAGGGTAAAACCGCAGCCCATACCCAGTCCATCAATAAAAGACTTAAACGGTGGATTCTTGGAGGCGAAGACCTCGGCCCGGGCCAGTATTATAGCAAACACCACCACCAGGGAAAGATATATCCCTAGATCTTTATAGAGCAGCGGCGCAAAAGCTTTTAACAGCAGTTCAGCCAGGGTGACAATCGTGGCAATCGAAGTTATATATATGGGTACGCGCACTTTGGGGTTGACCAGATTGCGCACAATGGAAACGACTAAGTTGTTCATCGATATGACAAAGGCAACGGTAAGTCCCATTGCCAAAGCGTTTACCACGGATGTGGTTACTGCCAGGGCGGGACAAAGGCTCAAGGCCAATACAAAGATTGGATTCTCAAGGACCAATCCCTTGGAAAAGATGCCCCACAATCCTTTCATATCAGTTGCCTCCCTTCGTAAGTTCGCTTGCTTCGTCAACCGCCTGTTTTACCGCCAGGGTAACCGCCCGGGAAGTTATAGTCGCGCCGCTTATGGCTTGAATATCTTCCTTATTGCTGGCATCCTTGGTCACCTTCAGGTGCTCGGAGGTCTTGCCGGTAAATTGCTCGTAAAACGGGGGTTTGGATGCTTTATCACCTAAACCCGGCGTTTCTTTGGAATCAGTGATGGTGTATTTTAACACCTTGCCATCCGGCCCTATAGCCACCAACAGCTTGATGGCGCCCCCATAACCCTTAGTTTCGGAAGGAATTATATAGGCAATCACCTGGCCGCCTTTGCTGGCTTTATACCAACCGGTTTTACCCTCAATAGGAGTGTACTGATCGGCTCCGGTTACCAGGCTCTTTAAAGCCTGAGTATTTAATTCAGCCTGTTTTTGCTTGGCAATATCATCGGTCAGAAAATAGACCGTTGCTATGATGATTCCGGATATAATACAGGCTCCCGCCAGGTTGAGAGCTATCTTTAATATGCTGTCATTTTTCTCATTATGTTCTACATGCTCTGTCATCGGCTAATCTCACTTCCTTCCATATAGCGCAGGCTGGATATAGCGATCGATTAACGGGGTTACACAGTTCATTAACAGGATTGAGTAGCAAACGCCTTCGGGATAACCTCCCACCAGCCTGATAAGTACTGTTATAGCACCGGCACCCGCCGCAAAAATCAGCTTGCCTTTTCTGGTGATGGGAGTTGTAACCATATCCGTCGCCATAAAGAAGGCACCTATAATGAGGCCGCCAGCCATCATATGAAATATCGGATCACCGGAGCCAAACCCATGGGGGCCGAACATCCAGGTGAGAATTCCAACCGTGGCTATCATAGTAACCGGCACTACCCAGTCAATATAGCGTTTGAAGATTAAGAACAGGCCTCCCAGGGCCAGCAATATTACTGAGGTCTCGCCGATAGATCCGTTTCTAAGTCCTAAAAACAAGGCTTTGTAGAGCTCGGTATTGCTTCCGAAGGTGTTGATAAGCGCGTCATATCCCTGCAGCTTTAAGATGTTCAGGGGCGTAGCGCTGGTTGTGGTATCAACCACCGTTTTCATCGAGGTCCAGGTGGTCATCAAGACCGGCCAGGAAACCATCAGTGCCGCTCTTCCGATATGAGCCGGGTTGAAAATGTTGTAGCCCAGACCCCCGAAAGCGTGTTTGGCCACCACTATGGCAATAAATGATCCCACGATAGGAACAAACAAGGGCACCGCCGGGGGCAGGCACATGGCCAGGAGCAGGCCGCATAAAAAGGCGCTGCCGTCGGTTACGGTAATCGGCTTTTTCATATATTTTTGGGTGGCCGCTTCAAAGACAACCGCTGACAGAGCCCCGGCCAGCAGGGTTTTAAAAGCCGGCATTCCAAAATGATATACGGCAAATATTACCGCCGGCAGCAGGGTCAGGTTTACAGTCCACATTATCTTATGAATCGATGTATCGGCAAACATGTGCGGCGACGACGAAACAACCATTTTATGGACTGGTTTTTCTTCTTTCTCGGGTTTTTCAGGCTTTTCTTTGGCCTGCTTTTCAGCCTTTTCCGGTTTTTCAGCCTTTTCTTTTACTTCTACTTCCTTTTCCGGCTTCTCTTGTTTTATTTCCTGATCATTGTTTTCTATTTCTGAGCTCATTTACTTACCTCCCTTTTGGGCTGCCATCTTTTTGGAATACCGGATGTAATGAACAATTCTGCGTTTAGCCGGGCATATAAAAGCGCAGCAACCGCATTCCATGCAGTCCAGCAAGTGGTATTCATTCAGAGCTTCTTCTACAAACGATCTCTCACCCAGAATACTCAGCATACTAGGATTTAGTCCCATAGGGCAGGCGTCCAGACATTGCCCGCAGCGAATACAAGGGGATTCCGGGCCGTCGTTAATATCTTCATTAGTGAAAGCCAGGATGCCGTTGGCGCCTTTTATTATGGGAACCTCAGTGGTGTACTGGGTTACTCCCATGAAAGGCCCGCCCATAATCAGCTTTTCCGGGGGGGTTTTAAATCCACCGCTCTGTTCAACAGCTTCAGCGAAGCTGGTGCCGATTCTCAATTTTAGGTTTTTAGGTTCAGCTATGGCGCTGCCGCTTACGGTTACAATCCTTTCAATAAGGGGAATGCCGTTTCTGACCGCATCACAGACCGCCACCGCCGTCCCCACATTCTGAACCACCACGCCAATGCTCATGGGCAGTTTGCCGGAGGGAACTTCACGTTTGGTCAAGGTCCTTATAAGGGTTTTCTCAGCACCTTGCGGGTATCTGGTGGGCACTGCCATTACTTTGACGCCTGTGCCGGCCAGGGCTTCGCTCATAACCTTTACCGCGTTCATCTTATTATCTTCGATCCCCAAGACCACGCTGTTTACACCCAGGACTTTTTTGATAATTAAAATCCCGGTGGCCACCCGTTCGGAATATTCCAGCATCATCCGGTGATCGGAGGTTAAAAACGGCTCGCATTCCGCCCCATTTATAACCAGGGTGTCAATACGACTGTCAGCCGGCGGGGTGAGTTTTACGTAAGTCGGAAATGTAGCACCGCCCAGGCCAACAATGCCGGCGTTTTTTATAATTTCTATTATTTCCGCATTATCAAGGCTTTTCCAATCCCGTTCGGTTAGAATACCTTCTCCCCATTCATCCAGGCCGTCGCTTTCAATAACAATAGCGGCGCATTTGCCCAGGGTCGGATGCGGTTGATCCGCAACCTCAAGGACCTTGCCGGAAATGGTGGCATGGACGTTGCTGGAAACCGGAGCTTTGCCTTCGGCAATGAGCTGCCCTTTTTTGACCTGATCTCCCTTTTTCACCAGGGGAACGGCCGGCGCCCCAATATGCTGGCTGACCGGGAGAATAACTTTTAGCGGCAGCGCATTGCTTTCGATCGGCTTCCCTTCCGTCGGTGTTTTGTGGGTATCCGGATGGATACCCCACTTGATTTTGCCAAGCATCTGAACCTCTCCTTACTTGGTTATTTAATGGTTCTAACAATGGTTGGTTTTTCCGATTGCAGCGATCTATCCAGACGCCTGATGATTAAAACAGCCAGGAGGCCAAAGAGCAACCCGCCCAGTATCATCAGTAGATTTGCTGAAACCATTAATCGGAAAGATAGATAATACCCTAGATATATACCCAATCCTACCGCCAGTAACGGCAAAACGAACATCATAAAAGCGGCCAGGAGCATATTGTTTTCCTTGCTCTCAATTAAAACCTGCTCCCCGACCCGGGCTCCGACCTCATCGGTGACATCAATGATCATGGCGTTGCTGCCCGGACATACGCCGCAATTCTCACAATCACTGTGTACGCTGCACCTTACTTTAGCAGTTTCGCCATTGGATTCGATTACCACACCTTCAATTAGTTTTTCCATGTTTCAAAACCTCCCGCCACCTGGAGCATTAAGAACGGACGGCAAGCTTTCAGGTTGGGAAATGCAATAATAGCTGAACAGAGTTTGATCAGCTACACGCGAACCAACCATATAAAAACTTTAACAACGAATCTAATTAAAAATGTTAGGGCAATTTAAAGACTAATGCAATACGCATCTGTCGAATTTTATGTATACTTTACAATGAAATATCCCCCACTAATGCTTCATTATAATACAGATTGGGCTTCCTTCCATGTGAAAATTTTGTCATGCCCGCTTCAAGTCCCATTTTGTTAAGCAATTGCTGCAAAATGAGGTGAATCGGCTTTTCTTTAATTGTTTCCCAACCAGCCATTCCTGGTCTTTGTGTATGGCGAAACACTACCTGATCTGGTAATCTATGATGCAGATGGTAAATTCATTAAACTGGTTGGAGTTGCAAAAATGCCGGCTTTGGAAACTATCGGAAATTTTCTTTTACTTTTTACCACGGTGAGTTGCATGCTGCTTATCGTTTTTCTGGTCCTAAAATTATTCGGGAAGCAGCATGCGGCGGACAATAAAGCAGAATTCAGCCTCACAGTGGCTCTTTCAAGCGCAGTCGCACTTTGGGCCCTACTCAATCTTAACGAATATCTTACCTCTCCATGGACTTTTCAATGCCTTTCTCTTATCCTGATAGCCTTTTTCTTTGCCTGGTATGTCAAACTCCTGGTCGCGCGAAAAAACGCCCGTTTCTATAAACCTCATATTTTCTACACAGTTGTATTTATAAGCATCCTCAACTTCCTGGCGGTAATAATATTAGACCTCAACAACCCCTGGTTCAGAGTTGCTTCCGTAATGTGCTCAGGCCTGGTTATCATAATAAACACCATAGTAGTCTGCCGCCTAAACCAGCTCAATCTGGTTCTCTTCTATAAATTTGTGCCGGCTTTCCTCTATTTGGGATTGACGGTGTTTCTCGCCGCCTATTGCCTTTATTTAATCAACGGATCCATTATCTTGCGCTTCATTTACATAATTACGGCTTTTTTGATGGTTATTATACTTTTTGTAGACTCAATGGATCAGCTGTACTTTTTCACCACCCGCAACCTCAACCAGCGCATCGACCTTCTGCAAGAAGAATATGCAGCGGAAATGGAAATGGTGGAAGATGTAGTCATATCTCTGGCTCGAACCATTGACGCCAAGGATCGCTACACCGAAGGCCACACCGAAAGGGTGAGCCAGTACTCGGTTTTTCTGGGTGAAAAGGCTGGCTTAAGTGAAAAGCGCCTGGAGAATCTGCGCATGGGAGCCTTAATTCATGATATTGGGAAGATAGGCATTGATCAGGACGTGCTCAACAAACCGGGAAAATTGGATGATCAGGAACGCCAGCATATTGAGACCCATCCGCTTTTGGGTGAAAGGATATGCACCCCCTTAAAGGCTTTCAAAGATGTCCGAAGTATCATCAGAAGCCATCATGAAAAACTGGACGGCTCCGGCTATCCCGACGGTTTGAGGGGCGATGCCATTAACCTGGAAACCCGCATTGTTACCATAGCAGATATTTTTGATGCGTTGACCACCGAAAGGTCTTACCGCCAGGCCCTTTCCATTGAAACTGCCATCACCATAATGAAGGAAGAAGCCGCCCTCGGCAAACTTGATGCTGAACTCATTGCTCTTTTTGAAACGGTCTTGAGTGATATGGGCCTGTTAAATTGAGCACATGACTATCCGCACTCTTTCGCCCGCATGCACCTAATGCAATTCCTCGAGTGTCAACAACCCCGTCCCCTTGACACTCAAATTTTTTATCCCTCGTGTTGAAACCAAAAAATAATGATTGTATATCCTGCCTGCCTGACCGGAAAAAATATATTAACTGGCAGGAAAGGAGGTATGAATATGTTCGGGAAAGTTAAATGGTATGATAATGCCCGGGGATTTGGGTACATTGAAAGCGAGAAGGAATCAAATGTCTTCTTTAACCGAACAGCGGTTGAAAACAGCGGGCGCGTCAGTCTCAGCCACGGAATGCACATCGAATTTGATTTAACCGAAGAAGGCAGTGAAAAGCGGGCTGTCAACCTGCATGTCCTGGCCTGATTAGCCATCCTTTAGAGTGCCAAAGGGACGGGGTTGTTGACACATTCTCATTTTTAATTTAAATGTGTCAACAACCCCGTCCCCTTGACACTTCCCTTGACATTCTTGCTTTAGCTTTAAGCCCTCAGTGTGGCAACAAGTCGGCGAGGATTGAGCAGTATATCCAGGGCATCGTTAATGTCAGCCACTACCAGATCAGAACACAGCAGAGCCTCACTGCAGCATCCTTCTCTGCCCATTACAGCTATAGCCAGAGCCGCCTCTTCCAGCATCAAAATATCGTTGAAACCATTGCCAATCGCTGCCGAATGCTCCTTGCCCAGGTTTACTATATAGTCCCTTTTGTCGACTCCTCCCGTCTCTGCATTCACCCGAAAGAATTCCAGGCCCAGGGCGTCAGCCGTGGCCTGGGCTCTGCCATAAGTATCAGCCGATAGTAAATAGATGGCCAGGCTTTTTTTCAAAGCTTCAATGCGTTCGGCTACTCCCTTTATTAATTCGCCGTCAACCGTCAGGGTTCCATTGATATCGAGGAGAAGATGGCTAAGCCTTAGAGTCCGATTTCTTCCCGGAAGAGGCACTTCAATCATCTTTATCATCCTTCCATAATTTTACTGAATATTTCAATCGTCCTTGAGCAAAATATACTCAAGAAGCCAGAGATGCTAAAAAGTGAGCTAAGTCCCTTAACCATAAGGATAAATCTTAGCCAGTAACCTTATACAATAAGGTTGCAACCAAGTAAGCATCTCTGGCTTCATTAATGCCCAAAAATTTTCCGGTATAGAAAAAGAATTAGTGAGCACAATAGTATTATAAATCAGCAGCATGCGGTTAAGAGCTTAATAAGTCCCTGTTTAAGGATAAATCTTATTAACTGACCGGCAATTAATATTGCTTTTGCTGCTGATTTTTATGAATATCCGTTGGCGGCTCAATCGAGTCGTCAACGGATTTTTTGAATGAAGCGGCAAGATAGACGATTGAAAACAGCAGCGGAGAGGCCAGCACATAGTAGTAATAAAGGGGATAGGATCCCGGCGTGGGGGCGTTTAAAAGCGACCACCAGGGCAAAAGGGGCGCGGTCCAGAACTGCAAGGCAAATATGGCATAATCATCCAGATTGGCAAAGGTAAATTCCGCCAGCACATAGATGCTCATAAACAGAGCCGGTCCCTGCCACAAAAGAACCACCCAGGATTTTTGACAAAGGGTCATTCCCGAATTAAGCCGTCCCTCGGCTACTAATACGATTATATAAAGCAATGAGAGCAGAAGATCCAGACCGGGAAAAAATGTACCAAGAGAAACCGCACACAAAGCAAAAACTTGTATAAGGTAAAGCCGCCCTGCCGCTCTAATTATGTTCATTGGCTAAAGTTCCCGGATTACGGTCACCCGGGGACTCCGATAGAAGGAATCGGGCGTGACCCAGATGTCATTGTTGCTATCTAGATCCAATCCCTGGTAAGCGTAGGCTTTCCACATAATTTTGGTGCAGTTCCAGATGCGATCACCCGGCTTAAAGGCAATAGGATAAAACAGATCGCCCCTTTTGCTCATAACGTATTCAACAGCCTTCTGTTTAATTTCCGGAGCAGCATTAACTTTTAAAAGGCATACCTGGCTGTAGGAGTGAAAATGCTGCACAGGTGAAACCAGAACGCCCACCTCGGCATAGGCCTCCGCCACCTGATTATTGCCCAGGTAGATGGCGGCATGCGAAAAGCGCCCGTAGGCGCAGTCCGGATAGCCCCCCAAAACCAGATCACCTGGTTCCAACCCGTCGAAAGACATCTGGTTGTTGTAGAAGCCGGCCAGTCCAAAACCTATATTGCCCTGCCTGGCATTGTGCAGGTAGGTCTTCAGAGCCCCTTGCGGATTGGCAATGGCTTCCTGGTTTTGAAGCGCGGCGGCAATCAGCAATAAGACTGTCAGTATCGGAAACAGCCCTATTGTAAAGCGTGATCTCCAGTTAGCCGTTTTTTGTTTCATACTTCATCATTGGCTAAAAGCCTTTGCTTTAACAGCCTCAATAAATCAATTTCACTTAGAAGCCCGACCAGGGAGCTTCCATCCAGAACCGGTAGGGCGCTGATTTTGTGTTTGATCAATTCGTCAATCGCCTCAGCCAAATCAGCCTCCGGGGTAGTGGTCCACAACCTTTTGGTCATTATCCAATCAACCGGGGTTTCGGGAATAACCTCCTGTCGACGCAAGGCAATTTCTATATCGTGCTGGACAATCATCCCCAGCAACCGCCCTCCTTCGATCACAGGAAGGCGCCTGATATTGTTTTCACGCATCAGTCTCAACGCATAGTCGATCGATTTTCTACTATCAACCGTAATTAAGTTGGTGGTCATCAAGTCTTTAACCTTCATCACCGCACCCCCTGATAATTCCAGTTTATCACATGTTCACTCAGTTCAGCATCAGCCAAGATGCCTCTATAATAGTAATCGAATTAATAAATGCTAAAAGTTTACCACTAATTAGTCTAAAGGCTGTGTAACCAAAACGCTCATTTTCTATATAATCTAATTAGAGGTGGTTTCTTTGCACGGGGCAAATATCTCGCGTTTATTGTTAAAAGAGTACAATCTGCTGTGCCGCGTTTTGGAGGGTAAAGCCGTTAAGCGAATCCTGGGCTACACCGAGGATCATGTCGCTTTGCTGATGGAGGATGGCACGGTGGTGAAGTTTCTTCATCTTGAGGACGAATTGATAATGGACATCGAAACTGCCTGCCAGCTGCCCGGATCATAAAAATTGATTATCGACAAGGACGGTGTAAAAATTATGAAACAAAAGGGCGCGTTTATATCCGTACTAGTACTTCTCTTTACCGTGATTGCCTGTAGTACAGGCCCTTCTACGACGCCATTGCAGCCATCACCCAAGCCTACTGAAAATGCAGCTCAACCGGTGGCCCCCCTTCCTTACCAGAACGGCTCACCGGACACGGCCACCGTCCCCCCCACCCCGGCGGCCGCCAGCCAGGTTTTAAGCTGGTACTACAACCCGGCTAAAAATCACCAGGCCCCCACCATTCCGAAGGAGGCATCCAATTTGCTGGGCGACTACCGTGGCATCTGGCTGCTGCCCAACAATGAAAAACGCATTTATTTAACCTTTGATGAAGGATATGAATTGGGCTACACCGAGCAAATTTTGAACGTTTTAAAGGACAACCAGGTTAAAGCCGCCTTTTTTATTACCGGACAATATGTAAAAACCCAACCCTCTCTGGTGCAGCGGATGAAAGCCGAAGGGCACCTGGTATGCAGCCACACTCAGAATCATAAGGACATGTCCAAACTGAGCAAAGAAGAAATAGTATCCGAGATCACCCTCCTGGAAAAGGAGGTACTGAGCCGGACGGGAGTAACCCTGGACAAGTACCTGCGCCCCCCGATGGGATGCTATTCCGATCTGAGCCTGGCCGTGGCTCTGGAACAGGGCTACCGGAGCGTATTTTGGAGCATGGCCTATGAAGACTGGGATCCCGCCAAACAACCGGGGGCTGAAAAATCCTATCAATTTGTCACCCGCAATGTCCACCCCGGAGCGGTTATCTTGCTGCATGCGGTTTCCGAGAGCAACACCGAAGCTCTGGATCGGATTTTAAAGGAACTGAAACAGCAGGGATATGTCTTTTCAACCTTCTAACAACCAGCTATTCATGGGGTGCTTACTTTAAAAAGGGCGCCCTTTAGGATAGAATGGATAAAAAATGTGATGGAGCTTATGCGCGCAATATTTAGGAAACTCGATCGAAGACTGGCTTTGACTGATGGTGAATACCAGCAGCTAATGGATTATATCGAACAGATGGGCCGCAAGTCCGCCCCATCCTACAGCCTGTTTTATCAGCAATATGCCGGCATTCTGGAGGACCGCTACAATACCGTCCTGCCCCGCTTCTGGTATGGGCTTGATGATGTTCTGAATTATCTGCTGGGCAACCAGGATAAACTCGACTTGGCCGGGCAACCTTCCTGGGAGCTTTTTCCTCCTTATCTGCAGCCCTATATAAAATATACTTTTCACCACGGCGATGAAAAGCAGCACCTTCTGCGTTGGACTAAGTGGCTGCAGGAGAAGGGCGAGGACAGACTGGTTCTGCCCCGTCCCCGTTCAGGCCAGGCAGTATGTGTTTACGAAGAAGGCAATCCCTATAAAGAACCGGGGCTCAAGGTGCATTTCGAGCGTTTGTCGAGGTACACTTTTGTCACCCGTTTGCAGAGTTATCGTTATTTGACCCGCAACAAAGTACCCCGCGACCGTATTGAGGTCCTGGCGCCCGATAGATTGGGAGGTACTTTTACCAATAAAGACAAATCGCTTTATTATTTTATTTACCTGACCGAAGAAGACCCTGTAAAAGCGGAAAATGCCTGCCAGGTTCTCAATTTTGTACTTGAAGGATTGAGGCGCTAGAGGATATGAACAGCAACACTGAATTAGGACAGATAAATCAAAGGCTTGACGAACTCTTTTCCGGCTGGACCAGGGATTTATCCATGCGTCAGGATCTTAGGGAGACGCCCTCCCTGGGGGGGTTGACTCTAAACAGCGCCGAAGACTGTGATGCTATGTACCGCGCCCTCTATTTTTCAGGCCGGCGTTATGACTTTTACGGCCTGATCTTTAACAGCCTGGGCAACCAGATCATCCTCAAATGGCTGGGCAGCCGCCAGGACCTTATGGAAGACTTCCTTCGCTTTACCGCCTGGAAAATTTGTACGCAAACCTGCCGGCCGGATAAGCTCCGGTTCCTCATCAGCCTTTTTCATACTGATCTGCAGGAGGAATTTGGCGGCATTATAAATGCCCTGAACCTGGAACAGTGCCGCTACATAATGGCTCGGACCGCCAGCAGCCAGCTGCGCGATCTGTTAAGGGCTCGGGAGGTAAATCTACAGACGCAAAACCCGATTTACGGTGTCAACCTGTGGGAAGAAACACATCCCAACCTCCCCTACCCCACCCTGCATGGCGAA
>JBDKUE010000170.1:0-8031 GCA_039679855.1 Syntrophomonas sp.
ATAGGCACCCTTTGCTTTCTTAAGGTATTATAGAAAGCTCACAAGGCCTTGTCAAGAAACCGGTCCCACAGGCCCATCTGGCTGCCCAACCCTTCCAAATAGGGTAAATCTAGCATATTATCACTAACCTTTATAGGTTCTTCATTTGATTCGAAATATCCTGCTTTTGTGAGCATAGTGCTCTCCAAAAGAGGGGCCAAATGGTGCAGGCAACCCTCCCACCCGCTTTGTTCAAGCCGCTTATCCAGCTCCGGTGCCAGGCCGTACTGGTCATCGCCCAAATGCAGACAAAAACTGGGGTAACCGCGAAAATCGCTGCCGGAAGCCAGGGCAACCACCAGATCTCCTTTTTCCCATTCAGTGGGATTCAAGCGGCTGGTGGAAACCGCACAGCCCTTTTCATATAATAACCGGTAGGCCAGTACTTCATAGCGGTCCGGCCGGTAACTCTGTATGGAAACAGGCAGGTTAAATTCATTTAAAGCCTCCAGAAACATTGAAAAATGGGCGCTAGCGCCCACTATTATGATCTTTTTCACCCGATAATTGGAGACCAAACGCCTAATCTGCACCAGGGCCAGAACTTCAATAAAATAATCACCGAAAATCAAGGGGTGTTTACAATCCAGGCTCAAAAAATCATCCTTGAGCCGCCGGTCTACGGCCAGCACCCTCAGCTGGAAATCGTTCATCAAAACATCGTGATGCTCGAGCATGCGTCTTCTTTTTTCCCGGTCCAAATGCTGCAGGTTTCCAGAACCTAGAGGCAGCACCATGCTGCATACCCGGCTGTCAAGCTCAGGCAGTTCGACCAGCCGGGCTACCCGCAGGGGAAAAAAAATCGGGGCCAACCGCTCCAAAAAGAACTTCTGGGAGGTAAGTCCCGTTCTATCAACATGGCGTAAGCTTAAGAATCCAAAATCAAGTTCCACCATTCCGGTTCCTCAAATCTACCATACCCGGTCTCAAATCCATTTCACTCAACAGATTGTAATAATCATCCGGTTTGATCTTATCCACCGGTTTGCCCAGGATGCTGACCATTAGAGCTTCAATAACGTTGGTTCCAAATGAGCGGCCGCCCATGTCCGGAGTTGTGGTAATAACCTGGCTGATTCCCCTTTTGGCCAGCAGATCCATATCGTCCCTGGTGGTGGTGTTGGTTATGATCATCTGCCCGTTCAACTTATCGGGCAGGTAGCGTCTTATATAAAGAAAATCCCCGGCGATTATGTCAGCTTCATAATAATATTTAGAATGTTTGGGAATTATGACATCCTGCTCGGCCCCGGTGGGATATAGTTTATCAAAGGGCATACGCACAACAAAAGGAGCCACCGTCCTGCCTACCACCCGCAGGGCACCCAGGGTATGCAGCGGGATGGGGACCCCAATTGTGTAGATCAGATCGCCCAGGGTCAATTTGGCCCCGGCTTCTTCAAAAGCTTCAGCCATACCGAAACGATCCACAGCGCATACCATAAGGACTTTCTTGCCTTTAAGATCAACCATGTCCCGGTGCACATCCATGATGCACTTACGTTCCAGGGTGTTTTTTATGCCGCTGCCGTCCACCATGGGCGATTTACGGGCCTCGGCTATAAGGCGCTTGGCGTCTTTAATAACATACCGCTTTCCTGCTATATATATGTACAGGTCTATCCCGCCCATGCCAAAAGCGGCCACCTTGCCGTCCAGATCCCGGATAAGCTGCAGGGCGCGGTCCCAATTGCCATCGGTGCCGATGCGCTCGATTAGAAATTTCTGCCCCATAAAATCGGTTTCGAAAGAATGATCCCTTTTGGATGAACCCAGACTGACACTGACTATACGCTTCAAGCTCAAACCTCCTGGTCCCTTTTATAGCAAGCTTTGTTTTTATTTTTTCCCTCTGAGCAGCCGGCCAAACAATAAAAAGCCGCTAGCGGGCGGCTTTGATTGACTTCATTATTTTGCGAATTTCCTGAGGATCGACCCATTTGTCCTCCGTTAGCGGCGACTCCCCTATTTCCAGACCGATCACCTGGCCGTCCAGCATGCCCTCCAGCATGCGCAGGCGCTCATCGGATGCGATGCAGATTACCACTTCGTATCCCCTCACCCGGGCGGTCAAGTCCATAATTCCATTGATCAATTCCTTGCCGCTGCGCTGCTCCACAAAATCGAGGCGCTCCCTCTCGCTCATAAGCATTATAAAGTCGACGCCTTCCTTTTGCAGGATTTCGGTAATTTCTTCCTTATTTAAGATCGGGAAACCCAGACAGGCAACCGACTGCCCTTTGCGCAACTCACCAATGGTTTCCACCCGGGATATAAGGGTTCGATCTATACCCAGGCGAGTGGCTACATCCTGTTGTGAAAATCCCCGCGACCGCATGAGCAAAGCCTTGCGCAAGGTCTTTTCCACCCTTTGCCAGCTGATAATTTTGTCCTGAATCCGATAAAAATCCATTAGCTTCCTCTTGAGCACAATTTTGTGTACATTGTAGCTCACGATAAAATAAAAATCAAGCCGCCCACCCGGGCGGCTCAGACTGTCAAAATAGTTTAATCGTGATTCAAGGCTTTAGATTGCCGCGTCGCCTCGCTCCTCACAATGACCCAATATAGATTAGTTGTCATTGCGAGCCGAAGGCGTGGCTTGTCATTGCGAGGAGCGAAGCGACGCGGCAATCTTAACGCTCACTAAATTACGGTTTGGGATAGGTTATCTTTACCTCCTGGGCCTTGGCATCCCAATCAACCTGGCAGTCCAGGGATTGGGCGACAAAGGCCAGAGGCACCATGGTGCGGCCTTTGACTACAGTCGGAACTACTTTGGCATTTGTTGCATCAATGGCCACACTGACTCCATTTACCGATGCGGTATTTTTGCCGATCCATAGTTCAATAATCCGGCCCTGGCGGGTTAAGGTAACTTTTTGCTCTTTCTGGTTCCAGTCCACCTCAACTCCCAGGGGAAGTGCGGCATAAGTTATGGGAAGCAGCGTCCTATTTGACTGAATTATGGGCGCAGTATCCATAAACTGGCCTTCATCATTTACATAGTAGTACATTCGCCCTATATAATACCGCAAAACAGTCGTGGTGGGGGTGGTTTGCGGGGTGGTGGCGCTGACCTCGGTGGAATAATCGGAATTGGCTGTATACTGACCATTACCCCGGGCCTGAACCCGGTAGGTATAGGTGGTGCCTTCTTGCAGTCCCGAATCGGCATAAGATTGAACGTCGGCTGCCAGGTAGGCAACTACGCTGTATGCTGTGCTGGCCGTTTTGCGTTCCACATTATAACCCGACTCCCCGCTGGCGTTGTCAGTCCAGATCAGGTTTATCTGCGTCCCTGATACCGGGGTTGCCACAATGTAAGAAGGCGCTGTCAAAACTCCGGAACTTTGTGTACTCGTGACACTGGCTACGTTGGAATAGGCGGAGTTGACCGAGGCGTCATGGGCCTGAACCCGATAGGTATAATAACTGTTGGTAGTCAACCCGGTGTCGGAAAAAGCAGTGGCGTTGGGACCTAATGTGGCTATCAATGTGTAACTTCCCGAGCTGCCTATGGAACGTTCCACATTATAGCCGGTCTCACCGGAGGCGTTGTCCACCCAGAACAAATTCACCTGAGAGCTGGTCACCGCAGTGGCAGTCAACCCGGTCGGAGCGCCTAAACTTGTGGTCGTACTCGTACTCCCGGGAATTGCCGATATTGTATTGGAATAGGCCGAATTGGCTCTGGTGCTTCCATCTCCAATGGCCTGAACGCGGTAGCTGTAAGTGTTGCCGCTTATCACCCCGACATCTGAATAATTCTGACTGTTCGGTGAAAGATAGGCGATAACCGCGAAGTTATTGCTGCCCAGGGCTCTCTCCACCGAGTAGGCCGATTCACCCGAAGCATAGTCTACCCAACTCAAGTTAATCTGGGAAACCGATGACGATGTTGCCACCAGATTACCGGGAGTAGCCAGGTTGTTTGAAGAAATGGCGCCTGTAGTGGTGGCGCTTGATTCTGGCGAGTATCCCGAACTGGATATATTATTGCTATTGCCCAGAGCCATGACTCGATATGTATAGGTGATGCCGCTGGTAAGGCCGGAGTCGGTATAAGTCGTGGTGTTGGCCACCAGGTTTGCTAACACGGTATAATTTTCGCCCCTGACTTTCCGTTCAATCGAATAGCCGATTTCATTGGAGGAATTGTCGGTCCAGGTCAATTGTATCTGGGTATTTGAAATAGGAATGGCCACCAGATTCGAAGGATTGGTCAGGATGACCGTATCAGCCAGAGCTGGCGTAGCTAGACAAAACGACCAAAACAGAACGATGGTAACTAGCAGCGGTTTGCGCAACAATAAGGATCTCAGCGGATTACTTCTTCTGCCTTTTCTCATTTTTCCCCTCTCCCTTCAACGCACATCTGGTCATATATCGATCAATCAATTTTACTCTTGTTTATAATGTATATTTTTCCACTGCCGTCATCAAGTCGGCAGGTGATTGCTAAAGCTTACTGATGTTGGTTCTGTTTAAACATTAAGCCCCCTTTGATCTATATCCTCCATTTTCCATGTTCTTTACACGTTTTCCCTTATACTATCTAATATCGCTTTAATCTCGTAAACTTTCACTGCCTGGTTGATCATCACCCGCAGCCGCGCCGCTCCAGGCAGTCCCCGGACATACCAGGCTATGTGTTTGCGCATTTCCCGGACTCCTGTGTATTCGCCTTTCAGTGCGCATAACATCTCCATATGCCTTAAAGCGGTTTCGATTTTCTCTTCCAGGCAAGGCGGAGCTGTGAGCACATCCTTCTCCACGAGGCTAACCGTTTCGCGAAAAAGGAAAGGATTGCCCAGCGACCCGCGCCCGATCATGACCGCGTCACAACCGGTTGCCTCCAGCATACCGGCCGCGTCACCGGCGCTCCAAATATCCCCGTTGCCAATAACCGGAATGGCAACTCGTTCTTTTACCTCTCTTATCAAGTTCCAATCGGCTTTTCCGGAAAAAAACTGACTGCGGCTGCGGGGGTGCAGGGTGATGGCTTGAGCGCCTTCCTCCTCGGCAATCTCAGCCAGTTCCAGGCAGGTTTCGCTGCCCTCTTCCCAGCCCCGCCTCATTTTTACCGTAACCGGTATAGATACGGCCGCCGCAACCTGCCTGATAATACTACGGCAAAGAGGCAGGTCCAATAGCAAGGCCGCCCCTTCACCGTTTTTGACTATCTTGGGAGTGGGGCAGCCCATATTTATATCGATGAGGTCCACTCCGGGCTTTTTAGCCAGGAGAACCGCGGCCTGGGCCATAATCTGCGGGTCGGACCCAAATATTTGAACATTGACCGGGCCGGGAAAATCCCCCGATTCGGCGAGAAAAAGGGATTTCTCCTGTCCATAGACCAGTCCTTTGGCGCTGATCATCTCACTATACACCAGCCCACAACCGAAAAGCCGTGCTATATGACGAAATGACCGATCACTTATTCCGGCCATGGGAGCCGCTATGACCCGGTTGGGAAAGAGCATCGATCCTATTTTAAACATTATCAGCTCCGGTTCAATTCATAGATAAGGTGCAGGCCGTCCAGGGTTAGAAAATCGTCAATAACATCTATGGCATCGGTTTCCCTGGCAATTATCTTGGCCAGGCCCCCGGTGGCCACTACCCTGGGTTCAAAATCCAGTTCCTTTTTCATACGGTTTATAATGCCTTCCACCTGGCCGACAAAACCATATACTATTCCGGCTTGCATGCTGTTGACCGTGTTTTTGCCGATCAGGCTGCGGGGCTTTACCATCTCCACCCTGGGCAGTTTAGCCGCCCGTGCGAACAGGGCCTCGGTGGATATTTTGATCCCCGGCGCAATAGCGCCGCCCAGATACTCGCCCTTTTCATTGACTACACAAAAGGTGGTGGCGGTTCCAAAATCAACTATTATCAGATTTCCGCCGTATTTATGATAGGCGGCTACTGCGTTGACCACCCGATCGGCTCCCACTTCACGGGGATTCTCGTACTTTATGGCCAGACCCGTCTTTATACCGGGACCCACCTGCAGCGGGCGGCAGGAGAAAAACTTGTGGGACATCCATTCCAGCTCCAGCATAAGGGACGGAACCACCGACGACATGACCAGGGCTTCAACATCCCCCATCTTGAGGCCGTCAAAGTCAAAAAGTGATTTTATCAAAACACCATATTCGTCACAGGTGCGCTGGTTGTCGGTTCTGATCCGCCAGTGTTTAATCAACTGGCCTTCCCGGTAAACCCCCATGACTATATTGGTGTTGCCTACATCAAATACCAGTATCATGGCCTATTCCTCCAAGCTGCCGCCATCCGCCGAATTTGGCCTTATTATAATGCAAACCCCTTTTTAAATCCAGCAACTAACCGTTCCAGGCTCTGATGCCCTGCACTGTCTGGGCGTTATGCACCGCTCTGACCACTGCCTGAGCCAGGACTTCCGCTGCCATAGAGGCTACCAGGTTTACATCAGCCTGGATTTCCCCCGCAGCCAGTGCAAAAACGGTGTCCCCGTCATACATGGTATGGACCGGGTTTATCACCTGGGCCAATCCATTGTGGGCGGTCTGAGCCACCTTGTTTACCTCACTTTTTGATAAACGGGCGTTGCTGGCCACCACCGCGATGGTGGTATTCTGGCCGGGCGTCCCCGGGGCTCCTCCGCTTTCTTTCCAAAAAGCCAGGGTTCCGGGAAAACTCCTCTGGTCAGGTCCCCGCATCCCACCGATTATATTACCCTGCAGATCCATTACGTCTCCCAGGGCATTGACCGCAACAACAGCTCCAACTACCAGCCCGCCCGGCAGTGATTCCGACCAGGTGCCCAGCCCGCTCTTGGTGCAGTGCGTAACCCCCCTGGTTTTGCCAATAGTAGCTCCGGTTCCCGCCCCCCAATTGCCTTCCTGTACCTCGAAGCTCGCCAATTGACAGGCCGTATATCCCATATTCCGATCCGGACGAACCCGGAAATCGCCCACCCCCAGGTCAAACAAGACGGCGGCGGGCACTATGGGCACAACCGCAGGGCCTGCCGGGTGGCCGATTCCCTGCTCCTCCAGGAAATCCATAACTCCGCCAGCGGCGTCCAACCCATAGGCGCTCCCTCCGGTCAGGAGTACAGCATGCACCCGTTCAATCATATTGAGGGGGTGCAGGAGATCGGTTTCCCGGGTTCCGGGAGCTGAGCCGCGCACATCAACCCCGCAAACCGCGCCCTGCTTACCGGTTAATACCACCGTGCATCCGGTTAAAGCCTCCAGGTTTTGCTGGGAGCCAACCTTTATTCCGGGAACGTCGCATATCGATCTTTTCCTGGTCAAATTCATCATCCCTTTTAAAAAGGAACCCTTAACGGGTTCCTAGAGGCCTTTGACAACCTATTATCTTACATGTACCCGGTTATATCTTGCTCCCGCACTCCTGGCAGAATTTTGATCCGGGGGGTATGACCGCGCCACAGGAACAGGTCTGGGTTTGCGGTGCAGCTGGAGCCGGAGCGGCTTCAGGCTGCGGGGGCGCCACATTTACCTGGGGGGCTGCTGCCTGGGGTTGAGGTGCAGCTGCCGGGGCGCCCGATGCGGCACCTATATCCTGGCTTTCCAGCTCTGTGATATTCTCTTGCAGGGCATCTATTTCACCCTGAATGGCAGTTACCTCATTGCACAGACCCTCCAACTGATTTGAAAAGGAGGAAAAATCATCAGCTTTGAACGCCTCGTAGGTTAGTTTGCCTATTTCAAAGTACTTGCCATTCTGGTCCTTTACTTTGCTGCTGATCTGCTGCTTCAAACGCTGAACATCCATGGCGATTTTGGCTTTGGCCCCGGTATCGCTAACCCCTTGTTTGATCTTATCAAAAAAGTTGCTCATAACAGTCACCTCCGGCTTTTAATGAGTTAATATTTAGGCATCGTTCATTAGAATCCTCTAATAATTTAAAATAAATTGCTAAAATTAGTTTGGAAGTAGGGCGACGCCCCGGAATAGCCGACAGCCTTGAGCTGG
>JBDKUE010000168.1:0-5015 GCA_039679855.1 Syntrophomonas sp.
GGTCGAAGAAGATATTGTATAAAAGCCGGTACTCCACCAGGAGGTAAACCAGGCCCATCATGAACATGGCTGCCAGCCAGCGCCAATTCACCTGTTTTTTTATAAGGGCTTCATACAACCACCACAAGCCCATACAAAACAAGAAAAAGGCAAAGCTGTAGATCAGGCTTGAGTAAAAGGGCACCAGCAGAAGAATCAGCCAGTCGTACTTTTTGTCTGTCCGGGCCCGGATGTTTAAAAAGGCATACAGAGCCAGGGGTTGACCGGCCACGCTCAATCCTCCGTAAGGCCAGAAGGGCAGGAGGGCAAAAACCAGGGCCACTCCAACCGCCAAAGCCTCATGCTCCTTTAAAACATAGCGCTTGAGCAAGAGGTACATGCCCAGGAAGGCCAGAATATGCATCAAGGTCAGGTTGACGACATAAGCCGTAAAGGGCTTAAAGGCCCAGTAGAGCAAGACCTGCAGGTTGAATTCGCTGCCCATGGTGTTGCGCAGGAGTCCATTCATTATATTGGGAACGGTAGAATTAAGCGATCCGAACACCTGGCCGCTATGGGCCAGCACTCTCAGGGAGGCCACCGCCCCGTCGATGTTGTCCAGAAGCAGCACATGGGCGTTTTGCCCCAGCACGTAAAGGGGTGAAAGGTAGGCCAGGATCACGGCCACGGCTGCGGCTATGTATCTATAATTGCTTTTAGAGCTTTCCATGGCTTACCTCATTCAATACTTCGATAATATAGTCCTGATCCGCACGGGTTAAATGGGGACCCATAGGAAGGCTGAAAACCTCGCGGTGGATGGCCTCGCTGATGGGCATTGCTCCCTCGGGCAGCTCCAGTTCTTTATAGGCAGGCTGCAAATGCGGCGGCACCGGGTAGTGGATCATATATCCGATGCCTTTTTGTTTTAGAACGCCCAGCACCCTTTCCCGTTCAGAACAGCGCACCACGAAAACATGCCAAACCGGGTCAGCCCACTGCGGGACCACCGGTAATTTATAATAATCGGCATTCAGGTGCTCCAAATATCGCACAGCCAGTGCTTTGCGCCGGGCGTTCCATTCGTCCAGTTTTTGAAGCTTAACTCTTAAGAAAGCAGCCTGCAGTTCATCCAGGCGGGAATTATATCCCTTGACCTCGTTGTGGTATTTAATGTGAGAGCCGTAATTGCGCAGGGAGCGGATTTTTGCGTAAATCTCTTCATCGTCGGTTACAACCGCCCCACCGTCCCCCAGTGCCCCCAGGTTTTTTCCCGGGTAGAAGCTGGTGCCGGCTGCGTCTCCCAGGCTGCCGGCCTTCCTTCCTTTATAGATGGCCCCCTGGGCCTGGGCGGCGTCCTCCACCACTTTCAGCCCGTGCCGGGCGGCAATCCCGTTGATCTCGTCCATAGCCGCGGTCTGGCCATAGAGGTGAACCGGCATAATGGCCCTGGTTCGGGAATTGATTGCTGCTTCGATCCCGTCCGGGTCCAGGTTGTAGGTTTCTTCAACCGGCTCCACCGGGACCGGCCTGGCCCCGACCTGGCTTACCGCCAGCCAGGTGGCTATATAGGTGTTGGACGGCACTATCACCTCATCACCCGGACCAATTCCATAGGCCCGCAGGGTCAGGTGCAGGGCCTCCAGCCCATTGCCCACCCCCAGGCAGTACCGGGCTCCGCAGTAACCGGCAAATTCCCTTTCAAAGGACTCCAGTTCCGGCCCCATGATAAACCAGCCGGACTGCATCACCCTCTCATAGGCGGCGTCCAATTCCGTCTTTAATTCCAGGTAGGGTGTTTTGAGGTCCAGAAATGGAACGTTAATCTGCATTTCCTTCTCCTTTGACCATATCTCGTGATGGCCTTTTAATAATATAGCGGCTCAAAAAAAAGGTAACCGGCACCGTTACCGCTATTACCACCAGGGGGGCCAGCCACTGGCTCAGGCCCAGCTTATCTACGCATACGTACAGGGTGGCAATCCCCAGCAGGTATTGAACAATATAAACGACCGGATACTGCAGGAACTTCATCAAGGACATCGGTTCCTTGAATACCCAGCGGCTGTTCAGGTAGTAGGAAATAAATATTCCGCTCACATAGGCGATGCTGTAAGAGACCTTGTATGAAACCAGGGTGAGCAGCAGAATATAAACGACATAGGTCAAGGCCGAGTTGATCGCCCCGCTGGCGATAAATGTCGCGTATTCTCTTACATTACCTTTAATATACTTCATCAATTACGTATTCCGGCCGCTGGTTTACTTCATCAAAGACGCGCCACAGGTACTCGCCGATTACCCCCAGCATGATAATGATCAGACCCAAAAGAAACGAAAGCAGGGTTACGATGGTCGGGAATCCTGAAACGCTGGCCTTGCCCAGCAGAGTGTTTATTATTATCACCACACCGTAGATAAAACTGGCCAGGGATATGAATATCCCCAGGCAGGATATAATTCTTATCGGAAGAATGGAAAAGCCCAGGAGTGAGTCGATAAAGTAGGTCAACTTCTTGCTGAAGGTCCAGCGGGATTTTCCATGCAGTCTTTTGCGCCGTGAATACCTTATAATAGTGGGTTCAAATCCCAGCCAGTAGGCAAACAGGCTGGGGTTAATGTTTTTATTGCTCTGCTGCAGGAAAGGCAGCATGGCTTTATCCATCAAAGCCAGGTCGAAGCCGCCCTGGGGGTAGTCGGAGACCACAAACCGGCGCAGCAGCTTATAGTAAACCGACGCCCAGGCCCTGGTCGTGACCGGGTCGTCGCGGTCCTCGCGGATGCAGGCGATGAATTTTTTGCCCTGTTTCCAGTAATCCAAAAGGGTTGGTATAAGCGAAGGCGGGTCCTGCAAATCGGCCGCCAGAATGAGAAAACAGTCGCCGGTGGCCATGCGCAGACCGGCTTTGGAAGCGTGCACCGCTCCAAAGTTGCGGGTCAGCTTAACCACCCGGGTCTGGGGACGCTGCTCCTTGATCTTCATTAACTCCCTAAATGAATTATCCCCGGAGCCGTCATCAACGAAGATCAATTCCAGGGCAAAGTCCTGGCCGGCAATGGTCTGCTCCACTTCCTTCAGCTCTTCAAACAGGACCGGAAGCGAGCCTTCATTGTAATAAACCGGTATTACTACGGAAATGGTATTCATCGCTCAACCCTTCTCGATAGATTTTGCAGAGCCTGGTCCAGGGAAATGTGGTAGTAATCATGAACCACCGCCCGCCCCCCGAAGCCTTCCTTTTGCTCGATCAAGCCGACATTTAATTTATAGCCTTCCATCTCATTGGATATACCGAAGTCAAAAAACCGTTTATCCTTATAAACGCTGGTTATCAGGTGATCAAACAATAGATCCAGGGCGCCCTTGCTGCGCCCTTCCGGACTGGCCGCAATATACTGCACATGAGCCACCTGGCTGCTCTCGTAAACCACCACTCCGGCCAGCATCTGCTGCTGGGACCAGGTGGAATAAAGCTTGATGTTTTGCGCAAAGCGGCTGTGCAAGAGCTCGATTTCTTCCAGGCTATGCACCGGCTCCACCCCGAAGCGGGACTGCAAGGTATCAGCCAGGATCGGCCAGAACCGGTCGAAGTCAGGGCCGTCTTTTACCTCCAGATCATGCTTCTCGGCCTTTTTTACCGCTCGCCGTCTTCTCTCCTGGTATTTCACCTTTACTCCTGGGGTCACTACGCTTAAAACGTCGCGCCGGCACACCTCGGCCCCGGCCATAAAGAGTGCGTAGCGGTCTTCTTCCGCCGGCAGGCGGTGGTAAATATACGGCACGGTCTTGTAATAGAGGCTTTCAAAACCGGCCTGCATAAGGTGCTCCAGAACCGCTTCGAAAACTGCCAGCATGGTGGGTGTGGTCATATTGGGCCCGGTAATAAAACCTCCATAGGTTAAGCCCCCATGGCTTTGCAGGAGGCGGCCCCTTTGATTGGCCGGCAGCAGGGCTATAAGCTTGTCCTTTTCATCTTTTATTAAGAGGGAACAGTCCTGAAAACGGTGGGCATGATAATCCATGTAGCTGCGGTTGAATAAAAAAGTGCCGTTTTTACTGGCCGCAACGAAATCGTCCCACCCTCCCTGTTGAGTTTTATCATAAAGTTTAACCCGAATTTCCAAACTAATCTTCCTCCAGTACCGCCAGGCCGAAACCGCTGGCGCCATGCTGGTTGCCGTTGTAAAACATGTATCTTTGGCCCCGCACGTCAATTACGCAGGGATAACATACCATTTCCGAATCCCAGCCGCTGGCGGATTTTTCGATACCCACCAGCTCATCCAGGCGCGTCCAACTGCGTCCGTCCCGGGATTGGGCATAGCCGATCCGGTAGGGCTTGGAACGGGAGCGGATGGAATACCACATCCGGTAGAGATCCCCATCCTTGACCACCCAGGGCCGGCCGAAGCCGAATTCATCATGGTCATTAAAATCTATACATATTCCGTCAAGGCTTGTCCAATTTTTTCCGTCAATCGATTCAGCATGCCTGATTATGTAGGTCGGGTAAAGGTTGGAGCCTATCTCCTCCCAGCACAGGCCCGACACATACCAGGCCTTGAACCGCCCTTCATCCTCTATGATAGTAATAGCTGAGCGCAAAAAAGGCTCCGCCGGGGTGCGATCCATTATGGGCACCGGGGCGTTTCTTTCCCAGCGCTCACCGTCCTTGCTCACCGCCAGGCCGGTGTAAAGCATATAAGGGACCTTCTCCATACGCTGCCAGCCGATATAGTAAAAATAGCTCCGGTCCTTTTTATGGATGAGACAGCAGGGGTTTACTCCGCAGTCATCAAAGGTTCCCCTTTCACCCAGGCCTAACACCGGCTCCCGCCCCACTTGCAGGATTCGGGTAGGGTCTTTTATATCCAGGTCTACAAAACCTATTCGCCCGTATTTGTTTTCATCCAGGCCGGCAAAATAGACCCGGATTAAGCGATCATCAACTACATCCGCGGTGGGCAGGTGGGCATATGACCGGGCCCACCACTGGCTGCCGTCAGGGGCGTAAATGAGCCCCAGCTTCCTCCAC
>JBDKUE010000004.1:0-43420 GCA_039679855.1 Syntrophomonas sp.
ATTTCTGAGAAAAATAAATCAATAAAGCCATGACACCTGAAGAAAAAGAAATCGCAATGGGATTTATGCACGTGGTATTTTTGCCCGGAAGCTGGAATAAGAGATTTGCGCAAAGCATGATATTTAATGCCATTAAACATCCCGATCAGGAATTAACAGATAGTCAAAAAAAATGGCTATATAGACTGCTCTATACTTACCGGAAGCAGATACCGGAATTATATAACAAATATCAAAACAATCCTAATTGTAATAAGCCATGACAGACAAATTAACTCCCGGCCATCAGGAAGATGCGAAAAAGATTATCGAGTTTGTAGGATCAGTAAAACCGATTGAAGTTATGACGGACAAAGACAAAAAACTCGCAGAAGAAATACTTGTAAAAAGAGGCTTTTTTGTGATGACACACAAGGTGGGGTCGGAACACGTAAGAAAGGTGTTTATAGATCCAGTCATTGAAGCCATGCAGGAATACGCCGAATCCTACCACACCGCAAAGATGCAGGGAAAGACAAGCGGCAAGATTGAAACTCCAGAATACGAAAAGGCTGTTTTGGATTATTTAGAGAATGGAATCAACTACGATTGTCCTGCATTTACGCCCCATTTTAAAAAGAATTACCTTGAACAATTTGTTTTTGACACCTGGTTTGCTGCGATAAAATGGGAAAGAGGCAAGACAGATCACTCCGCAAAGATGAGAGATGTGACGGATGAAGATATTTGTAATCATTTTCCGATAGGTGCTTATGCCAGTAGTGAATGGCAGAAAAAACAGATTTTGAGAAGACAGGGCGCAAAGGCTATGCGCAACGGAGAGATCAAGCATAAGGAGGGGTAACGGACACTGGTAGGATTTGAAAATTTACAGAAGCGAAAGAATAACACTAACTTAATTACACAGACCCATGAGAAAGTTATTATGGATGTTTAAAATCAGGAAGCGCATAAGCAAAACACTGGACAATGCGGTAAGAGAGCAGGCTTATTTTGAGAGCGAAAAGGTGAGGCTTATCCATGCAGGCAGGCAGGACATTGGAAATTATCTCGGATCGAGAGTGGAGATGAAGAGAGAACTTGCTGAAACCCTTAGAAACCTGCTTTCAGAATGAGCGTCAGGGTAAATTTTTTGAGCCTACCTGTAGTTAGGTTGCGTACTTGGTTAAAAAGGCGGTAAAAACAAATCTTTAAAGGGCCTGCCGGTAGGCAGAAGTTAAACATAAAAAAGATAAAAGTCATGGAACAAGTTGATGTATTGATAAAAAAATCAGAAGAAATTATTGATCAAGCTATCGAAATTGCCTTAAAGGAAGTTCAACGGATAGCAAGAAAAGAATTACACAGTAATAAGAAATTAAAACGATTTACTATGTGTATGGGAACTTATTTCTTTTCAGACTCCGATGGTCCTATTTTTGGCTATGAATGTCAGGAATTGGATTCTTTTATCGATAAATATTGTGATTTACATCTGACTGGATGTGCAATGTCATTTACTAAAAATGGAGAGGTTCTTACAAATTGGTAGTCAAGTGTCACGGCTATATGAAGCGGAGCGGAATATTGCCGTTGTCCTGGATTTGCCATTTAATGGTTTGTTTTTACATCGAGGGCGAGTATGCAACCTAACGTTTCGGGGCTATGAATATGTAAAACCACTTTTTGTGCGGTGGTGGTATAATTACTGCACGTAACTTAATACATAAACAAATGAGTGATTTTAAAGACCGCCTGATTGATGAACAGGCACAACTGGAAGAAAAGCTGAATAAACTGGATGCTTTTCTAATGTCGGACAAAGTGAAAGCCGTTGATGATGTACAGAAAGCACTATTGCAAGTACAGGCAACAGCAATGAACGCCTACAATCAATGCCTGAAAGAAAGGCTTGAACGGTTGTAAATCGAAGCGGTGCGCTGGCAGGGGTTTTATTATTTATAGCCCCTGTTAGCAAATCGTTTTAATGTTTGCTAACTGCAAATATATGTACCAGTACACATAACCAACAGAATAACGAAAATAAATACACCTTTTGCCCCGGATTGTTAATTCCGGTGCATAACTTTTTACGTCTTTTCGCATATATTTTACGTTTTTTCGTCTATCTTTGACCTTATCAATTCGGGTCATCCCGTTTCGATTTGGCTCAAACGATCAGTAAATGAACGTAATAGCAAAACAAGCAGCAGTCTCCAGGCTCCGAAAGGCAATGGAGCTCGAACGTCTATCGACCAAAGATACTGCATCCTATCTCGGATTAAATCCTCAATACATTTCGATGTTTCTGAATGAAAAGCTCTGGATTAAATGTCCGGCTTATGCTTTTGAGAGGCTAATTGCATGGTGTAATTCAGGGTCGTTACTTCGGAGTTGGAAGATACCGGAAGGGTCTTCGATATACAAGCAGGCTGAAAAGAAACAGACAGAACAGATCAAAGAAGCAACGCCTGTCCCGGAGTTTAAAGAAACCAGCACAATAGTTGAGATCCCGTCTGTGATAATTACGGACAACGCAGAGCATATCGAAATAAAGCCCGGAGAAGAAGTCGAGTTCAGGCGCACACTGAAAGATGAGCATCAGGACAGTCCGGTTAAAACAGGCGAATATCTGGATCTGATCGAAGCGATTAAGCTTGTGGCGGAAAAGTTGCCGGGGAATGTGAGCATTGAGATAAGGATTAACCCTGTGACGAAATGACCTTCCAAAAAAATAACAAATTATGGATGTTAAGGTCAAAGCATGGCAGGGATAAGTTATTTGCCACTCCTGAATTGATGTGGGAGGCAGCCTGTGAATATTTCAAGTGGTGTGATGACAACCCGTGGATGAAGATTGAGCAGGCCAGAGCAGGAAAGCCCAGTGTTGCGAATAAGATAAAAAAGGGTCAGGTTGATGATGTGGAAGCGACCAAATCAAATGACCTGATAGGACTACCAACAGCACGCCCCTACACTATGTCGGGGCTTTGTCTTTATCTGGATTGTTCACAGATATATTTTTATGAGTTTAAAAAGAATAATTCCGACCCTGATTTTTCTAACATCATAACACGCATAGAGCACACTATTGAGACGCAACAGTTTGAGGGGGCAACAGTTGGAGCATATAATGCCAATATTGTTGCGAGGAAATTAGGTTTATCCGAAAAGACCGAAATATCAGGAGGTTTAAGTCTGACATCAGAAAAGATTAAACAGGAAATCGAAAAACGCAAAAAAGCACTTGAATAAAACTCACGACATAATAGTTGATCACGATATTGCATTAGACTTGTTTGCGGACTATTACAAGTTCTTTCGGTTTTTCTGGCCTGAGCTGTCATCAGAAGACATGATCCCGAACTGGCATATTAAAGAAATAGCCAGAGAATTACAATTTTTATCGGAGTTCATTGTACGAAGGGAGGCCCCGCCTTATGAAGATTTGTTTATTACAGTCCCTCCTGGTTCAACAAAAAGCTCTTTAGTTACTCAAGGATGGCCGATATGGAACTGGCTCGGTGATCCGTCGCTGGTCTGGATAATCGACAGCTATTCATCAGACGCCTCTTTGAACCACGCTATCAAGGCAAAAAATATCTTAAAATCTGAGATGTTTCAAACTGTCCTGATGCCGTATTTTGAGAAGTTGCACGGGAAGAAACTTGAACTGATCCGGGATAATAATGATGACTTTATCAACAATTTCGGGGGTAGATTTTACGCTACATCAACGACCGGGACAGTAACAAGTATGCACGCTCACTGCCTGATCTTTGATGATGCTATGAATGCTGTCATTGCCGATTCAGATACAAAAAGAGCAGCATCAAACAGGGCTTTAGAGTTGACATTTCCTTCCAGAAAAATTGACAAGCGCAATACTCCATCTATTTACCTGATGCAGAGGTTTCATGAAGATGACACAATAGGTCATTTTATGAAGAAAAGCAGGTCGTATCATCATATTTGCCTGCCTGCTGAACTAACAAGCGACGTCAAACCTACTGAACTCAGGGAGAAATATACAGATGGCCTGCTCGATCCTGTCAGGATGCCACGTGAAGTACTCGACAAGGCAAAACTTGAATTAGGGTCATTCGGCTATTCTGGTCAGTATCTTCAGCAACCATACCCGGAAGAAGGTGGTCGAATCAAAAAAGACTGGTTTGTAACTATCGAAGCTGGGGAGGTGCCTGATTCTGTAGCATGGGATCTCTGGATCGACGGGGCTTACACGAAGGACAAAGATAATGACCCGACAGGTTTTATGATAGCCGGTTTCGATCTGAAAAACGGGAGAATGATTGTTCGGCACTTTGAAGGGCAATGGATGACCACGCCGGAAGTGACCAAAAGGATTAAAGAATTACACGCTGAATATCTGGACAATGCTTCGATGATTGAAATAGAGCCGAAAGCATCCGGGTACAGTTTTATTCAGCTTATTAAAGATGAAACGCTTTTCAATGTAACAAGGATAACTGGCCGATTGGTACAGGACGGGAAGTTAGCAAGGGTCAATTATGCAGCCCCTAAGATCGAATCAAGCCGGGTTCATCTTGTCCGGGGCAACTGGAACCAGGAATTTATAACTCAGCTTGTAGCCTTCCCGAACTATTCACACGATGAAGCCTGTGACTTAACGGGGTACGCTGTTAAAAAATACTTTGGATAAATGGAAATACTGAAGTGTGGCATATATGTGATTATTAAGTCGAGCGGAATAAGGGCAATGATAACCGCTTGTGTGATCCGGTTCCAGAATATGAGTTATGAAGTGAGTTACTTTTCTGACGGGCAATATACATCGATCTGGCTTAATGAATTTGAATTTGATGCAGACAGAGAAGAAAAAACAAAAATCGGATTCAAAAAGGATTAACGAAAGTCTTAGTTACTATGGGAAAACACGGTAAAACACAAATTTATGACTTAGGACTAATCCCTTTTGTTGTCCGTACAAAGGAAGATTGTAAAGAGGTCGGCGAACTGGTTGAAAGGATTGCCCTGCAAGTAATATCAAAAGACAAATGTTAGATATAACTACCATAACGAAACAAGTTCAATCAGATATTTCACCTGAGATCAAAAAGGCAAGGGAGGAAAGTTCTGCATATATCAGGCATTTCTTTGGCATGGGTACTCAGGAGTATCTTGAGCAGATCAACCGGTATGAGAATGACAAACAGCATGAGTTAAGAAAGAAACACGCTATAACAAATCCCTGGATCGTATCAGAATTGCTTCGCCCGGTTGATAATATCTGGCAGGCTAAAGGGGGCGATACGATAATCAAGTTCAAAGGAGAGGACAAGACAGAGGAATTCAAGGAGAGACTGAAGGATGTCAAGGATGGAATGAGTATGCGTCAGTTTATGAAAGACATCTGGTTCCAGCGTTTCATTTCCGATCCGAACGGGATCATTTTTCTTGAAGTGGCAAGGGACGGAAGCAAGGCAGAATTAACTTATAAGTCAATCCATAATATCCACGCTTACGACACCGACGGCGTTGACATCGAATGGATAATCTTTGAACCGGCTGTTGAGATATTTGAGGGGGAGAAAAAAGACCAGAAAGTTTCTTACAGTTGGGTTGTCGATGAACAGTTCTATTACTATGTTAAGAATGATGGCAAAGAGGTATCTATTGTCGAGGTTATAGAGAACAATTTCGGCATGGTTCCGGGTGTTGTTAACTCGACAATCTACAACACTGAGAAAAAGATCAAAGACAGTTTTATTGCGAAACAGGTCGACCTGCTTAACTCCTACCTGACAAAGAACAGCGTAAAAGAGATATATCAGTTCCTGCATAATTACCCGCTTTTCTGGATGATCGAATCATTATGCCCTACCTGCAATGGAGCAAGAAAGGTAGGTAATGAGGTTTGTGGGACATGTAAGGGGTCGGGATATTCCGCCAGAAAGGACGTATCAGATGTGTTTATTTATCCCAAAGCAGAAGTTGATATAAACCGTGAATTTCCTCCTGCCGGATATATTCAGCCTGAAGTTGAAACGTGTGCAGAGAACCGGACAGAATTAGACTGGCTGTTTGATAAGATGTTCCATTCTCTCTGGGGGACTACTGTTGAGAAGTCAGAAAACGAAACAGCAACAGGACGGTTTATTGACGTTCAGGCCGTATATAACAAGCTTAATGAGGTTGCAGATATAGCCCAGCTTATTGAAGCAAAACTGACGCTTATATACGGCAAATTCTGGTATCTGCTCTCGCTTGATGCCGTTCAGATAAGTTACTCCCGCCGGTATATCGCTGAATCTCCTGATGTGCTTTGGCTCCGTTATGAAGACGCAAGAGCAAAGGGCGCACCTACTATGACGCTTAACTACATGCTGGAGCAGTTCTATTATTCCGAATTCGCATCAAACCCGACAATGGCAGACTATTACATTAAGCTGATGTATGTCGAGCCGTTTGTCCATGTCAATGATGCCAGTCAGATACCAGAACCGGACAAGACAGCCAAATTATATTTTCAGGATTGGATCGGGACACTCAAGGAGGAGCAGATAATCAAATCTGATATTAAGAAGCTCAAATCACTATTATTTGAATATACAAAAACAAAACAGACAAATGGCAAAGAAAATCAAACAGGCTCCCAGCCCGGAAACGCAGAAGGCAATGAAAACCTTTCTGGAGTTTGAAGAATGGGAACAGGAAAGAAAAATGGTTGACGGCAAGCCGGGTCTTGTAGCAAAGGATAAGCCGAACCGCATTGTAATGTTGCTGCAGGAGCACGCTGACATTTTAAATGCTCAGAAAGAAAACACTTTGAAAGAATACATCGAAGTGAAAGAAGAGGTGAAACCTAAAACTCCAAAAACTGAATAGTCATGTTTAGCGCAGAGACAATCAAAAAACTTGGTGAGGTTCTCCATATTTCTGATTTTGACGCTAAACTAAAGAGTGACAAAGAAGAAACACTGGAGGTTCCAGTTCTGATAACTGAGGACGAAAAAAACACATTCGGCACTAACCGATTCAATGAAGGCAAAAAAGCTGCTTCTGAAATACTTGTTAAGGATCTAAAAACAAAACACGGGATCGAATCAGACAGCAAAAGTATCGATACTTTCCTTGAAAAATATTCCGAAAAGGTTATTGCTGATGCAAAGATAAAACCTGATGAGCAGGTCGAGAAGTACAAGAAAGAAGCCGGTGAGCTTCGGATTAAACTTCAGGCTGCCGAACAGGAGTATACGAAAACAAAAAGCGACTATGAATCAAAGTTGTTTGATGTTCAGACGACAAGTGAGATCAGGTCGCACTTCCCGGATAAGACTGCGGATGGCAAACCCATTGCTTACAGTCTTCCTGTCAATGACCTTGTAGACCTTTTTAAGCTGCGTCACCGTGTGGCGAATGAAGACGGTAGTACCGTCGTGTATAAAGGGACAGCCAGGCTCAATGACAAAGTATTATCCCCTATCCCGCTTAAAGACGTGGTTGCTCAGTTCGCTGAAGCCTATGTCGCAAAAGGGGGAATGGGAGGCGGCGACAATGGAGGCGGCGGCGGTGCTGCTCCGAAGTTCAAGACCGCATCAGAGGCTTATCAGTATATGAAAGATCATAAGATTGAGCCGATGAGCAACGAGGGTCTTAAACTGTTGAATGACAACAAAGATACAGGATTTGACCCTAATAAATAAAATGATGTCAAATCTTAAAAGTTAAAAAATGGCTTATTTCGTACCGTCTGCCCTGCTTGCAGGACAGGCACAATTCAATGAAAGATTCCAGAAGGGCGAATGGAGGCTTCCTGACAGTGCTGCTCTGGCAGTTGCTGCAAAGGCCGAAATAGCAAACCCTTCGCTTGCAGAAGTGCGCACCCGTGAGGATCGCACCGTGTATGCTTATTTCCCTATTCGTCAGGCTGCCACTAACGGAAGTGCAAGGGCTGCCGCTCACACTGGCGCAAGGGGTGATTCTCTCTCAAAGACACTGAGCTGGACAACTTATTCGGAGCCTTTTTCGATCTCGATCAAACAGGCTGACAACAATGTGTTCTCATTTGCTCAGATGTATGCTGCAACGCTTCAGAATGCTCTTATCAACCTTATTGCCCGCCTCGATGCTGCTCTGGTGGCTGCTCTGGTAGCTGACAAAACTCAGTACAATGCAGGCGGTGGAAATGGGAATGTCAATTCAACGGATGATATTTATGAGGTTCCGGCTACTGAAGCAAACTATTTCTTCCAGAATGCAAAACAGACCCTTTGGTTTAACCTCTTCAGGGGCCAGATCATAGGTATTGTTGACGATAAGGCATTCGGACTGATGCAGAGGCTTGCCGCTCAGGGTAGCGCAAATGCTACAAACTTTGGGTTCCAGTTTGCAGGGATGGATATTGTCGGCACAACCCGGACAGTTCTCGGTACAGGTTACAACGGATCAGGCGTATTCTTTGAGAATGGCCTTGTCGCTGTTGCTCCCTGGATACCGAAGCAGAACAGAAAACCGCTCGATCCTGAAAAGGCAATGACATACATAGGCGACTACGGACAGATTTCCGTTCCTCAGTTCCCTGGTGTGAATTTCGCTATCCATGCCTATGCAGCCAGAGAAGATAACGGCAGCTACGGTGGTTACACTCAGGACGTGACACTTCAGTTTGAGGTATCTCTTGATCTTGCTTATCAGTCCGCTCCCCTCTCGACTATCAGGGGCGCAAGTGATTCTGTTGTTTACGGTGTTGGTCAACTTGCAAGCTAAGGAGGTGTGATATGAAAAAGATACTTTCAATTTTCGTATTCCTGTTCGCTGTTCTTTCAGTGATGGCACAGGACAAAACCCTCACAATAGGAGGACTGGCAGGGGTGACTTACACGGCAGCAGAACGCAAAACAGCTGCTTTCAATTATGTGTATAAGATTGATATACCCTCGCCGGTGTATTATACTTATTCGCTGCACTTGGACGATACCAGCGTCACGCCAACAAACCAGGCAACTGCTGTTTTCGCCGGATCGCTCGACGGGACTAATTACAAGACAATAACTACCGTCACATACAAGAGTAACGGGACAGATACGACCATTATAGGCAATCTGACCAGTTCCCCTATTACTTACAAATATCTCCGATGGACTATTACCCCGAATGATACTATTTGGGTTAAATCTATTTGGATGAATATTGTGCCGGTCACTCCGAATGTGATATACAACAAAAACTAAAATGATACAGATCGACGTCATCAACACAATAGCTCCGGGTGTGGTAGGATGGAAACAATCAACACGCACCGGGTCGCCTGTTGTTAGTGCAGGTAACTTACTGTCCAGTTCTGGGCTGTACTACCAGTTTGGTAGCGGACTATGTACTGTTGATAATATAAAGGCCTGTGTTGATGACGAAGCGATCAGTGACGCTAATCTTAACACTTACCTCTCTGATCTGGTCAAGGCTGCCCTTGTCGATGTATGTAACAGGGTGTTTTCAGAGGATGATCATATTGATACCGGACTACTTTTAAAGTATGAAAACAAGTTCAGTGAAACCCTGATTAACGCAACGGATTTTGTAGGTTTTGAAATTGACATTTCAAAACGCAATGATCTGTCTGTATTAATCAATTCGCTGATAACTGAGTTTGACGCATCCGGTACGGTTAAGCTGCTCCTGCTCAATTCTCAGGTCAATGCAGCCGTAAAATCACAGTCGATCACCCTTACAGCAAATACAGCAGTACATACAACTCCGACAACTTCATGGGTGCTTAATGACCTTCAGTACGGTGGCAAGTGGTACATAGGTTATCTACGTGGCTCGCTCACTCCTAAAGCGATAAAGCGGAATTACCAGATGGCAAGCGTTATGACTTATTTTCCAGAAATGGGAATCAGGCCTATACGGGTGCCGGACTGGAACGCTGAGACAATGTTCGATCCTTCGGCTATTCATTACGAAGCCGATACATGGGGACTGAACCTTAATCTGTCGCTTTACAAAGACTATACTTATATAGTTAAGTCAAATATCAACCGGTTTGCGAAGGCCCTGCAATTACAGGTCTGTATGAATGTCGTTGATCTTATCAGTAACACTGTCCGTTCAAACAAGGCTGAAAGGCTTTCAAAGAATGCAGCGATACTGGAACTTAACGGCAACAGGACAAATCCTAATTTTCCGGAGCACGCAGGGCTTGTCGCAAAGCTGGGCAAGGAGATAGCAGCATTAAGAAGCACGTATAACCCGAAAGGTATTATAAGGGCAACATTATGACAGGGATTGACATACCGATTGACCTCCAGAACGACGTCTTTGAGGCGCACCTATGGAACACTATTACAGGGGTAGTCCGTTACGGTCGTGTCTTTAGGGCGTACAGGGATGACAAAATGATTCCTGAAGTCTGGGTCAGTGGTAATGATTACCGGGACGTATTACTTAATGATACAGTTCCGGCCCTGCACTTTTTTGATGTTGTCGAAAGGACAGGATTAGACGGAGCAGTTGTCGATATTTATTTTGCCGTCAATGTTTCAATACTTCATAGTTCAGCTACCGAGCGGACGACAGAAGATGCCCTAAAGGATGCAGTGACATGGATCCAAAGGGGCGGGATCTTCACGGCTGTCGGTATAGCTGAAGGATATGAAAGCTGGAAGCAATGGGGCATGGTAAAGAAAGAAGATGATATGCACCCGTTTTTCCTGTTCAAAGTAAGATGTAATGTAAAATATTCCTTATTCTGTTAAAAAATGAATGAATGCAGTCCGATCCTGCCACAGGGCTTAAACAAATCCTGTGTGCTGGATATGAAAGAAATAAAAAACGTGATCATTACTACTGAAGCAGCGTCTTTCACTTCGCTTGCAAATGCTGCATCAGTGGCTCAGTGGAAAACCAAACTTCAGACTGATCTGAGTGTTTGGGCTCCTATGGGGATAAATGATTATGAGCCTACTACTGATGACCCGAACATCGTGACAATGCCGGTTACTGGCCGAAAAGCCATAACAAACAAACCGGTCCCGTCGATGGTGCTTCGGCTCATGTCAAATTATTGCGATTATAAAGAACTCCTTCAGACGCTCAAGGGAGGAACATACAGGATGATCTTTATAGATAGCAATAATACCATCTATGGAACAATGACTTCTGCCGGATATTTCAAGGGATATGCCTGTACGCTCAATGCGATTACAAAAGGCGTCCCGCTGAAAGAAACTCAGAACAACTTCACGGTGTATGTCAACTTCCTGAACTATGATGAGTTTGAGGCTGGTTACGGCGTGGCCCTGTCATGGTCGCCCACTATCGAACTGACGGAAAACGCTCCTGTCGGGCTGTCGATAGTTGCAACCGGGGCTTATTCGCTTACTCCGGGAACTATTGCAGTACAGATAAACACCAGGTGCGGAAGCGGCTATGCCGGTCTTGCTGCTGCTGACTTTGAAGTACTGGAAAGTAACAATCTGACCTCTCCGGCGGTGACCTCTGTTACTGATTCGGGGCTGGGTGCTTATACACTGACTGTTCAAAAAGGATCTTCGCCGGTCTCTCTTGCTGCCGGTGATTATGTTGTGATCCGGGTCAAGAAGCTCAGTACAACGCTGGTTACTCACCTGAGTTCAAGGCTTACTATCAATGCCTAACGTATCTGTAAATCCTGTGCTTGTAAGACTTACATGGAGTGAGTTTCAGGCATGGGTGAAGCGAACGCTTCCCGGCGAAGATGCTGAAAAGCTCTATATTTCGATAGGCGGTAAGGTTCCTGCTAAAAAAGAAAAGGGGGCTGAATAATCCCCCTCTTTCCTATGCTTTTCCATAACCGCTATACAATTTCAATCGGACAATTAACAGTCCTGATGGATTCGGGAAATTACAAACTGGCTTCCCGGACAAAAATTCCCTTGCCCCGGTTCTGGCTTAAAAAGGCTTATCTGAAGCTGATGCAGGAAGTCGCTGAATCAATCAATAAGACGGGAATGGAGCAGGAGGTTCAAGGGGGTGTCATTAGGGCAAAGCTATTTAATAAGGCCTATAACCTTTATCCGGCTCTGGTTAACCTTGTGTCGATAAGCTGGGATAAAAAGCATCTTGAACTGATTAAGGAGATAACCGGGCTGGAGTTAAAGAAACTGGAAGACAGGGAATCGCTTATTTCCGAAATGAAGCGGTTGCAGGATAAATATAAGGAACTGATCAAGACCGAAAAGAGTGAAGGAGTTGCATTTGCTCAGATAGTTGTATCGACTGAGATAATACTCGAAATGAATATCGACCGAAATATCAAGCTGTATGAGTTTCAGTATTACATGAAGGCAGCAACGGAAAAGATAAAGCAGATTGAACGGCATAATCTAAAGTAGATGGCAGAACGGATAAAATATAATGAAGGTGATATGATTCATGGCATGAAGTTTATCTCTGAAGACTTGCCAAAAACACAGCCGTCTGGAAGAAAAAGAAGATGTATAATCATTGAATGCCCTTATTGTAAAAAACATTTTACAGCAAGGCTATGTGATGTAATATCCATGAAAACGAATTCTTGTGGATGCCACAAGAACGCATTAGTGATATTAAGGAGTACAAAGCACGGTATGCGTTATTCAATATATTACAAGGAATGGCAGAATATTAAAAGTAGATGTTATAATCCTAAAGTCAAGGCATTTAAGAATTATGGAGGGAGGGGTATTTTAATGTATGAAAAATGGATAAATAATTTTGCGTCCTTTTTCAATTACATAAAAACATTAGATGGGTATGAGCAACTTGGCAGAGAAACTAATCAATTGACCTTAGACCGCATAGACAATAACATGGGATACTATCCGGGGAATTTAAGATTTGCAACAAGAATTCAGCAGGCAAATAATAGGAGGGTTGCATGAGTGAAATTGATGATCTGATCTCGAAAGAGGCTCTTGCAAACTGGGATAAGTTTGTCGGGTCCCTTGACAAGGCCGTGGCCGGTCTTGATAAGGTCATTAAGGATGCTGTTGAACTTGATAAGATACTGTCTAAGGCTGGAATGTCTGTAAAGGATTTCAACGCAGCAAATGATACGCTCAATAAAACAACAGATCAATCAAAGAAGGTTAATGATGATCTGAAGAAAAACATTGATTTGATTACTCAGGCCAAAGAGAATCTCGCCAAAGCTGATGCGAAGCTACAGGCCAAGCAACAGGCAAAATTCGATAAGGCAGAAGTCGATTCCCTTACCCGGAAAAGGGTTGAATTGGAAAGGCTGAAAAAGGCTTATGCTGATGCCGGAGCTGCAAGCGCACAAAAGATGCTTCCACAGATTCAAAAGATGACTAAGGAAGTTATCGCAAGTGAAAAGTCAATGGGTGTTTATGTCCGGGAGGTTGGCCATTATGAAAATGCAATGAAGGGGCTGGGCGGAACTATCGGACAGGTCAATCCTCAATTAGCATCCGCCACAACAGCCGTTAAATCATTCGGAAAGGCTTTTCTGGCCAATCCTATTACTGCTGTTATAACAGTTCTGGCCGGAGCTTTTGCATTGCTATTTAAGGCGTTTAAATCGACTGACGAGGGCGCAACCAAACTGGCCGGTATCTGGAAGGGATTAAAGAACGTCGTTGATGTTCTTATTGACCGGGTAATGGCATTTTTCAAAGTGATAAAAGATGTTATTACTTTCAACTGGAAGGATCTGAAAAAGGACGGACAGGAAGCATTCGGGGGGCTTGGTGATGCAATCCGTGACGCATGGCAGGAAGGAAAAAAGTTCGCCGATGAAATGGATAGGATAGGCGACGCAATGTCGGCACAGCTTATCCCTATGGCCAGAATGAGGAAGGAAGTTGAAGAGTTAAGGAATAAAGCAAAGGACAGAACAAAATCAGAAAAAGAAAGGCTTGCTTTTGCTCAAAGGGCTTATGATCTCGAAGTAAAGTTAAGCAAGGAGGAAGTTAAATGGAAGGCAGCGTCAACAGAGGCGGAATTAGGCAACCTGGCTGCAAAGATGGATAACGAAAAGCTAACAAGAGAACAGAAGATCGAAACTGTAAAGCAATGGCTTTCTCTTGATGCAGAACAACTGGAATCAAGCCGAAGCACTAATTCAGAGTTGGCAAAATTCTATAATAACAACGAGGAGGAATTTCAGGCAGTACAGAAATCAATGTCGGAAGTCATTGACAAAGAAGCTGAATTCTATACAAATACCCGTCGGCTTGCAAGCGAATTAAGCGGGTTTCAAAAGGAGATTATTGATGATAGTATTAAAGTTTCCGAGGAAGCTAAAAAGGCAATGACTGAGAAGAAAAAAGAACTTGGTCAGAATATCGCTATTGTCTATACTATCGACAAAATAATTGACCGGACTAACAAGGAAAAAGAAAAGCGGGCCGAACTTAATAAAGAGCTTGGATTGACGCTTCAGCCTTTCAGGGAATTGACCGATGCCGAAAAAGTGCAGCATGATGCTATGATTGCTGCATGGGAGGAAGAAAAGGCAGTTCTTGAAGAAAAAAAACAGATGCAGATCGACCTTGCCTTGTCGGTGGCTGATGCTGTTCAGACTGTTTGGGATAGGCAACTAGATCAGCTTGAGGCACAAAAAGAAGCAGAGTTAAAAATTGCAGGGGATAATGCAGATCAAAAGGCAATCATTGAAGAAAAGTACGCAAAGAAAAAAGCAGAGATACAGCGTAAGGCTGCGATAACTGAGAAGATAGGCGCAATGTTCTCTATTGCAATAGATACTGCTAAGGGCGTCGCAAATGCTATGTCGAAGGTCGCAACAATACCGCTTGTCCCTTGGATTATTGCACAGGGGGCTATACAAATGGCAGTTGTGGCAGCCAAGCCAATACCGAAATACGCAAAAGGCACAAGATCATCAACGGGAGGATTGGCTGTCGTGGGAGAGCAAGGACAGGAGCTTATTGTTTCTCCGTCGGGACAAATGAGATTATCCGGCGACGGTGCAGAACTAACCGCACTGGAAAGGAAAAGTACTATTTATAATGCAGGAGAAACAGCAGCAATACTAAGAGCAGCAAGCGGAATGAAACAAAAAGGCAATGATAATATTGCTGAACGCCGCCATAAAGAACTGATTAAGGCAATTCAGGAAAAGGACACGATAATACTGAAAACCGGCGTCGGGAATTCGATTGAGAAACGACAGGGTGTCAGGTATAAAACATATTTCAACAGGCATATAAATTGACACTGTATAAATACATATTAACTCATGCCTTAAATGGAACACTGGAATTAGGTTATGCTCCGCAGGAATGGGACAGCGACGAATGTTTTTACGAAAGGTCGACAACATACTGGGGGATATTCAGATCATTCAGCACAAAAGAACTGACCTTTATTAAAAACGGAGCCACTTTCCTAAAAGCTATTTTTGATGTAGAAGGCACTGAGGCAATATGCAATTATGAAGTTCAGGAGCTTGACGTAAAGGATTACACTTACAAATCACGTTATATCGGACTGGTCGATTTCAGCACTTATAAATACGTTCAGGGCAGTTCAGGCGACTATGTAAAGGTGCAGATCATTGACAACTCACTGGTCAATAAGATCAAAACCCGTGAATCGCTCGATATTGCTTTAAATAAACTTACTGACCTGAACGGCGATACAATAACGCCCTTCACAAATGAAGGGAAAACAATATATATACCAGGCAGGACGGACCGTTTTAATGCTGAGATTTCTGTCGTCGATGATGTTCACCTGTCAGATCATGCTTTCCCGTTTGTTGTCGTATCGAAAGAGGAGAATTCAGTATATGACGTGGTTGATTATACCGATATGACAGGGAAGGACGGATCGTTCTTTTCACCTATATTCAATACTGACCTTTCTATTCATCTTACAATTAATGCAATACTGGATTACGACGGAGGGACAAACAGCGTAACGATCAATTTAAGACGCTGGAATTCTGCCGGGGTATTTCAGGAGAATTGGTTAGTTGGTATATTTCAGAATGATCCGGGCAATAACTGGATAAGTATTTATGTTGATGCTGATTTCTCTGTTCCGTCCTGCGAAAATGGTGATTATGTGATAATGGAAATACTCCATTATGGAACGGGCACATTATTGACAAGCAACTTTGATATTACAGGGCTACTCGATTATTACCGTATCATTACTTCGTCGGCTTATAATGTAATAGGCTATCCTTATCACGAAGCATTTACAAGGATTTTACAGGCTATAACCGGCGAAGCATCCCCGTTCTGGTCAAAGATATTAGGCCGGACGGATTCAGAACCTATCACCTATGCTGCAAACGGACTGCTCGCTCATGGCGTTGTAACAAACGGATTACTCCTGCGGGGGTTCCTTTTTACTGATGACAACGTACTTTTAAAGGTTAGCCTGAAAAATCTGTTTCAGTCACTTCATGCTATTTGCCCGCTCTGTTTAGGTCTGGAAGAGTTTAACGGGACATGGCGGGTAAGGATTGAGGAAATGCGATATGCTTTCAATGATACGGTTTTCTTATCAATAGAGGGAGCTATTGACATAACAGAAGAGGTTGCTAATGATCTTACTTTTTCACAGGTCAACATAGGATTTTCAAAGGCAAACAATAACCCTTATAATGCAAGCAAAGGCCGGTATGAATATAACTCTCAGGCTAATTACGCTACACCAATAACGACACAGGAAAACACCCTTTCCGCTCTCTCCCCTTACAGGGCTGATGGCAACGGGATATTCTCCGCACTTGAAAAACACAAGACAATAGCAGCCGGGGAGGATTCGGAATATGATGATAACAATTTCCTGATAACATACCTGTCGGGATCTTCACAGATCGAACGGGAAGAGAATTACGCAACTGTTGAGAATACCGGCAATGATGCAAACAACTATAACCTGTTTTATCATCCGGCCCGCAATCTGGTTCGCTGGGGTTCTTTCATCCGGGCTGCTCTGGAAAAATATACTACAAAAATACTTTCATTCCTTTCGTCGGATTACAACTCTGAAGCCTATACACGCAAGACAGGCGAAACAGATACGATCTATGAAGGCCGGGACATTAACATATCTGATCTCGATGAACCGTTTTTTGAAAACATCTACTACTCGTTTGATTTTGTTGTCACACCTGAAGTAATGGCAGGGATGAAACAAGTCACTGACCATATTCCTAATCAGTATATGCTTGTCCGGTTCCGGGCCAATACGGACGAAACATATAAGTACGGATGGATAATGAAATTCAATAGCCGGAAACCTGATGTAAAGGGATTAGGCAGTATGAAACTTCTTAAAGCTAATCTTACCTATGTTACTCCGGTTATTCCGGCACAAGTCGAATCAATTAAATACGGCGCACTCTATAACTGGTACGCTGTAGATGATGCAAGGAATATCTGTGCGGCAGGGTGGCATATACCGGCCGAAGCAGATATAATTACTTTAGTAGATTACTTTGGAGAAGATAATGATGCGATCCACCTGAAAGAAAGCGGATCGACCTACTGGAATAATCCTAATTCAAATTCAGACAATTCAACCGGATTCAATGCAAGGGGAAGCGGGAAAAGGGATTATAACGGTGATAGTTATATCGAAATTAAGGAGACACTTAATATTTGGATTAATGAAATTAACAATGGTTATGGTGTATGGGTATTAACATATAGTCAAGAATATAGTGGTGTTGGTTATGCTTATTCTCCTAACTGGGGACGTTCTCTTCGTCCCGTCAAAGATTCAACAACTCTCACTCACGGCCAGACCGGAACATATACAGGCAACGACGGTAAGGTTTACCGGACAATATGTATCGGAACTCAGGAATGGCTTGCCGATAACTTAGCTGAAACAAAATACCGGGACGGGTCAGGTATCCCGATTGTGACAGATAATTCGGCTTGGGCTGCACTGACAACCGGGGCAATGTGTTACTACGATAACGACATAAATAACGTGTAATGGCAATATTCACAATATCACCGGTTAATTCGATTCAGTTTGTCAGGCGAAACGCAAACGCTGAAAACTTCCTGAATACGCTTTATCACGAGTTATCTGACCCGCTTGCCAAGACACCATATCTTCAGAAGGTCACAAACGGAGAGACTATCACAATACAGATCAAAACAGATTATGACAGCATAACAGCTACTCTCTATAATATCAATACAGGTGTTTCAACTTCATTAACTCCGGCTGAAAAATCTACTTATACGGATTTTTCATTCTGGGAAATACCTGTGACTATCTCGACAAACGGACAGTATAAAATCTATATCACAGCAACTCTATCAGGAGGCAATGCTGTCAGTTACGAATCGCAGTTAATTGAAGTTGCTACGGCATGGGAGGGCGTTAAGATCGAATACTATAACGACAATAATACTATCTACGTCGATTACTCAACTGGTATTCAGCATTTAGTTAATGTTTTCGGTGTAGTTAAATTTTCGGACATAGGCGGCAAGGATGAGTTATATAACAACAGAGGAACGGAACAAAGGATATACAGCGAGAATGAAGCTATCGAAGCCCTGACAATCGAAAACATACCGTTCTACCTGGCAAGGCAAATCATATTCGGTTCGAGGTTGGATCATTTTGTTGTGAATGATGTGGAATATATTGTCAAGGAACATACTATTTCAGAGCATAACGGGAACCATACAGTTGACTTGATTCTGAAAATGACTGAGAAATACGTCGAGGGGATCAACGCTGATTATGGTTATACAGGGTTGGCTGGTACGGCTACGGCTGACAGTACAGTTATTACAAGTGATGACACGGTACATACAGGTGATGAAACTTAGAGAGTTACAAAATAAGATCAAGGCAATTGATATGCAGGCGTTAAAGGAACAGGCTGTTAAGGATTACGCTGACGAGATTGTTAAACTCAATCAGATGCAGCTTAAACTTGGCCGGACAAAGGACGGGAAGTATATCTCTCCGTCTTACTCAAAGGCATACCTGAAGCGGAAAAGAAAAATGTCATCCTATGTAGCTCCTGATGGAATTCCTGATCTTTTCCTGCACGGAGATTTTTACAGGGAAATGGAAGCAATTATTGAAGATAGCCAGTATGATGTCATAAGCTGGGATGAAAAATCAAAATGGTTGCTACCGAAGTATGATGATATTTTTGGGCTTACAAAAGAGAATATTGAAAAGATTAAACCTCAGATTACTAACAGATTAATTGAACTGATTAAAAATAAACTTAATTAAAATGAAAACAGGTGTTTTAATGATTACCCACAAGGAGCTGATTGATGTATCAGAAAGTGACTACACCAATGAAAATGGTTTCTTTTTTCACGCTACCGGGGCCGGAGCTGTTAAGTATTGTCTTTTAAATGATGCCGATGCCGACGCAGTGACAATAACCTTTTCGGCTCAGGAAACTTTTTCTCTGCCGGAATTATGCCGTAAGATTTTTTCAAGCGGAACAACAGCAACGGGTATTTACATCGGAACAGGACCGTCGATTTGAAAAGACTGATTTTGATATTACTTATTGTGCTGGCTTATTCGTGTGATCCAAAGCCGGTTATTACTGAGCCAACGGGCGACAGTACGATAATAACAGTTGACACAACTTTAACAGTGAGAAAATGAAAAAATATCTGATAATACTTCTGGTCTTGATTGCAGGATGTGTAAAACAACCGGTTTATAAAACAAGCCGTGCCCCTTCTTTGACATTACAGGATATAAATATCGGTACGGTTGCGAATGATCACACCGGGGATCCACTCAGGACAATGGGAACTAAAATCAATACGAATAATACAGCATTAAGAAATTTTGCAGCTACACTGTTAACGGCGACTGAGATCAATGCACTTCTGGCAGCAAAAGCGGATTTAGCCAGTCCGCAGTTTACCGGCGTGCCTCGCATTGCGACAGATACTATTGCGGTTACAGCAGATATTGATTCGATTGCAAGGGTGGTATTTGCCGATTCGCTTCAAACGCTTCGTGACAGTGCCGACGTCGCATCCGACTACTATGTTGAAAAGGTCGATTCAAACAGTTATGGCGGCGGCTACATTACCCGACCTTACCTTGAATCCCGTTTAGGTTCCGGCGGTAGTAGTGCAGGCTTTTCTTACTATTCTAAGGAATTTCAGGTCGGAGATACCGGATTCCCTGCTCCAGGTGACAGTATAATAACCTCGGCTGACTGGGCGGGACGGGATGTAAGGGTATATCGGGACGGACTGTTACAAAGGAGGCGACTAACGGCTGACGGGAAAGTAGGAGCAAGGATTAATAATACAACCGGAACAGTAACAGTACATCCTCCGTTTGGTGCATCGGAGGAGATAATTATTGAAGCTACTGACCCAACGGCACGTTACGAAGCTGTCATAGCAACTGCACAGTCATCGCTGAGATCAGGCTTTATAGCAGGATGGCAACTTGATGAAAGTTCAGGCAACACGGCAAACGATATAACGGGTTATTTCCCTGGGACGAATACAAACGTGACCGTTAACGCAACGGGTAAGTTCGGCAAGGCATTTCAATACGCAGGCACAGGATATACAAACATGGGGACAACTTCACCATTGCGCATCCAGACTCACACAATCAGCCTTTGGGTAAACACAAGCAGTACATCGCAGGCAGGGCTTGTGTCTAATTGGGTATGGTACAGTGGCCAATACTATGGTTATGATATTATCATGCTTGCAAACGGGACGCTTGAATATAGGCTGAAATTTAATGACGGCACGGGACTGACACTTACATCATCTGCTATCAATAACGGTGCATGGCACAACATAATAGCGACCTTTAACGGCACAACGGCTTACTTATATGTAGATAACGTCCAGGCTGATACTGAAAGTGCAGGTTCAGCAAAGACAATCCAATACCATGCTAATTGTGCCTTCCATTTAGGGGACGACAACGAAACAGATTATCCATTAACAGGCTATCTGGATGCTGTCTATATCTGGAACAGGGTGATAACATCCGGAGAAAGGGCGACAATACAAACTAAACCGTATCCATTTGAATGAGAAAGATATTAGCCATATTATTTGTTTTCGTAAGTTTATCCGTTTCGGGACAGACGACATGGTATATATCTCCGTCGGGTAGTGACGCATCGGGTGATGGTTCACAGGGCAATCCGTGGAGGACATTATATAAGGCTGCCAATGATCCTGAAGTGTCGGAAGGGGATATCATTTTTGCTGTGGCAGGGACGCATTATATAACAACTCAGGTTTTGCTACCAGATGGGGTATCTATTACCGGCGAAGGTATGTACCGGACAATATTTAATTGTTCTGTTTCAAGCGCCCCGGCTATTAAGGCAGAAAGCTATGGCCATTCGGGAGATACAAATTATGGCAACCAGTCAATAAGTTATTGTGGTTTTCAGGGCAATTTAACAGGTTATCAGGCCATTGCCATCAACTTTCGCTCGAATGTCGAGATTCATCATTGTAACTTTGAGAATTTCGCAATGGACGGGGTGATCTTTTACGGTCAGCCTAAAGCATTATGGACTGGGACTAATCCGTATGAGACATGGAAAACAATGCCTTCTGCCTGGTGTAGCGGGAATAAGTTTTACAGTAACATAATGACCAACAATGCCGCTTATACAACTTATGAGGGGAGGGGGAATCTGAGATATGGTCAGCAAAATGGATTTGAATGCTATAACAATACAATAACACAGACCGCCAGAGCCGCCGGATCAAATGGTTACGGAATAAAGTTTTACGAAGAAGGATGGAACAGGGGGACAAAGATGCACGACAATACAATTATTGTCGCACCCCGAGAATACGGAAAATTTAATTTCTCAATAGAGAACTGGAACGACATGGGGGGATGCGAGTATTACAATAACACCCTTCAGGGACAGATAGACTTTACTTACACATTTGACCTTGTCGGTGCTGGTTATGGGAGTTGGTTTCACAATAACATAGTGGGTTTTTCTTCCACTCCTACTAATACCGAGGTGGGAGTCACTCCTGAAGCCGGTTGGGTTGACAAATGTATCATTAACAACAATATTTTCCGCAACCTGACAAATGCAATCATAATACAACATATTTATCCAATCGGAACGGAACACCCGAATACCGGGGTTATTAATAATGTCCAGATATATAATAATCTTATTTACAACATTGGCGAGACATCTACCGGGTCACGCTGGACATACGGGAGTGTCGGGGCAATAGCTATCGAGGATTACGAATACAACTCCGGCAACATGACGGATAGCGTGTTTATACAAAACAATACTATTGTCTCATCGGGGATTGTCAGGTCAAATACATATATGTCCGTTGGTATCTTAATTGCCGGGAACCAGACCTTTTCAAATGTTCGTATTCGGAATAATATCATTAAAGGCTTTATAGGGGCGGGGATGATTAACGCTCCTATTGCAGCATACGGCACGCAGACAAATACAAATTTCCTGATCCAGAATAATGACTTTTACGGCAACGGGAATAGTAATTTACCGTATTGGGATGATCTGCATGGCGGTCAGTTTTCGACAGGTAGCGGGTATAGTTATACAAATAATATCCTGACTGATCCGCTTTTCACTTCGTCGACCGATTTCAGGCTGCTTGCTTCGTCCGGTGCTATCGGTACTGGGTTATATATAGGACTGGTGGCGGACTATCTCGGCAATGCTTACAATAATCCTCCGTCAATGGGATGCTATGAGTATGTGACGGGGCTTACAGTACCTATTGTGGTCACGTCTGATGTCACAAACATAACTACCACAACGGCAACCGGAGGAGGCAATGTTACTAACTCCGGGGGTACAACCGTCACGGCAAGGGGTGTTTGCTGGGGTACATCAATCAATCCTGTCGTTTCCGGGAGTCATACTTCTGACGGAACGGGGACGGGTAGTTTTACGAGTTCGATAACGGGACTATCGGAGGGGGTGACTTATTATGTCAGGGCGTATGCGACTAACAGCATGGGTACGGCATACGGGTTGAATAAAACTTTCACGGCGTCAATCAATCCTGTGTTTACGGGGATTAAACTGTTAAAGCACGGCGATGGTAAGTTATTGATACATAATGGTAAACTTTTAAAAAGGTAATGATATGGGACTAAGCATAGGACAAGGGATCGGGATACCATTTAAGAAATCGTCCCAAAATTGGAGTATATACTGGAATGCACGAAAACCGAGTAATCTTGTTGTAACGACGCATTTGGTGGGTGCAATCTTAGAATTGACCGAGAACGGCGATGATTACGATGGTTTATCATGGGAAAAGTCAACAGACAATGGAGTTAGTTTTGCGGAATTTAAAACTACAAATGCCGGAACCCCTATTGTTTTGGATTACTATTCAACATTTACTCAAAAAATAATATATCGCGCCCGTGCCTATAAAGGCACTAATTACAGTCCATATACCGATGAGGTAGTGGCTTCACCTAATGTCTTAATTGTTAATTCACAGGATTCATCTGTTGAACTTAGTGATAATGATAGTGATTATTATTTCAATGACTCTGGTAATGACAAAGCCTTTTCTGTGCTTGCAATAGTCAAATCTAATAATACTTCAGCAATAAACACCCTGTTATCAAGGGGAGATGTGAATGGAACATCCTATAATATCCGTGTAAATACATTAGGCGGCAAGATAGACTTTGTGATATATGGCAGTGACCTTACTAATAATAATTGCCTTTATGCCATAACAACCAATTCAACAAATACCAATATAAACAAACTCGCTTTTACATACAGTGGAAGCAAACTTGCAACCGGCATGAATATATATAAGAATGCCACTCTCCAGGCCTATTCGTTAAGAACCAAATATGGAACTTATACTGCAATGAATAATCGTCCCGGCTTGTATGTTGGGAGAATGATTAAGGATTCAGAACAGGGCAATTTTAATATCTATGGATTGATTATTTGCAATAAAGAGTTATCACAGGAGGAAGTAACCGAATTTCAGGAAATGTTATCAATGGAAGATGTTACCGGACTATCTTTTTATGATAACATAATAAGTTGCCAAAAATTCGATGGTACACTAATGGATTCTAAAAATGACCATAACGGCACTTCGGTTAGTCCAGCCTATACGTTTAGTGATTCATTACCACCACACCCCACTGTTTTACCATCACTTTCAGAAACTACTTTTCAGGGTTTATTTAAAGATTTCAAACTTGGATGGTTTCTATGCTATGGAATGCCCACCTATAACGGTGATGAAACAAATGGGAAAACGGTAGTTACATCTGCGCCATCCATTTTTGCAGCACCAGCGACAGTAGATGTTGCTACATGGGCGGGCATAGCTGCGGCAAGCGGGAAAATAGATTATGCTATTTTAACAGTTAGTCACATTTACGGATTTTCTCTCTACGACCATAAAACAGCAATATGGCGTGGTACTCAGACAGACACAGATACGGGCTATACAATACCTGATTATTTGAAATATGATGTCGGGGCTGATGGTTGTACTGCCGACAAAAACATTGTTACAAAATTTATAACTGAATTTAATGCTGTGGGGATTAAACCCATATTGTATCTTAATCCTGCATGGGCACGAAATTGGTTCGGGGATAAAAGCCCGTATCTCACATTTACCGATCAGGATTATCAATTTCTGGCCGCTCATAAATTAATGATTGATAGATTAAGGGAATTGGCATCCTTAAATCCATTTGCAATCTGGCTTGATTCCGAAAATAGTTATCCTGTTGGTTATACATGGGATTTCTATTCGGCAATAAAGGGAGTTAATTCTGGTATTGGGGTTATATTGAATTTGTCCGGCAATAAGGTCAGAGTTGACAATACTTATGGCGCAATGGATGTGGGTTCTGTTGAGGAAGATTATAGACCAGCAACAACAACTGACGATTTTTGGACACAAATTCAGGTGATCTCTTCGGTCAGTTATCCCAATATGAGAGAACTAACTCTGCCATCACGCGAGAGTTCAAAATGGTTTTATAAGACATCCCCGGCATCTCTAAGACTATTGGCCGATTTGCAGGAAGAATACGATTTCGCAAAAACAGTCGGAATACCATGTGCGATTAGTATGAATCCCAAACTTGATGGGACATTAGATACGGATCAATCTGATTTGATAGCTGATATAGTTTTATAGTGATCGGTACCTATATCACTAAATGAGCTTATAACTAATTAAGAATAAGGAATGTAACAAAATGGGATTTTTCAGGAAATATAAGACGGTTGAGGAAATATTACCTGACTTCCTGGCTGAAAAGGAGATGACTATTCAGCACAGATCCTTTTATCCATATATGAGAGCTACCAATGTGTTTATGCACTGGCTAAAATACAATCAACTTGAACAAAAATCTATAAAGAGTATCACGTCAGATAATATATCAGACTTCTTTCTTTATCTCGGAAAGACAAAAAATCTTGATAAGCCGACCTGTGAAAAGTATTTCCTTGTACTAAGGCAGTTGTTTCAGTATGCTGAAAAGCGTGACGAGCTTTATTTTATTCCATTTGATCGGGTGTCATTCCCGAAGAAAAAAAAGGACCAGGGAGCAGAAGCAATTCAGTCTGATGATCTGAAAATACTCATCCCTTACATCAAAGAACGTGATCCTCAATTATTCCTTGCCTGTATGATCGAATATTATTGTTTTATCCGCCCGGGCAAGGAATTAAGACTATTGAAAGTCGGGGACATAAATCTTAAAGACGGACTGATAACGGTACGTCAGGAAAATGCAAAGAACAAGACAAAGCAGATTGTAACCATGCCGCAGCAGCTAATTGACATCTGTTATGAGATTGGGATTAATGAGGCAGATAAAAACCTGTTTGTGTTTGGGAAACATCGAATGTTTAATAGCAGGCCTTGGTCAGTCAATATGCTTGCGTACAGGTTTAATAAATGTCGTGATGCTTTAAAGTTATCAAAAGGATATAAGCTCTACTCATTCAAGCATACAGGAGCCACAATGCTTCATATGTCAGGTTTACCTATGCGTGAACTCATGGATCAATTGAGACACACTAAGTTAGAAGCGACACAGCACTACCTAAAGAAGTTTTGTGGAATAGTTAATGACAGGATTAGATATAATTTCCCAAGCCCGGTATAGTATGAACGACAAAGTAAAACATATAATCGCGGGGGTAATAATAGGACTGATAAGTGCCTTACTCATCCGGCATTTCTGGATAAAAGGCGCCATGATTTTGGGCTCTTTATTGGCACTTTTGGCAGGAATGGCAAAGGAGTTGATCTGGGACAAATGGCTCGGCAAAGGCACTTCTGAGTTTGCAGACGCATGGTTTACGCTATGGGGAGGATTATTTATAACAATAATAATGTATTTCGTATGAAAAAGATTCTGATAATATTAATGCTCGCACTGGCAGGAGTGGCACAGGGACAGACGTTTTCGACACTTCTTGCGGATAAGATGCAATCGCACAATTTTGGTGGTATCACAATGGATGAGCTGAAGAAGATTGTCGATGTAGATTCTGTGAATACTATTTACTATGTGTCTTCCACTGGTTCTGATTCTAACGACGGGCTAAGTCCTGCCTCCCCCTTAGCACATCACCCGTGGATGAGTTCTTATACAGGAAGCATTACGCTGGAAGCTGGCGACGTTGTTTGTTTGAAAAGAGGTGATACATGGAGTGTTTCAGCACCCGGAGAACCTTATATGACAATAGCTCAAAGTGGTTCAACGGGGAAATATATAGTCACAACTGCTTTCGGCACGGGGGCGAAACCCATTGTTAAGATAGCTACAAACAGTAATCAGAATGTTATTTACGGGGCAGGGGTTTCTTTTATCGCAATAGACAACCTTGACATACAGCATTATGATACAGTGAGGGATGACAGTGGAAAATCCGGTATCTATTTCGCCAAAGACGGGGCTACTGTACCCCATGATTGGATAATAACAAATAACGATATTCATAACATCCCGACAACAGGAATAAACGGGGCTGATGATTCGTATAATATTTTCATAGGCGATACTCTCGCAACCTTCACAGCTACGGCAACAAATCATTCTAACCATGTTTGGAATTGCGGATATACCGGGATAGGGCTTGCCGGAAGGAACCCGGCGACTGATAAAAGTAACTGGATTGTTTCATTTAACTACATCCATGATATTAATTCGTGGGAAGATGACTACGAAAACACCTACGGGCTTTATTTTAGTTCAGTACTTAACTCAACAGGATGGCCTGATCACTGCACAGCAAAATACAACTACATCGCCAATATCCCAGTATGGCATGGCATAGACACACACGGGGCGACATATTGTTATTTCCTTGACAATTATTTGAAGAACACAAGGGTTGCTATTTCGGCTTTCACGATTAACAACGCAGAACTCGAAGCAGGGATTTTACATCATTGTTTTATTGAGAGGAATAAGATAGAGAACACAGGCAACCATCCGGGGGCGTTCTTTTACTTCGGCATAAACGTGTCGGGGGCTACTACTGATCTTCGCCCGCATGGGGTGTATGTAAGAGACAATAAAATTTTCTATACCTCCCAGCCAAACAGCGAAACGAGTGCATACGGGATAGGGGTTTATCTTGTGGACACTCTTACAATCAGTGATAATACAATTTATAACGGGCCGACAGGGGCTTGCAATGGGGCTATTTATATAGGGGGCAGCACAGGCGAGCTTGTAAAAAACGTAACAGTACAAAATAACTTTGTCCGGGACTGGTCTCCAGCTCTGAAGATTGCACCTGCTTGTGTCGACGGGAATCTTTACATACAGAACAATATATTAAAGTCGCACGGTTATGCTCTTTATGCTATTGCAGGGACAACGGCAGGAGATATAATGGTTTATAATAATGACTTGATGCAGGATGCTGCTATCAACTCTTACATAGCACATCTTGACGGGATAACGCTTGGAGCCGGCAAGAGCCTCCTTATAAGGAACAATATTTTCACCGTCGAAGGAGCGGGGGGAAGTCCTTATTATATAGCTACTCCTTACGTTATAGCTGGCGGAACATTTACTGTCAACTATAATCTTTATTACAACGCTACGGGGAATGCCTGGAGACTACAAAGGGAAGATCATAATTTCGCTGACTGGCAGGGGCATGGGTATGATGCAAACGGAGTGAATGCTTCAAACCCGCTGTTTAAAAACAAATCAGGGACTTTTAACCTTGTTTCTGATTTTGAGTTAAATACCACATCTCCTGCCATTAGCGTGGGGACGGGGGTTGGAATTGATTATTTGGGGTCAGCTCCGGATATAGGGGCAAAAGAAAAGAGATAAGTATTACAGTTGTGCCACTTAATGTCTGATAAAATATGATACCAGGAATAATTTTAAAACAACGTCGCATTATCTGAAAAAGCACTGTGGACTTGTGAACGAAAGAATAAGATATAACTTTCCAAGTCCAATATAATGATATTGATAACCACTCCATTATGAACAGAGCAATTAAAATATTATCAATAGGTCTTGACAAGATAACTCACTTCGGCTTGGGCTACATGATAGCTGATATGTTTGAGTTCACAGGTCTTTGGGCTATTCTGATCGCTACTGGCGTCGGGGTTTTAAAAGAACTATTTGACAAGTATGTTAAGCACACCGTTTTTGACTGGCTCGATTTAGCTTTCACTTTCGGGGGCGCATTTTTGGCGGTTTGGATAAATGTGATAATGGTATGATGCTATTCTGGGCAATACTATTTATCGAGTTTGAAGCAATCGGCGAAGGATTGATAAAACGGAAAGATCCTGTCTGGTCTGAATTTGTCTTTGAGGAATGGTTTCAGGATGTCACGGCCATACTGTTATTTCTGATCTGGTTTGTCCTGATCGGATTACCCTTTGAATCTTATTATGTTCCAGTATGGAAGATAATAGCAGGTTTTGTTTTTGTCAGGTTTATGATATTCGATATAAGCTACAACCTGACGGCCGGCAACAAGTGGAACTACTACGGGACGAAAAAGAAATATGATCTGTTTATGATCAAACTGGGCGGGTTCGGGTGGTTCCTGAAAATCATATTTGGCATAATGGGAATATGTTTTTTACTCGGTTATTCTTAACAATGATAATATGGATGACTTTATAACAAAAGAAGAGGCTAAAGAACTGATTACAAACTCTCATGTCTGTTATCAGTCGGATAAGATTATTCAGATGCACAAGGTTTTACTCGGTAACGGAGAGCCTGAAAAAAGCGTGGTAAGTCAAATGCTTATCATGAATGAACGACTTGAGGAAATACGCAAAAGCAGGGCAAATGTAATGCCTATCATTTTTAATATAATAATGTCGATAGGCGTAATAACTGCTATCTATTTTGGCTATAAGGAGCTGACAAAGATTCAGGATGAGGCAAGAGTGACAAATGAAATACTTGCTCCCTATGGACGTACGAGAGGAATAAATGTTGACACGATAAAATGATTTGCCATGTCGCTGATGACTATTTATTTTTTGGCATTGGTCGCCTTTTTTATCGGGTGCTTTATAAAGTACCTGATATGGCCAAATTTAAAACACTGATATGAAAGCGGTATTAAGCAGGGAATACGGCAATATTCAGACGCTGGGCCGACTTGTGTTATTTGAGGGCAATCAGGTAAAACTACAACTTTGCACCCTCGAACTGCCTGACCTCGGGAACCAGAAAAACATATCCTGTATCCCGGAAGGGAAATATGAAGTGCATCGAATCTATTCTCCGAAATTCGGGAAGTGCTTTCATGTTCAGGAGGTCCCGGGCCGAAGTGAAATTCTGATTCACAAAGGCAATTACAACAAAGATACTCACGGGTGTATTCTCATCGGCTTGGAATACGCCGACATAAATGAAGACGGGATGTTGGATGTCATTGAAAGCACCCGGGCAATGGAGAAACTTCAGAATGCCATTACGACAGATCAATTCGAACTAATAATAATATAGCTATGTGTTTCAAACGTAAAAATCCAGCAATGATAACATCAGATAAAGTTGCGCTGTTATTCGGTATCAATGACTATCCGGGATCAGGTAATGATCTCCGGGGCTGTCTGAATGATATTGACGACGTGGCAAAGAAACTGAAAAGCGAATTCCCTGAGTTTCAGATTTTCAAATTCAAGGATTCCGAAGTAACAACAGGCCGGTTTATTTCAGAGGTTGAAAACGCTTTAAAGCAGATGCAGTCCGGCCACTTGTATATACATTACAGCGGGCACGGTACTCAGATTCCGTCTGCATCAGAACCGAACAAATATAATGAGGCTTTATATTTATATAACGGTCCATTGATTGATGATGAGATTTATCGGCTCCAGATGTTGACACCGGTTAACCTGAGAGTAACGGGTAAGTTTGATAGTTGCTTCTCTGGAGACCTGGGCTCACGTCACATGAACCCTCGTTATATCAAAAGCCGTTTCATGTCGATGCCGGGAATTCCTATTATGAAAAATCCCGTCAATAAGCTATCTAAAACTGACCCTGATCAGGTCTGGTTGATTTATTCCGGGTGCGGGGAGGAACAAACGAGCGCAGACGCAACATTCAATGGGCGGGCAAACGGGGCCTTTACATTTTACGATCTCAGGTCGTATAATGCCAACACTCTCAATAAGGATTCGATTGAAAGGACAATCGATAGCCTGTATAAAAACAACTTTGACCAGGTACCGGAATTGTCCGGTCCTGATACAAGGAAGAATGAAATTGTTTTCTTAACCTAAATATTCACTTAAAAATTTAACAAAATGGCATTACCAAGAGTTATCTACGACAAAAACAAGAGTACGAAAAATCTTGTTACCACAATAACCGGAGTTGTAACACTGGTTATTACGCTACTCGTCGGCTTTAATGTTATCACATCAGAGCAGAGTACAGAACTACAAAACCACGCAACCAACCTGATCAATGCAGGTGTTGCCCTGTGGGGCGCAATCTCAGGTATCATCTTAATCTTTAAAGCAGAAGATCCGGCATGAAAAAGATCATAGGTTTTCTATTCGTCTTGCTGATCGCTGTATCGGCATCTGCTCAAAAGGTATCAATGTTTGAAAAAGTACCGGATAACCTTTTTACAGCAGAACAAACAGCAGATAAGGGCTTTTTGGATAATTCTGTTATTCTTCCACGTTTCACCGCCGGCGTCAATGGAAATTTGTTACTTTACAACAAGGTTACAAAGATGTTTGAATCACAGCAGTACGCAAGGGCCGGATTCGGATTGTCAGCAGCTCACTACAAACCAGGATCGGACGGAGTGCCCTTTAACGACTGGTCACTTAACCTGCTCGTATTAAAACCGCTCGCTCCTGATGCTGATCTATCCTTTGCGCTAACGGTATCAGCTTTTCAGTTCTTTCAGGCCGGAATAGATTTTAACCCGAAGTTAATCAAATCAGATTATTTCCCTGTCGGGCCTACATTCGGACTGAAATATACTTTCTAAGGCTTTCCGGGTTGAGCCTATCAATCCGGAGTTTTCCATTCTTTTCATCAGGTTAGGTTTAGGTTAGGGTTTCCCGGGGCGTCCTGCTCCGGGATTCTCTTTTTATGCTATTTAGAATTAATATAAATTAACACGATTGTGCAAAATAGTTGTTAAGATATTTGCAAATTACACAATTGTGCAGTATATTTACATCATAATTAATCAAAAATGGAACCTATTGAAATAGCAAAAATATGGAAGCACTTAAAAGGATCTTATAATTTTAAGTGTACTGAGCTTTGTGATTTAATTGGATTGAAATACGAAAGACTTCCCCGTTATTTATATAAGTATAAAGAAGGAGATACCGACGGATTTGTTATAAGGACAAAAAGCCTCCGGGACCAATTTGATTTACATACTTTATTTCACGAAATAGGACATACTCAATTACATTGGAGGGGTGCAAATAATCCTATTTATGACTATAAGGACTATACCGAAAATCTAAGCAAAAGAGAGAGTGAAGCTAATGATTACGCCGACGAAGTAATGAAGGCATTGTATGGAAATTCAATAGATAATTTATTGAGAGTTTGCAGAATATAATAACAAAAAACTAAAACAATGAAAGCAAGGTATTACAAAATCAGCTACACCAAAGCCATCGGCGGACAAGGTGAATTTATCGCAAAAGGCAGGAATGAAAAAGAAGCAATTGCAAACGCAAAGGATAATTGCTTTACCGGTAAGGATTTTAAGGTTGTCTGCGAAACAGAACCAACAAAGAATACTGTTAGGGGTGGTGGATCTCACAGAATGTAGTTGGTATGGAAAAGCTAATCAACTGGTCAGAACTATCCCGCCTAATCACAAAGGGCGACAGAGGCGGGATAAGACCGAATGCGATACCGAAGCGACACGAAGCAAAAGTAAAACGACTAATCAAACTCCTCCAGGAGTGGCAAAAATGGGCCGGCGTATAACCGGCTTTTAATCGAACCTATAAGGAATTGAAACAGTAAACTACCCACAAACTAAAGACTTTTGGGTTTCCTTGAACCAAGTTTTATGAAATTTATAGGCAATATGCAATAATAATTCAAAAATAATCCCGTTTTTATTTTGATTATTTAAAATTAATTGTATACATTTGTGAAACACAAATAATCGACATGACACGAAAAGAAAAAGTATTACCAATACGGATTACTCCGAAAACCGAATCTCAAATAATAGAATTGGCGGAACAGGCTGATACAACAAAATCAGCCTTTGCCCGTTCTATCATTGAGGACTTTCTAAGGAAAAGATCATTTAAGGTTTTAACAAGAAAACAATCATGACAGAAGAAGAAGCAACAAGGCTTTACAACGCAGCTTCAAAAGCTGTTAAAGCGCAGTTCCCGCACCTCCCGGTCATGCAGGAGGCAGAAATGATCATCGATGAATTGATCTACCGGCATGGGGCAGAAATGGCCGAGGAAATAATATTTAAAGCTGTTTGATATGTACCTACCTCAGACCGATACAGAGTTTCGCAATGCTTTACAGGACGCTGCTGATATAGCCATCACAGCCTTTGCAGCCGAAACCGGAGCGATTAAGGCCTATATCAGCCAGAACAAAGCAGGGCAGAAATACGGACATGGCATAATTCGGAAATGGCTCGAAGCCGGATTGATTCATCCTAACCAGGATGGCAGGCTGTCAGTGGTTGAACTGGAAGCAACGGCAAAGGCAAGTTTTACAAGGAAACTCAAACCAATAACTAAATAAGATGGAAGCAATAAAGACACCCGCCGTAATCTTCGCAATAATAGCGTGTACGGCATTCGCTTACTACTTTATGCGGTCACTGGTCTACTTTATTGAATCACTTAAAAAGAAATAACATGAAAGTTACATCAAGATTTTTCGGCCTATTCGGAGCATTACTGCTTGCGAAAATCGCAAATGATGAAAAAGTATTCAGAGGGCATAATTATGCCATCGGAGGCTACAGTCCTGAATTTCATCCAAAGCGGACGAAGTTCAAAGGTTATATGCGTGAAAACAGAAGATGCACCTTCAATAAAAACAGGTAAGATGAGACTATCCAAATCAAAACTCCGCCGCCGTGCTGAGGCAAAGATCGACGCATTACAGATTGACTTAGCCAAAATGGATGCTAAAAAGAACGGACTGCCTCCACAACAATACGCAGCGTTATGGTCAAAACAAAAAGACCTGATTGACGACATATAAAATCAATCCTGTCATGAAAGTCCGCTTAACATTTACTCTCGACGTCGAGGTCAAGACAAACGACCCCAAACAGGCTGAACAACTCGCAATGGTCAAAGCTGATGCAGTAATAATTCAGACAATGGAAGCAACTGGGTACAGGATGAAACTTGATGACATCCATCCATCCTACTATCCTAATCTTGATCATTTTTTCGATGACCTGAGAAACATTTTATCACAATAAACCAAAAGAAATGGAATCTGATTTTATCCTATCCGTCGACCTGAAAAAAACAACAGGCGACTATTTTGAAGCCGAGGCAATTTCAGTATCCGGCCTGAAAAAACTAAAGAAGTCCCCGGCACACTTCAAAGAAGCAGAAGAAAAGGCCGAAACAGAAGCAATGATATTTGGCTCTGCTTATCACTGCTACATTTTAGAGCCTGATCGCTTTGAAACTGATTACTACGTTTTTGATGATCATTCGATCTGTGAGGTATTAATCGGCGAAGGCTACAAAAGCCCCCGGTCAACAAAGGCTTACAAGGAATGGCAGGAATCCGAAATGAGAGTTATAGGCGAAAAGAAAGTCATTGACATGGATGTTTTTGAACGCATCAAAGCAATGAAAGAAAGACTTTTTGCTCATCCTTATGCAAAGATGTTACTTACAAATGGAGAGGCAGAAGTCGGATTAGCCGGAATCCTACAAACGCAATCCGGGCCTATTACAGTTAAATTAAAGCCGGACTATATCAAAGCAGGTAAACATATCATTGTCGACCTTAAAACGGCTGCTGACGCCTCTATTGACGGATTTACAAGGGCTGCTGCCGACAATGACTATCACATACAGGCTGCATTTTACAGCGACCTACTCGAAATGATGGCCGGCGACGGCATGGGACAGACTTTTATTTTCATCGCTCAGGAAAAAGTTAAACCCTATGCCTTCAACCTTTTTGAATGTTCGCCTCAATTCATCACTCAGGGACGGTATGAGTATGAGATGCTTTTGCAGCTATACAAGCATTGCCTTGACAATAACTACTGGCCAGGGTATCAGGTGTTCTGCCCGAACCGCTATGGCCTGATCGAACTGAGCCTGCCAAAGTGGGCCATTAAATCAATTGACTATTACGACCATAAAACCAAAAAACATGAACCGGAACTTGCCAACATTACAGGATCTACGCTCTGATATTGAGCTAAAAGCCGATCAGAATGCGTTAAATGTTCTGCTCAATGCAGAGCCGCCAAAAGAATGGATTAAAGAACATCCGATGTTTAAGAAGGTCAGATATCTGCCTATTGAGCGGGTTGAATACCTGCTTACCCGGATATTCCTGAAATGGAACGTTGAAATCAAATCTGTTCAGGTTGTGGCAAACAGTGTAGTCGTGACAATCAGGCTTTACTATCAGGACATCAAAGGTTCTGAAATGCTCTGGCAAGATGGTATCGGGGCCGCTCCTATTCAGACCGACAAAGGAGCCGGGGCAATGGACTGGAACGCTACAAAATCAGAAGCGGTTATGAAAGCTGCTCCTGCTGCTGAAAGTTATGCCGTTAAAGATGCTGCTGAAAAGATCGGTAAGCTGTTCGGGAAAGACCTGAACAGGGCCGATAAAATCATGTATGAATCACTTCTGAACCTTATCAAAAAGAATGGAAGTGAAAAGAATCTTGAACAACTTTTTGAAGAAGAACCAAATACTATAAACAAATGAGCCGTATATCCGGAAAAATCAACTTAATGCAGCTTCATGCCATCCGTAAAATGATAAACGGACAGACCGGGCTTGTAGAATGTCTTGTCATCCCGATTGAGAAAAACAAACTTTTCGTCGGGAATAAAGGAGTTTATCTGGACTTAATCGCTTTTGAGATCGATCTGGCAAAGCGCAATAAGGACAGTACTGATACCCATTTGGTCAAACAGTCATTTTCAAAGGAGGTCAGAGATGCTATGACTGAAGACCAGTTAAAGGCCCTTCCGATACTGGGTAATCTTCAGGTATGGGACGGTCAGGTTGAATCGGAACCGGTCAGCGATGTGAGTACGGTACAGGATGAAAAGGATGACTTACCATTTTAGGCACAATGTTATTTGAATTAATCTCTCTGTACCGGAGAGATTCACGGGAAGGTGGCGGAATTGGTAGACGCTAAGGGCAGTTGTCCGATGGTAACAGTGAGGGTTCGAATCCCTCCCTTCCACAAGGCCAAAACGATGATTATGAATAACGGCCATTTTAGGTGCACCTTTTTAAGACTAAGGCTTCCCGGTTTGCCAGTGGAAAAACCGGTTTTAAAATAAATTAAAAGAAAAGATTAATGGCAAAGATTGGACATTCAATGACAGGAGAAAATCATCCGATGTATAAGCACGGAATGACTGAAACAAGGATTTATAGAATATGGTGTCATATGAAGGGAAGGTGTTTGTGTAAAACCAATCCCAAATATCCCAGATACGGGGAGCGTGGCATAAAAATATGCTCTGAATGGTTGGATTTTATGACATTCTATGATTGGGCAATTAATAATGGCTATGCCGAAAATCTCACAATAGACAGGATTGATAATGACGGAAATTATTCTCCACAAAATTGTAGATGGATAAGCATGGAGGAAAATAACAAAAACAAAAGTCTTCGTCCTGATCATGGCATTTTTAGGAACGCATCAAGTTTTATTGTCTATATAAATCGTAAGGTCGGGAATAAAAAATACAAATCATACTATGGAGGATCTTTTCGACAATTAAATGATGCTGTTGTGGCCAGAAACAACCTTATTAAACTACTTAGTAATGAAAGATAAAGACTTTAATAATTTGGTCGATTTCTGGAACGCAGGAAACGGACTTTTACCAGTCAACCAGAGAGCGCACGAAATCATTGAGCAGACCGGAAAGGGCGAAGTAATATCATTTACCGAATCCTCGCAACGTGACCTGAGACGGCACCGGTGTTATTTCAGCCTGTTAAAATACATTTACTCTTATATGCCTTTGTCCTTTAAAAAAGCAGTCCCGGAAGATAAATTTTACCTGTGGCTGAAACACCTGAAAGGACAATACGAAGTGATTTTTGAGTTTAAGGACGGGACGAAGTTGGTCGAGTACGAATCAATTTCTTTCGGTCGAATGTCAGAAGTCCGGTTCAGAGAGTACATCAAAGAACAGCTTCCATTTATCTACACCGAAGTAATAGGTAAATACTTCTCCGGGGAGATCTACGACGACATAATCAATACAATCGAAAACGACTACTCTAAATTTTTTGCAAAACTATAATGCAGGCACACACTAAAATCTATTTGAAACATTTTGACTATGGCCAACAAGATTATATACCATGTGAGAACTGCGGAGGGAAAGCAGTTGACATTCATCACATCAAAGGACGGGGGAAGGGTAAGGATGTTATTGAAAATCTTATTGCGCTCTGTCGGAAATGTCACGAGCTGGCGCACTCTGAAAAAATCTCTAAATCAGAAATGCAGCATATACACGATAACTTTTTAATGACTATAATATGAAAATCTCAATCAAAAATTTAGACCCGGATCAGTCTAAAAAACTACTCCAGATTATCTGGAAAGTCCTGAACGAGACAAGTCAGGACAGACAGAATGAACCTGAACTTTGCGGACTAACATTGGATAATGTCATTGCGGGCTATATGCCTTATGACGACCACGACGGACTGAACCGGACTATTCACCGTATTATTAGGTTGGCTTATGCTTCCGGTCTGTCGTTCACTTCGTATAGCTTAAAACGGCTTATTCTCATCGGGGATGGTGACTGCCTGGGCTGTGGATCAAACGACATAAGCTATGGCAATGACTGGGCGGTATGTAGCTGTTGCGGTCATAACTGGCCGGTAACGGTTCCGCTGTATAGTTATGAATGGTAAAATTTAATTCCCTAAAACTGATAAATATGAAACTGAAATTTGAACGAAAATATCCAGAATTTCAATGTCCTTATTGTGGAATTGATATTGAGGACAGAGGTAACAGGTGGCTCGAAAGGGCATTATTTAAAAACGTCAAAATGAAAACGGCCATTAAATGCGGTAACTGTGGTAATAAAATCGAATTATGGGTCAATGATATGGAGGGCAAGCTAGTGCCATATAAAACGAAATAAATTCACCCCTTCGCTGACAGGCTCGCCCGGTTCGATTCCGGGCAGCGAGCAAACTAAATTAAACTGAATGACAACTCTTGATCTTGAAATAGCAATGATAAAAGCATCACATATAAGGCGAAATATTGTTGTGCCTAATGTGAGCTGGGGAATGGTTAATAATAATGGAACGCTACATGAATGCGATATAGTTGTTCTTACTCCCTATGGTTATGCAACTGAAATTGAGATAAAAATAAGCAAAGGGGATTTATTGCAAGACATGAATAAGCGGCATTGTCATAAACATAATTTAATAAGGAAGTTTTATTACGCCGTTCCTGAAAAACTCAAACAAATTGCATTAGATGTCATCCCTGAAAGAGCTGGATTATATGTCGTATCTGAAATAGAAGCTACAAAATATAAGTGGTTGAAGGGAGGCGGGAATGTTGCCATCCCGTATAAATACAGGAGAGTAAGTATTGTTAAAGAAGCAACAATAAATAAAGAAGCTGTTAAATGGGACGACTTTCAACGCTATCAACTTGCAAGGCTTGGAACAATGAGAATTTTAGGTCTGAAAGAAAAAATTCAAACACATACAAAATAAGTTATGATCCGACTCAATAAAATCTACTACTACAACCGTCAGCACCTGAAATGTACCAGACTACGAAAGTCCGGCATTAATACGTTTCAGGTCGTCGACGAGCAGGGTAATGATATCATCCTGCATGACCCGAAAAATCCCGGAACAATAACGGATCGTGGGGTCAGGGTAATCAATTGTCATACCTGTTCAGACTGCGGAAAGTCGTTTTTGCCTAACCAAATATTTAGCTACGTTGACGGCAATAACGGGGCGATCACTAAAAATTCAAAAGAATATTGCAGAGAGTGTTATTTAGAAAAATATTCAATTCCATTCTGATATGAACTGCCTCGATTGTGCAATAAAAGACAAAAAGATCGCTGAACTACGTGAGATCAGCCAGCAACAAAACATTAAAAATATCCGGCTCCTGATCGAACTGGAAGAGTTATCTGAGCATCCCGATTCGGAAAAGTCGAAACAGATCAGGGAGAAATATATCAGGCATATTGAGGCAAGGAGAAGTAATTTGAAACAGAATTGAAAAATCATGACAAACCTATTTGAAATGTCAAAAATTATACAGACCTTTGTACTTGTCAGGTCAAAGCGTAGGGCTGAAAACGCCCAGAATTATACGGGCTTTTGTTTTTTAGGCCCAATACAATACAACGGTGGTTTAATTTTCGTTCCCGAAAGGGAGGCCCTGCGCAAGGACTTGACAAACGGAAATGGCCACCGTTCTTTTTGGCCACTGTCTAAAAATTGCGCAAGATGAAAATCAATTCCATTGGACAAAATCTGTCCAAATACAAACTACCAAAGGCCGATCGTAAACTGATCAAAAAGCTCCAGATGTCAGAATCAGGGCAAAGGATATTTTTCTACTACGGGCTGGATAAGCCCGAACTGGTCGATCGGCTTGTTACCGAAAAGAACCTGAAAAATGAGGCTTATTTTTTTCTGCTCGAAATGGGACTGATGGAGCAGTTTGAGGCATACTTGAAAAGGGTAAATAAGGAGGGGGAGAGATGAAAGGAAGTTCTAAAAAACAAAACAGAGAGCCAATTTCTAAAAGATTACGTTTTGAAGTGTTTAAACGTGATGCCTTTACTTGCCAATACTGTGGCAAAACGGCCCCAAATGTTATTCTTGAGGTTGACCATATAGAACCAGTTTCTAAAGGTGGTAAAACTACCATGCTAAATCTTATTACTTCATGTAAGGAATGCAATAGAGGCAAGTCTAATATAAAATTATCAGATAATTCTGCTATTGAAAAACAACAAAAGGCACTTTTAGAACTGAGTGAAAAACAGGAACAATTACGAATGTTGCTAAAATGGCGTTCTGGTTTATTAAAAATTGAAAATGAGGAACTGGATGCAGTTTTAAATAATTGGACAAGAATAACAGGGTATCATTTGACGGAATCAGGTATGTCTATCATAAAGAAACAATTAAAAGATTTTGGGGTTCGGGCAGTACTTGAGGCAATGGATATTGTGTCGGGGTATTTAATATATAAAAAGGGGTCTGTAACAAAGGATAGTGTCGAGCTCGCTTTTAATAAAATTAAGGGTGTTTGCTATATAAGATCCTTACCAGAAGAAAAGAGGGAAGAATATAAGATAATAGGTGGTCTTAAGATGCTTATGAAGAAAAAATATTACAACTATAATGAAAAGTGGGCTCCAATTTTAATAAATAGATTCTTGAAGAATGGGAATAGCCTAAATGAACTTGAATACATTATAAAAGAATCGCCAACTTATAATGAATGGGAAGAAGTGATAAGCACCTATTCTAAATGAAAACTGACATTACATATAGAATTAATGGATTTGAGCAGATAAAGGCTTTTTATAGCTGGGTGTTTAATAATGCTGATAAGAGAATAACGCCACAGCATATTAGCCTATATCTGTTTTTGATTAATCAGGCCAATAGAAATAACTGGGTTGAATGGTTTAAAGTTCCTTATGATTTAGGGATGAACGGGGCTTGTATCGGCAATAAAAAAACATATTACAGTTGTCTGGCAGAATTATCAGAATGGGGTATGATTCAATACAAAAAAGGTGTCAATGAATGGAAGGCTCCTTTGATAAGATTAGAGGTACTAAAAAGTACCGCTACTGATACCGCTACTGATACCGCTACTGTACCTCTATCAGAACCGCTACCTATACCGCTAGTGATACCGCTACCTACACCGCTACCTACCCATATATATAAACTATTAACTAGTAACCTTAAACTAATAACCGATAACATAGAGGAAGTGGTGAAGTTTCTGGAAAATAAATCTCAAAGCACTATTAATTACAAGTTCGTTTTAGACAACTATCACACCCTTTGCCCTAAGATGTCAAAAGTGCTGGTATTAAACGACACCCGAAAAGGATACATCAACGCCCGTGTCGGGGAGTATGGATTAGAAAAGGTTATTTCTGTCTTACGCATGGCCGGGCAAAGTGATTTTCTAAACGGGATTAATGACAAAGCATGGAAGGCAGATTTTGAATGGATAGTCCGGCCTGAAAACTTTGTGAAGGTTATGGAGGGAAAGTATGTCAATAAGAAACCAGTCCCGGAAAAGGCGGAATTTGGCACTCCGGGGCAAACATTAGATACTATAAAATGACAGACAAACCCCTCCCTCAGGCACTCGAAGCGGAACAGGCCATAATCGGAACCTGTCTTGTAAATGCGGAAGCAATAAACGAGATCATTACGATACTTACTCCCGAAATGTTTTACCTCGAATCAAATAAACAGCTTTATTCCGCACTTGTCGAGGTAACAAAGAAAACAGGACAGGCCGACCTGATTTCTATTTGTGACTACCTGAGAGTAAAAGACCAGCTTGATAATTTCGGGGGTGCATTAGGATTAACAAAGCGGACAAGCGGAATTGTCACAGATCAGTATTTAATGAACTATGTTTATCTGGTTAAAGAAAAATACATCCTGAGGGAATATATCTATTCTGCCGCAAAGTTAACGAATATGGCATATATGGAAGACCTTGCCGACGTCGTTGAATATGCCGAAGGTACCATATTTCAAATTTCAAATTTCACACAAAACAAAGAGCCGAGGCGGATAAACGGAATTGTTGATGAATACCTTGTCGAGATCGAAAAGATAATCAACAAAGAAAAAGCATTATCCGGGATCGCTTCGGGATTTACAACCATCGACAGGCTTACAGGCGGATGGCAGCCCTCTGACTTAATAATCATTGCCGGACGTCCCTCAATGGGAAAAACGGCGGTAGCCCTGTCGCTTGCCAAAGGAGCTGCAGAAAATAAAATACCTGTTGCGATATTCTCACTTGAAATGTCCGAAAGTCAGTTAGTGGGACGTTACCTCTCCGGGGTATCAGGCCGGACAAACCTTGAATTGCGTACCGGCAAGGTTGATCTTGCGGATCTATCAAGCAAAAGCAATGACATAGCACTCCTCCCGATTTTTATTGATGACACTCCGGCAATTACTCTTTTTGAACTTCGCAGCAAGGTAAAAAAACTGATTGTAAAAGAGGGGGTTAAACTTGTGGTAGTTGATTATTTACAACTCATGAGGCAGGAAGCTGGAAGCCGCGAACAGGAGGTCAGTAAAATATCGCAGGGATTAAAGGCGCTTGCTAAAGAATTTAACATTCCTGTTATTGCATTATCACAGTTAAACAGGGGTGTTGAAGATCGGAGTAATAAGGTTCCACGACTCTCAGACCTTCGGGAATCGGGAGCAATTGAACAGGATGCGGATATTGTCTGCTTCATTCATCGACCGGCTTATTACAAAATGAATACGGTCACTATCAACGGAGACGAAATACCATCAGAGGGAGTTATGGTTTTTGATATTGCAAAAAATCGCAATGGAGCTTGTTTTACCTTACCTCTATACCACAATGAGGCACTTACAAAAATCGAAGATACAAAGCCAGAATTAACCAATGTTTTACCATACTAAAAAACAAAATTATGTTTGAATATATTGAGTTTATCATTTGTTACGGTGAGGGCATAACAACTGAGCAGGTCAAACAGGTTACCCGTAAGGCCGAAATAGTTTTTGCTCGTCAACTCATCGCTTATTTTGCAGTTAAATATAAGTCCGGAACTCTTGCTGCTATCGGATCGCTTATAGGCGGGAAAGATCATGCCACTGTTTTTCATTCAGTTGAGACGATAAACAATTATATCGAAACAGATAAGGCAAAACGGGCGAAGATCGAGTATTATGATGCCCTGATCGGGAAAGTCTTATCTGTTGCAAAAAAGGCCGACGACCTGAAAGATATACTTCGTCCTTTGGAGATGGATGTATCTGAGATGACAAAAAAGATTGATGAACTCCGGGCTGTTTTGGCTCCACTGGAAGAGGAAGCACAAAACATGACTGCAAAAGCATTTACTCTTACGAGGCAAATATCTGATCTGAAAAAGAAAATACCGAGCGAAGTATGACAATCAACATCCGTAAAATGAACTGGTTCGTCCGGCTGATCACTTTCGGCTGGCCCGATGCAATAACGATCATGCCGTTTGGGATCTACATCAAGCCGGACTATCTGAAAGACGAGCAGACTATCCGGCACGAATTGATTCACGCCAGACAACAGCTTGAAATGCTGATCCTGTTCTTTTACCTCTGGTACCTTGTCGAGTGGCTTATCCGGCTTGTTCTCAACTGGAAAATGGCGTATATGTCCGTTTCGTTTGAAAGGGAGGCATACCGGAATGATGACAACAGCGAGTATCTGGCCGGACGGAAAAGGCTCGCATGGCTATCATATCTGAGGCAGGACAGGCGATTTAAGGTTAAGATATATTATACCTCCGGGAAGGAGTTGATTAGGCTTAGAAACGAAATAAATCAATAATTATGGAAAAATTTAAATTAACCGAAGAAATAATCAATGTGTTTGGTGTTACCTTATACAGGATTGAGTCTCTTATCTCCTTTAATGACGTAATTGCTGGAGAAAAAG
>JBDKUE010000119.1:0-20536 GCA_039679855.1 Syntrophomonas sp.
CCCCATATTGAGCTGACCCGCCGTACCGTGCGCCGGTTTAACGACCTGTACCGGCCGGTTCTGGTCGAGCCCCAGGCTCTGGTCGGCGAAGTTCCCCGATTAGTGGGGTTGGACGGTAAAGCCAAAATGAGCAAAAGTTTAAACAACGCCATATATCTTTCAGATAGCGCCGAGGCGGTCAGCCAGAAGGTCAGGAATGCGGTAACCGACCCGGCCCGGATCCGTAAAACCGACCCGGGGCATCCTGAAGTATGCACCGTGTTTGAATACCACCGGGTCTTTAATTCCGTCTCCATTCCACAGGTGGAAAGCGACTGCCGCAACGGCAAAATAGGCTGCGTGGAATGTAAAAAGAACCTGGCGGTGATATTAAATGAACTGCTAGAGCCCATGCGGCAGAGAAGAGCAGACCTGCTTAGCAACCCTCAGTCAGTTTTGGATATACTTGCGGAGGGAACCAAAAAAGCCCACCGGGTGGCCAAAAAGACCATGGAAGAGGTCCGGGACGCGATGAATATAAACTACAGCAAGAGCATTCCGCTCCTCACCGATTTTGAGTCACGGTAAAACGAATCCCAACCGCATAGCTTAACCCCCCCAAGCCTGTTTCGCCGGCATCAAAAATGGCCCGGAAACAGGCCTTGTCATATAGCACGGATATGCTAAAGCTCAGGCAAACGCTGCCATATAATATCCAGCTTAACATGAAACATTAAATAACTGGGAAATGCACAGCTTATCCATATAAAGACCCCGGAGGTGCAAATAAAAAACCAGTTGTGAAATCCTGGTTCAAAATATACAATTTAATATTAAATGAAGATTTATGGGAGTGAACAAAAAATGAGTCAACTCAATCCTTTTACCGTCAATTATTTGGGGCAGGAAAAACACCTGGTGCTTCCTACCGTTACCTCAATTGTGCTGGTGCAAAACTTGTATGATGTCCTTTTTCAATATGTGCTTACCCCGGAGCAGGAAAAAAACCTGGAATCCTTTATAAAAAGGCTGGAAGCTCATATTAAGAAGAAATCGCGGGCTCCCTTTTCTATACCGGTGCAGGAACTGGAGTTTCTAGGGGATGGATTAGAAGAACTGCAGCTGCTCAATTGGATGGAGTTGCCGGTTCTCAAGTTCTCTGTTGAGCTTGAAGATGGTGAGGCAAGAAGTCAGGAACAAGAAGAAGAGATCATGGTGCAAATCATGGAGTCTTTCCAGGATTATATGATAATCAGCCGCATTGAAAACAGCAGGGTTTTCTTTTCTTATCCCTACCGTTTAACCTCCTACTAAAACTCTGAAAAGTATAAGGAGATCAGCGGCCTTAACAAGTTTATTACCGCTGGTCTCCATAACTTAGCAAAGCCTCCCGTAAAAGCTTGGCTGCTAAAATCGATGTGCTGTCTCCGGCATCGTAGGGCGGCGCCACTTCAACCAGATCGAATCCCACTATATTTAGATTGGCCAATTGGTGCATAGTCTGCAATAATTCCCGTGATGATATGCCAGCCCCTTCCGGGGTTCCGGTCCCGGGCGCGAAAGCCGGATCGAGTACATCGATATCCAGGGAAAAATAAACCGGTCGGGTTCCAACCTTGTCTATTACTTCCGGTACCTTTTCTAAAACCTGGTCTATGTAAAGACAGGTGTATTCCCTGGCAAAAGCCAGTTCCTCTTCGGCAACTGTGCGAATCCCCAACTGGAAAAGACGGTCTTTACCCAAAACTTCCACCACCCGGCGCATTACCGAGGCATGAGAATACTGCTCCCCCAGATAATCGGGGCGCAGGTCGGCATGGGCATCCAGGTGGACGACAACTAAATCAGGATAAAAACGGCTGTAAGCCTTAATAAGAGGCAGGCTGACCAGATGCTCTCCCCCCAGGGAAAAGAGCCGTTTCTGGCGGGATATAAATGACTCGGCAACTGCCTCAATACGCTCCAGGCTGGCCGCAACATTGCCCAGTGGGAAAATAATGTCACCGGCATCGCTGTAATCACAATCATCAAGCGATATGCCCCGGTAAATGCTATATTCATCAATTATGTCCGATACTTCGCGAATCCGGTAGGGAGCCAGACGAGTCCCGGTCCGGGCACTGGTAGTCAGATCCAGGGGAACACCCAGGATCAGTTTGGCCCCTTCCGGGTTTTGAGGTCTACATCCCAGAAAATACGCGCGCTGTTCCAGATATTCGGTAATGTCACTCATCAATAGGCACCTATTTGATGATCTTGGATACAAACGGGGGCAGTTTAAAGGCCGCCTCATGGACGTCCTGACTGTAATACTTCCAGTTTAGCGCGGGGTTTACTAACGGTTTTTCAGGATCGTATTTTTTTGATCCGATGGTAAAGGACCATAATCCGCTGGGATAGGTGGGCACATTCGCCAGATACAGTTTGGTCAGGGGAAATGCCTTGCTTATACCGCCAAAGGCCATCTGAATTACGTCTTCATTCAAAAAAGGCGATTCACTCTGTACAACCAGCATCCCATCATCCTTGAGCGCTTCAAAACAGTTTCTATAGAAAGTATCTGAAAATAACTCAACCGCAGGGCCTACTGGATCAGTAGAATCAACTATAATAACGTCAAAACTGTTTTTATGTTCTTTGACGAATTGAATTCCATCGGTTATCATGAGCCGAGCTTTGGGATCAGAAAAAGAGCACGAAAGGTTGGGGAAATAGTCCCGCCCCGCTTGAATGACCCTTTCGTCTATTTCAACCAGAATACCTTCGTTGACAGTCGGATTTTTAACTACCTCACGTAAAGTGCCTCCGTCTCCGCCGCCGATAATCACAACCCTTTGCGGGTGGGGATGCGAATTCAAGGCCACCTGGCTGATCATTTCATGATAGACAAACTCATCCTTTTCCGTAATCTGAATGGCCCCATCCAGGATCAGCATACGACCGTAGACCTCGGTTTTAACCACTGCCAGCTCCTGAAATTCAGTTGTTTCCAAGCGCAGGGTTTCAGTGGTCTGGCAGGAGATCTTGAGGCCCGGCACCTGCAGTTCAGTTATCCAAAGTTCCATACCAGTTCCTCCTTGTTAATACCACAAAGGTGCAGCTGCAAAAGCACAGCCTATCTTTTCAACCACATGTTCGGTAGAAGCGATCTTGACTTCATCCAGATCCAGGTTTCTCACTCGAAAGGCTTCTTGCACCATGCGCATTATTTCCTTTTCTGCCTCCAGTTTACCACACCTGCCGGAGAACTCCATAATTACCCCAAAGCTGTCCTGCTTCATGCCCACACCGATAGCGGCGGATATAAGCTCCCCGGGTTCGGTGCTGGTAATGCTTCCATAGGCAATAGGCAGCAAAGAGCCCGGCGGAATTTCCAGAGTGGGGTCGTACTCGCAGCCGGGGGGCAGAATGCTGCTTACCCGAAGCAGGTTGGTGTTTCCCACCCGGGCTTTCAACAGAGCCCGGTCAAATGCGGTTAGTCGACTCTCGCCTTCCGAAGAGGCGGCCGTTACAAAAAATTTTTTCGGCAATGGTAAGATGATAAACACCCCCAGTTATTTTTTAAGCACAACATTTTAATTATAAACAAATCACGGTTTATTGAAAACGTTTTTCCGGCAAAATTTGTGTATTTTAATAAGGTCAGAACCATCCGGACACCACGATTTACGCTCCGCTTTCGCTTCGCATATTATTATGATCGAAAAAGCTGAAGCACCATCCAGGCACTACGATATCATTTCGCTTTGTTCAAAATAATGAAGAACAAGGAAGTGCAAGAATCCGCGAATGAGGCGTATAAGTATACGTTGATTGAGCGGAGTCTTGCACTGACGCGACGTTCATGGACGAACTAGTGCGGCGGTGGCAGGACGCCAAGGAGCCGCCGACGTTCATGGACGAACTAGTGCGGCAGTGGCAGGACGCCAAGGAGCCACCGGCGCCCACGGACGGGCTAGTGCAGCGGTGCCAGGACGGCAAAGAGCGGCGAACTCGCTTTTGTCGGCGGTCTGAAGGGCTTAACCTTACTGGTTAGGCCCAATCCGCTTCTCAGCCTCACGCAAAAAATCGAGCATATTATTGACCGATTTTCGTCTGGTCTTTTGCCGGGGATAAATGACGTAAAATGATCTCTCTTTAATTCCATCGCGAATGGGCAGAGCCCTTATGCCGCGCCGGTTGTGCGAACCTTCCACCGCCCAGCGGGACACAATGGAAATACCCATTCCCGATTCGACGGAGGCCAGGACTGCTTCGGTGCTGCCCGCTTCTATATATATGTGCAGATCCTCTTTCCGCACTCCTTTAACAGCCAGCAGGTCTTCGATAGCCTTCCTGGTTCCAGATCCCTTTTCCCGGAAGATCCACTTTTCAGTGAGCAAGCTCTGAATACTCACTTCTTTCTGCTTGGCCAGTGCATGGTTGGCTGGAATAACCGCCATCAGCTGATCGTCCATCAGCTTAAACCCATCCACTTTGCGGCTGCTCAACCAGGCCCCAACTATTCCGACATCCAGTTCTCTTTCCGATATCCGGGTAAAAATCTTCTCCGAATCGGCTATATCCATACTAATAGAAATATGAGGGTGTTTCTCTTTGAACTCCTTGAGAAAAGCCGGTAAAATGTACTGTCCCGGTATGGTACTGGCACCAATAGTTATATTGCCCCGGTGGCTGTCCGCCGCCTCCTGCATGGCCTTATCCGTTTTGTCCATTACTTTGATGATTTCCCGGGCGCAGTTGTAAAGGGTCTCCCCCGCCTCGGTAGTCCTCAAACGACGCCCCGAGCGTTCCAGCAGCAGCACTCCGTAATAATCCTCCAGAGCTTGAATCTGTTTGGTCACGGCCGGCTGCGAAATACTGAACTCATCTGCTGTACGAGATAAGTTCTGGGTCTCTACTACCCTTATATAGGTCCGTAAAAGATTTAAATTCATCCCTTTCACCACCTGCCTCTGGCTTTAAAGCAAATTATTCTCATCAGTTTAACGTAAAAATCCGTCCAAAATGGTCTGAACCGCCTCAGGTTCGCTCAACCCCAGAGACATCAGTTTAATAAGCTGTTCTCCGGCTATTTTGCCAATGGCCGCCTCATGAGTCAGCACCGCGTTGGAATCCTCGGCTAACAAGGCAGGCATTGCCTGTATCCTGGCATTGTCCATTATGATAGCATCACATTCCACATGACCCATACATTCGGTCTTGCCATTCAAAGAAGCTTTGAATACCTGCGCAGAATTATCCCGCGCTACTGAACGAGAAAATATCTGCGCCGTAGCGTTCTGTCCTTCAATATCCACATCGATATCTGAACTGGCTCTTTGTTCTGAATGGGTCATAAGACGCTCCACCAATTTCAGGCTGCCTTTAGCATGCACCCGGGCCGTTGAAGCACGGTGGGTGTCGTCAACCCCCCTGATCTGTACCAGTTCTAATTCGGCACTGGCTCCTTCTTCAACCGTTATATTGGTAGTAGGATGCAGTATCCGTTTGCCCGAACCGCTGCCTTCGCCGTAATGCTTCTCCACGTATTTCATCCGGGCGCCCTTTTTGACAATTATGGTGTGTATTCCAGAATGGCTTGAATCGGCATGGCTGTCATTGTGAATTCCGCAGCCGGCAATAATAGTAACATCGGAACCTTCCCCTACAATAAAAGTATTATACACCAGGTCCTGAAAACCTGATTTGGTCAGAATTACCGGAATATGAACTGTTTCGTCTATGGTCCCCGGCTTAATCTCTATCTTGATGCCCGGTTTATCTTCCAGAGATGTTATGGAGATATTGGGTGAAGAATGCCTAATTACTGCCTGGCCGTCTTTTCTTATATTAAGCGCCCCGGAGGGAACGCCTTTTAAATCAGCAATGGTATTCAAAAGATTAAAATCGAGTTCATTCAATTTCATATAGCATTTCCCCCCGGCACTGTTCTTTCATCTTGCACTCTATATCATCCTTGATCAGCGGCCAGATTTCAGCCGGAGTGCCCTGGGCTTTGATCAAGCCGTCTTCGACCACTATTATTTCATCACAGATCGGCAGTACGTTTTCATTGTGGGTTATAATAACCGCTGTGGCATGGTCGTTGTTCTTGAAGCGCTGGATTATTATTCCCAACAGCTTTTGAATAGTCCACAGGTCAACCCCTGCTTCCGGTTCGTCAAAAATACTCAACCGGGCCTCCCGGGCTAAAACCTGAGCTATTTCTATTCTCTTCATTTCCCCCCCGCTTAAACCCGGCCCTACATCACGCTCCATGTAGTCTTCGGGGCAAAGTCCTACATCGCGCAGGTATTTACGCATAGCCAGGTTGTCCATACCCGGTTTGGCAATCCCCAGTAAATCAGTTACGGTCAGTCCCTTGAAACGGGGCGGCTGCTGAAAGGCATAGGCAATTCCCTTTTTGGCCCTTTCGCTGACACTTAAGTCACTGACATCCTCCCCGTCAAAAAGGATCCTTCCCCGGCTGTGTTTATATATCCCCATGATTACCTTGGCAATGGAGGTCTTGCCACCCCCGTTGGGACCGGTTACCGCATACAAGCGGCCCGGCTGAAATTCCAGGTTTATGTCATGGATTATTTCACGGTTTTCTCCATTATCGCCGTCAACCGCCATAGCAACGTTTTCCATTGTCAACATATTCGTCAACCTCCGCTTCCGACTCCCTAAACGTGTCATTGAATCTTGCTTATTTTATCATAACCAATGATTATGAGTCCAACTCTGTCGAAGTATTCAAAATGAAGGATTTTGCCTAGAATATTGAAAAGCAGGGCAAGGGATGAATGAATGGCCTTATCCGTAATGGAATCACCCTTGAGAAATGGGAGGCATATATATAATCAAAGGGTAAATTTTCGCATGAACGCGTTGTCATGGGTAGCAATACGTCCAGTATTATTCATTTCTTTGACGCCCGCAGCATTCAGGGCAGTAAGCATAAAATTTAAGATCGTGGTCCAAAACCTGAAAACCCTGTTTCTCCAGATGTTCTTCCAATATATGAAGGAGGTCTTCTTGAACCTCGGCTATCGCTCCGCAGGACAGGCAGATAATGTGATGATGCTGGTGCCGGTCGTTGTCGCATAGCTCATAGCGGAATTTATCGCCAAACATGCTTTTATGCAGAATGTCCATACTGGCTAGCATGTCAAGGGTTCTATATACGGTAGCCATTCCGATTAAGGGGTGACAGCCCCTGGCTTTCTGCAGAACTTCCTCAGCGCTGAGGTGTTTGCCACGGTTGGCCACCATAACCTCTAAAATGGCTTCCCGCTGATTTGTTAAGCGATACTTGGAATCTTTGATTTTCTGAGCCAGATCACCGCTGCGCATAGGCCAACTCCCTACCTGTTGAAAATGGACCCATTAAACTATTTGGTTCTCAGATCGTTTATCACTGCTTGCTTCCTTATAGTTTCGAGCATCTGAGATATCTTCTGGTTTTGCAGGTATTCTTTTATCTGCGGCTCAAGGTCGGCGTAACTGCTCTTTTCTATTGGGACTACCTTTCCCGCCTTTATTATGTGAAAACCATAGTCTGATTTAACCGGCTGGGTTGTGGTTTCCCCGGGTTTTAGTTTCATAGCGGCGGTTTTAAATTCGGGGACCCAGTTGGACATGAGGTTGGCTGCTTCAAGATACCCTCCCTTGTCCTTGCTTCCCGGATCGGTTGAATATTGGGCCGCCAGTCGGCCGAAATCCTGGCCGTTTTTAATTTGCTCTAAAACCTGCCGGGCTTCAGCTTCAGTTGCAACTAAAATATGATATATTTCTATACCCTGTTTCAACTCTCCCTGGTGTTCATTATAGAAATTTTTGGTCTCGTTGTCACTCACCTGTCCAACCGTCTGGTAAAGCTTCTGGGTCATTATTTCGGTTTTAGCCATATTCCTGATGTCCGCTTCACTCAACCCGGTCCTGCTAAGCATATCCTGATAGGTTTCCGCAGGCATCCCCGCTTTCATTGCAGCCAGAGTGGAATCGATATCTTTTTCTTCAACCAGTATGCCGCGTCGATCGGCTTCCTGTTTAATAAGCACATCCGTAACCATCTGCTCATACACAGCATCCTGAAGTTTGGTTAACGTGGTGGCATCCTTGTTCTGGTCGAGTTTAACCGCATTCTGGGTTTCATACAAAACAGTTCGAAATTTTAACATCTTGTTATATTCACTCTGGCTTACACCATAACCGTTCACTTCAATTGTGGTTTTATCCACTGGGGGAGCCGTCTTGCTGCACGCCGCGACGAATAAAAGCACCACCAGAACAACCAGCAACCGTGGTTTTGACATATTGACCCTCCTTGAGCATTCTTCCAGACAGTATAACATATTGAAGTATCAGGGTATAACTCATAGCGGCCAAATAAAAAATGAGGGGCTGACCCTCAGAAGAGTCAGCCCCGCTTATTTATTTGCATCAGAATCAAAAATTTATTTAGACGATTCCTTGGGCGAGCATGGCATCGGCCACTTTGAGGAACCCGGCTATGTTGGCTCCGACCACCAGGTTGCCCTCGCAGCCATATTCCTTGGCAGCAGCGGCTGAATTCTTGTAGATGTTGACCATGATCTCTTTCAATTTGGCGTCAACCTCTTCAAAGCTCCAGGACAATCTCATGCTGTTCTGGCTCATTTCCAGGGCGGAGGTGGCTACGCCGCCGGCATTGGCAGCCTTGCCGGGAGCAAACAGAACCTTGTTGTCCAGGAATACCTTGACTGCTTCGGGGGTGGAGGGCATGTTGGCTCCTTCACCAACCGCAAAACAACCATTAGCGACCAGCGCTTTGGCATCTGCTTCATCCAGCTCGTTCTGGGTTGCACAGGGCAGAGCTATATCGCATTTAATATTCCAGATGCCGGTTCCTTCATAGTACTTGGCCTCCGGATGTTCTTTGACGTAGTCCTTAATTCTTCCTCTTTCCACTTCCTTGATCCGCTGCACGGTTGCCAGCTTGATTCCATCCGGGTCATAAATGTAGCCGTTGGAATCACTCAGAGCCACAACCTTGGCACCCAGCTGGGTCATCTTTTGAGTTGCATAAATAGCTACGTTACCTGAACCGGAAATAACTACAGTACTTCCGGCAATTGACTTGCCGGCATCGTTAACCATCGCTTCAACCAGATAGGATAGCCCATAACCGGTAGCTTCGGTTCTAGCCAGGCTTCCACCCCAGGTCAGGCCTTTGCCGGTGAGTACACCTTCATACAACCCGGTCAGCCGTTTGTACTGGCCATACAGGAACCCGATTTCGCGAGCTCCGGTTCCGATATCACCAGCCGGTACATCGACGTCCGCTCCAATGTGACGGAATAGCTCGGTCATGAAGCTCTGGCAAAATCTCATAACTTCTCCATCTGATTTGCCTTTGGGATCAAAGTCGCTGCCGCCCTTGCCGCCGCCGATAGGCAGACTGGTCAAAGAATTCTTGAAAATCTGTTCAAAACCCAGGAACTTGATAATGCCTGAATAAACGGTGGGATGCAATCTGAGTCCACCCTTGTAGGGACCGATGGCGCTGTTGAATTGAATGCGCATTCCGCGGTTTACTTGTACTTTGCCGTTGTCATCAACCCAGGGCACCCGGAAAATAATCTGTCTTTCCGGTTCAACGATTCTTTCCAGTATACCAGCCTTCTGATACTCAGGATGTTTCTCAAAAACGGGTTCCAGTGACTCCAGAACCTCTTTAACCGCCTGGAGAAACTCTGGTTCATTAGGATTTCTTTCCACAACCTTGGCATACACATCAGAAACATAAGACATGGTTATTCCTCCTTTGGAATAGTAGTGTGTGTCGACCACCACCCCAATTATAGATGCAGGCAAAATCCCTGTAAATAGGTTCAGAGAAGATATACTGTATGCAATCTTGCCTGTTTTATTGCTTTATCCTCATAGTTTGCATTCCCCGGGTGAGACTAAAAGTTCTGTTCAATAATCCTTTGGATTATTCCCTGAATTTCGTTGAAAAACTGGATGAATCTGGCCTCGGCAATGAAAAAGAAAGCCACTCGCTCATCCCTCTCCAGTTCCTCAATTTGGGTTTTTATGGTCTTGACCTGCCCTTCCGGAAGTATATGACCACTTATCCGGGCACAATCAAGCTCCATCTGCAGCGACCTTATTTGGGCTATCTGATCCTTCAAGTCCGCCTTTTGTTCAATCTGCTTCTTGGCTGTTCGATAGTCTTCATAGGCCTCGGTAGCAACGATTGTCTGCGCGAGTTGGTGAGCTTTTTCATAGGCCTGGTTATTGCTGTCCATTCTTAAAGCCTCCTGCTTTTTTAACCAATGTTATGTTATTCCCGCGTTTTTATCCAGCCTTCCGGTTGGACGGTTTGCTGACCTTTGCCTGCTTGCGTGTCGCTTTATCTTCTTACAATGACTTTTTTTAGTCCTGGAGTGCATTTTTGATAAAAGCTAACTCCCTGCCCGATTTTCCGCCCTAAGTTGCCAGGTTCCCATTTTCCATTATTATAAAGATGTTATGGTATGTAACGTTAAGCCACAAAAAGCAGCTTTTTCCAAAGGCCTGCAAGCCTTAAGAGCCTGCGCCTTGCTGGTGACTAAGCAAGCTCCATAAAGTGCAAAGCGGTTCAAGCGCATTGTTTCGTGGGTGGCAGAATAATACAATATATTTAGATGCTAGTACTCTGTTAACCCTAATTCTATATATAATCGTTCGTATGACTGCGTTGTCGTGGTTAGCAATACGTCCAGTATTACTCATTTGACGCCCACGGACGGGCTAATGCGGCGGTGCCAGGACGGCAAGGAGCTGACGCCCACGGATGGGCTAATACGGCGGTGCCAGGACGGCAAGGAGCCGCCGAGCCCGTCTTGTCCTACAAAAATTTTCCTCGACGAGTTATATACAGAATTAGGGTTAACAGAGTACTCGGACGGTAAAGAGTAGAGGAGGGAGGCAATGATGAAGTACATTTCAGTTGTGGTACCCGAGGAGGTCGATCGCGCTTTGCGTTTCGCCTGTGCTGACCAGGCAACGACCAAGTCCAGGCTGGTTAGAAAATTAATTGAAGACTATCTGGAGGAATGGAAAGACCGGTTTGAAAGTTCGGGTTCGCATATCGCCCTGGATGCTGAGGAGGCAAAGTAACCTAAAACTAGGAATAAACGTGAGCGGATGATTTAATTGGGGGACGCAAGTTGGTTTTTTGGAAATTTAACCTGCGTCCTTTATCTTTTGCCGTTAGAAGGCTGATTCAATATGTTCGATATGGTTTTCACCGTTTAATATGGTTATGGCGATTACATCAAAACGCACAAACCGGAAAGGCTTGGAAAAGCTTTCTAAAAATAAATAGGCCGCTTTCTTTAGATGTCTAATTTTGGCCGGGGTAACCGATTCCTGGGGCAGTCCGAACCGATGACTGCGGCGCGTCTTTACCTCGACCAAAACTAGCCCCCCGGAAAACTCGCATATTATGTCAATTTCACCATAGGCGGTTCTATAATTGCGCTTAAGGACCTTGTAACCCTTTTCCAGCAGGAATTTAACTGCCAGATCTTCACCGGTCCTGCCCAGCTCCTTATTCATGCTAACCCCTTTTTATAACCCTGGTCCATCCGGTAAATAAACGCCAGTATTTCGGCGACCACACCGTACAGCTCGGGAGGGATCTCCTGGTATAATTCCAGGGCCATCAGATAGTCAGCCAACTGCTTGTCCTGCCTGAGCGGCACCTGGTTTTGTTCGGCCAACCGGGCAATATTCTCCGCAATCACGCCGCGGCCCTTGGCAACTACTACCGGGACCTCGTCTTTTTCCATATCATAGCGCAGAGCCACCGCTTTTTTATGCTCCTGGTTTTCCAAACCGATGTCCTCCCTATACGGTTATATCAATAGCCACCAGATCGGGCTCTTCCCCGGCGTCAACCAGCGAAGGGCGCAGGTTGGCTTCCTTTTCCATATCACTGGCAACCGAGATGCCGCGGTTGTTGACCTGATAGCCCAATTCGCCCAAAGCCTCAATCAGATCAGGCAAACCGTTCTCCAGGTGCCGGCCCACCTGTTGGTTCTCAACTACACCCGTAATTCCTAGACTTCCTGCCCTGGCCCAATCAGCATGAAAAACCACCTTGCCCATCTGGCCGGTATCGAGCCCCACTACCAGGCTTAATCTGTCGGCCTGCTTAAGATTTTGCTTGCTGGATCCGTCATGCTGCACCCGGATCTGCACCTGTTTAACCCCCTGTTCCACTTGAACCGGAAAGGAGATGTAGTATAGGCCCTGGTTGTTCTCCTGGACAAGCGCGGTCCTGGCAAAGGAATTTAAAATTTGTTGTCCACTTAGCTCCTTCTCCAGGCTTTCCAGACTGGTCAATATTTGCTGAACTTCAGGGCGGGCGCTGTGAAGGCTCTTTTTCAACACGTTCTGTAGGTTGTTGATCTCCCTTACCAGATCGGCCGTTTCCCGCGGGCGAGCTTCCATTTTCTGCGCATTGTACACCGGGTCCTCGTTAAACCTGACCATGAGTTCAGTGAGCAGGGTTCTTATAATGCTCCTGGTCTGGGTCAAAAGATCGGGCCCACCCTCAGGGAGCGGGTTTAACACTGGTGTTGGCGAAGATTCGGTTTCCACCACCGGACGGTTGGGCAAAATCTGAATCCTGCCAGTTTCTTCCGGCATCTTCCGGGTTTCCAAAATGACAGCCTGATCTGCTTTCTGAGGTATTTGCCCCTGGGGCTGCTCAACCCGGGTATCGGGCACCGGAGGCGATGTAACCGGCCGGGGAACGGCAGCATCTTCAGAAGGCATGGCCTGTGGCTTAACGTTAGGAGCGGCCTGCCAATTGGCCTCCGGCCGGGTTGAACGCACGGCCGCCGGCAATAAGACCGGGGCTCCCTCCGGCATTTCACCGAGCAGTTGAACCAGGCGCCCTGCCAACTGGCCTACATCGCCCGGTTCTTTTAAAAATGAGGCCAGGGCCTTTAAAGTAAGCTCATTGGAAGGCAGTCCGGCAGCTCGGGTCAGGACTGCCACTTCGATGTTTTCAGGATTGTATCCGCCCAAAATCTTTATAGCCCGGTTGGCTTCTATAATATTATCCCTGGTTACCGGCAGTTGGTATTGAATCAATTTTTTGGCAATGGCCAGATTCTCTTCCCCGGAATCAACTCCCAGTTTCTGAAGGTTTAAAACCAGGCCGGTTTCCCGCTGCTGACCCAGGGCTTCCGGAGTTAACAGTTTCAAATAGGTACGACCTTCGCGAAAGTCGTCAACCGAAAGAAAGACCTGTTGTCCCTGGCTGACGTTTACTTCACTGAAGGCTTCGACCAGCTTGCCTTTAATCAGCAAGGCCAGCATACCGTCCGGCTTTACTTCCTGAACCAGACCGCTCACTACTTCGCCTTTGTTAAGGACAAGGCCTTGTTCTAGAGTCTTATTGAGGTTAAGTAGAAAACTGGTCAAAGAGACCTGGCTGCTCTGCATATAAACCTCCTGAGCGCAGCGACTTCACCGGCTCAAAACTGGCCCGGTGGATGCTGCACGGTCCATGGGCAAATAAAGCCTGCAGGTGTTCACGGGTGGCATAGCCTTTATGATTGCCAAAACCATAGACCGGATGGATGAGATGCAGGTTTTCCATCAACCTATCCCGTTCAACCTTGGCCACAATTGAAGCGCTGGCGATCGAAATGCTGAGACTGTCCCCCTTGATTATGGCCTGCTGCTTAATATTAATATCGGGCAGAGAGAGGGCATCGATTAGTAAATAATCGGGCTTAAGCGGCAGCTCCCTGACCGACATGACCATGGTTTCCCGAGTGGCGTTCAAGATGTTGATAGAATCCAGGTAGGGAGGAAATATGCATGCCACCGCCCAGGCCAGGGCTCTCCTCTTGATTTCGATCACCAATTCCAGGCGTTTTTTGGGGCTTAACTTTTTAGAATCGTTGACCCCCTCAATTAATTCCCCGGGGGGGAGTATGACTGCCGCGCTGACAACCGGTCCAGCAATACAGCCCCGGCCCACTTCGTCTATGCCGGCAATATGTAAATATCCCTGGCCTATCGCCTCCTTTTCATAGAGGCTCATGGCTTCCAGGCGTTTTGACTCCCTCTCAGCCTTGTTACTCAATTATTTTGCACCTCAGTTCCATAGTACTCTGTTAACCCTAATTCTTTATGTAACTCGTCAGGGAAAATTTTTGGCGGCTCCTTGGCGTACTGCCACCGCCGCATTAGCCCGTCCATGGGCGTCAAGGAATGAGTAATACTGGACGTATTGCGACTGACGACAACGCAGTCATGCGGAAATTTAACCGACGATTATATAAAGAATTAGGGTTAACAGAGTACAAGCCCTTTATTCAAAGCTCATCCGGTAAATGTCCTGGGCCACTGTTTCGGCTTGCATTACGGCATTGCGGATATTGCTCACCCGCTGGGCGTCTCCAATGAGAAATACCTGGGGATGAAGCTGCTTTAGTTCATAGTACAACTGGTTGTTGGGCTTATATCCCACCGCCAGGACTATTCGATCGGCTTCCAGCCCTTCCGGACCGAAACCCCTTTCAATAATTACCCGGCCTTCTTTAATAGCAACCACTGTGCTGCCGGTCATTTTTACCACCCCGGCCTCATCCAAACGATTCAACAGATCCCGCCGGTTCTTTTTCTCCATCTGGCCCGCCAGAACCTTCTCTTTTTCCACGATGACGATCCGATTGCCCCTATTGACCAGGTAATCGGCCGTCTCACATCCATTGATGCCTCCGCCGATAATTACAACCTTTTGGTTTGATATTTCTACCCGGTTTTCCAATACGTCAGACATTTTAACAGTATTATCCCATTGTATAGCCCCGTCAGGATAAACCGGGTTGGAACCGGTAGCCAAGACAACATAATCGGGATTTTCCTCATGAAGGATCCCTGACGTATATGGCCGGTTTAATAAAAGGGGAATGCCGTAATGGGCAAGCTCACCCAACAGGTAATCAAGATAGCGGGTCAATCGATGTTTGTGCGGCGGCCTATTGGCGATATTAAGCAGTCCACCAGGCCGGGACGCCTGTTCATATATCTGAACCTCAAAGCCAAGCTTCTTGAGGGATAAAGCCGCCTGCATGCCAGCTGGACCGCTGCCCACTATTGACACCTTATTGCAGCGCGAAGAAGTCTTTACCGATAGCTGCTTCCCTTCCTGACCGGTCCAAAAATTCACCGTACAGCGGGCCCCCCATCCTTTAAAGGTGCTGTCTATACAGCGGTTGCAAACCAGGCAGGGCCTGATCCGATTGACTTGCCCCTGTTCGGCTTTTTGGGCCCAATCCGGATCAGCTAAAAGGCCCCGTCCCAGGAATACCAAATCAGCCTGATCACTGGCTATCAACTGGTCGGCAAAAGCCGGGTTTGATAGGACGCCTCCACTGATAACCGGAATGTTCACCCACCTTTTTAATTCTCCGGCCAGATATGTCCGCCAGCCTTCCCGATAGGAAGGAGGTTCGATACTGTTTAAACCCGATTCATAGGTTCCAGAAGAACAGTGAATAAGATTGGCTCCCTCTTCCTGCAAACGCATGGCTATCGTGATGCTTTCATCTAATTGCAGCCCACCGGCAACGAAATCATCCATATTTAACCGGACCGATATTAACAGCCCGGGTTCGGTCTTTTTAATACCGGCCAGAATGTTTACCAGAAAACGGGAACGGTTTTCCGGGCTGCCCCCATATTCGTCTCGACGCTGGTTGCTGTGTGGCGACAGGAATTGATTTATAAGGTAGCCGTGAGCGGCATGCAGCTCTACCCCGTCAAATCCCGCCCGAGCAGCTTTGCGCGCTGCTTCTATATACGCCCGTTCTAGATATTTAATCTCCTCTATACCAAGTTCCCTGGGGATTTCCCGGGTTACCGGACAGGGCAGCGGCGAAGGGGCCACAGGCTGCTCCCCGGTTATCAGTGAAGAAGTCTGCCGCCCGGCGTGGAGTAATTGAATGAATGTCGCTACTCCATGGGATTTTGTAGTCTCAACCAGGTGCTCTAGACCTGATATGTAACGAGAATCGTCGATGCGCAACTGAGTTGCTGTTGTCAGGCCGGATTGGTGAATACAGGCGGCCTCGACTATGATCATTCCAACGCCGCCCCGGGCGCGGGCTTCGTAGTAATCGAGCTGGCGGCCGCTGACTTCTCCGCTGGAAAGGCCGTAACAAACGAGCATGGGGGCCATTACCACCCGGTTTTTTAGGGTCATACCCCCGAGAACAATCGGTGAAAACAGTGATGAATATACCTTTCTCATATTTCCCCCTTGCCGTGTATCCTTTAAGATCCTCGCCTCACTATTCCCAGCTCATACGGTAAATGTCCTGGGCTATTGTTTCGGCCTGAACTACGGCATTGCGTACGTTGCTGACCTGATAGGCGTCCCCGATAAGGAAAACCCGGGGATGGATTTTATTCAATTCACAGTACAATTGTTTATCTGGTTGATACCCTACTGCCAGGACTACCAGATCGGCTTCCAGGCGTTCCTGCCCCAATTGGGTATCAACAATTACCCAGCCTTCTTCTAGGGCGACAACCGTGCTGCCGGTCATCTTCACCACTCCCGCCTTATCCAGACGGTTCATCATGTCCCGCCGGTTCTTTTTCTCCATTTGACCGGCCAGAACGCTTTCTTTTTCTATTATCACTACCCGGTTGTCCATTTTTATAAGATAATCAGCAGTTTCGCATCCATTGCTTCCACCACCAATAATGGCTACATTTTTATTGGATATTTGCACCTCATCTTCCAGAATATCAGCCATATTAATAGCATTATCCCACTTTATGTCTCCCGTAGGAACAACTGGCCTGGACCCGGTGGCAACAACCACGTAATCCGGTTCTTCCTGTAGAAGGGTTTGGGCTGTAAATTGACAGTTCAGTATAATAGGAACCCGATAGTGCTCCAGCTCTCCCAACAGGTAGTCACGATAGCGGGCCAGGCGGTGCTTGTGGGGGGGGCGGCAGGCTAGATTGAGTAGCCCTCCGGGTTGGGCGGATTTTTCAAAAACCTTGACTTCAAAGCCCAGTTTTTTCAATGACAAAGCAGCCTGCATTCCTGCCGGGCCGCTGCCTATTACGGCCACTCTATTTTGGGTGGAAGTGGTCTTTACCGACATCTGCTGGGCTTCGCGGCCAGTCCAGAAGTTAACCGTGCAGCGCACGCTTAAGCCCTTGAAATTGCTTTCAATGCAGCGGTTGCATAGTAGGCAAGGCCTGATCCGCTGGTGTGCTCCTTGCTTTACCTTGTTGACCCAATCCGGATCGGCTAGAAGACTGCGACCCAGGAAAATATAGTCGGCCTGGCCGCTTTCTATCAACTGGTTGGCAAAAGCCGGACTGCATAGGATACCACCACTAATAACCGGGATCTTTACCCACTTTTTTACTTCCCCGGCCAGGTAGGCCCGCCATCCCTCCCGGTAAGAAGAAGGTTCAATACTATTTAAACCCGATTCATAGGTACCCGAAGAACAATGGATGAGGTTGGCCCCCTCCTCCTCCAAACGGGCGGCTATCTGGACGCTCTCTTCCAATTGCAGACCGCCTGGCACAAAATCATCCATGTTTAAGCGGACCGAAATGATAAGCCCCGGCTCGGCCTTCTTTATTCCGGATAGAATATTTACCAGGAAGCGCATGCGGTTCTCAGTGCTGCCTCCATATTCATCACGGCGCTGGTTGCTGTGCGGTGATAAAAACTGATTAATGAGGTAACCATGGGCAGCATGCAGCTCGACGCCGTCAAATCCGGCCCGGGCGGCATTTCGGGCTGCTTCTATGTAGGCTTTTTCAAGATGGTTGACTTCATCGATACTTAGCCCCCGGGGGGCTTCCCGGGTTACCGGGCAAGCCAGCGGAGATGGAGCCACCGGCTGTTCACCGGTGACCAGTGACGAGGTCTGCCGTCCGGCATGGAGCAATTGAATAAAGGCCCCTACACCATGAGCCTTTATTGTTTCGGCTAGATGTTCCAGACCTGATATAAAACGAGGCTGGTCTATCCTCAACTGAGTAGACGCTTCCATACCCGAAGGATGAACACAGGCGGCCTCGACTATTATAATTCCGACCCCGCCGCGGGCCCGGGCTTCATAGTAATCGATCAGGCGCGGGCTTACCTCTCCGCTGGCCAGACCGTAAGACACCAGCATGGGAGCCATTACCACCCGGTTTTTTACGGTTAGGCCTCCAATCTTGCCTGGTGAAAATAGTGCTGAATACTTTTTTTGCATTGTGCTCCCCCTGCAAATATCTCTTTTTACTACAAATTATAACATAAAGGTTTTTGCATATTTATGCAGCTTATACAGCTTGGTACTCTGTTAATCCTAATTCTGTGTATTAGTCGTCGAGGGAAATTTTTGTAGGACAAGGCGGTCACTCCTTGCCGTCCTGGCACTAGCCCGTCCATGGGCGTCGGAGGAATGAGTAATACTGGACGTATTGCGATTGGCGACAACGTAGTCATACGGAAATTTAACCGACGATAATATATGGAATTAGGGTTAACAGAGTACTAATTAAGCCGTTTTCAGAAAAAAAGAGGCCTCAAGATCTGTTGTCCTGAGGGCCTTGGAGGGGAATGGGGGTTATATTAGACTTAGGGAGGAAACTAATTTAAGGCAGGAATATGCCTTCGGGATCAACCACCTTGTAGAGCAGCTCCAGTTCAGCATAGGTAGGTGGCACGGTTTCCCCTTTGCATCTCGATATATTGAGGTCAAAGCTGCAGTTGTCCTTGACCTGTTCCGGCGTGAAACCGGGATGGACAGTGTCCAGGTACATAATTCCGTCATCGTCAAAACGGAATACGCCCATATTGGTTATAACTGCAGTGACACCGCCCCGGAAATACTTACCGTAAACTTCTTTCTTCGGAGCCATTTCCCCAGATGGCCATTTTTTGATCATCCAGCCCGGAGAAGTAATATAATCTACATTTTCTTTAAAACGGCGTTTTTCCTGAACCATAATGAAAACCGTCTTGCGCGCCAGGGCATTGATGTCCGGATTGCCGCCACTGCCGGTAAAACGTTTGCTGGGAGCCGCATAGTCGCCAACCACAGTGGTGTTGACATTGCCGTATTTATCTATTTCGGCGCCGCCCAGGAAGGCCAGGTCGACGTAGCCGCGATGCAGGTTGCAGTAAAAGGCTTCCGTCAATCCGGCCGCTATTGAACCATTGGTGGCGCAGCGGGCATCTCCCACGGAAGTCGGTAAATCGATAGGTCTCCCATCAATACTGCCTGCTTCATATATACACACGGAATTGGGAGCGTTGTTCTTCTGAGCAAGCATAATAGCCAGCATGGGCAGTCCGGTTCCGGCGAACACCACGTCGCCGTCGTTAACTTCCCGGGCCGCGGCTACCGCCAGCATATCGGCCCCTTTGTATTCGCCCGGTTTTGCGTATTGGTTGGCATTGCTCATTATCTCGACCCCCTTTTCACTCTGGTGGAGTATCCCAGCATAGTATTGGCTCTAAGTTTATCCAGCCTGCTGATGCCAAGTTTGGCCAGGTACTCTTCGTGGTCTTTCACCCCGAAGATCCATTCATCCGCCCATTTATTGTATCCCTCTTGACTCTTAGAAGCTGCGTAGAAAGAGCGGATAAAATCGGCATCAACATCGTAGCAGAACTGGGAGCCGGTGGGGTGCGCCCCCCAGGGGCACTCAACAATATAGTCAACCATATAACCAGTAGCCAGGTTGCGGCTTGGTTCTCTTCTGAGGAATTCGTCAGGAACAATTTCTTCAGCCAGTACTATTACCTTGTCAGCCGCCCGGATGGCTTCAGCATCGGTATAGGTCTGGGCGTTTACCCGTACAATACCTTCGTCGCTGACCGTTTGGGCATATACCAGTGCCCAGTCGGGATTAGCAGCTGGCATCAGGGCTATTTCGCCCATATTAAAGAAGGGATCTTCACACATTACATATTTCTTTACCGGGATCTTGGGATTGGAGCCGTCCCTTTTTCCAGCCTTCCCAAGCATATCGTATTCGGGATTTAAAATATCGGTTCCTAGTGAACATGCCGTGGGTAAGAAGGGCAGTCCATATGCCCCGGCCAGTAAACGGGCTACAACCTGGGCATGGCTGTAGTCCTCAACTATGAACGACTTATCTACGTGTGCAGCTGCCACCCTTTCACCCAATTTACCGTATAGCTCGTGCCCAGCCCAACAAGATTCCCAAATGCCTAAGCATCCACCTCCGGCCAACACCTCGGTTTGAGTTCCTCCATTAACCTCAAAAAGGTGCAGGTTCTTTTTCTGCTGCCTCACCAGTTCATAAACGAGTGCCATCGGCCGGCGCCAGATGGTGAAACCGCTGAAAGTTATCATGTCACCATCCTTGATGAGGCTGGCCACCTCTTGGATTGTTGCTCTCTGTGCCTTAGCCATTTTATCCCTCCCTCATTTCTTTAGACCTCTCAACTTCTTGCCCTTATAGCAGCCAACTTATTGCAGTTGGTATACTATCTGGATTCTTTGGGGGGACTCTAACG
>JBDKUE010000129.1:0-5756 GCA_039679855.1 Syntrophomonas sp.
GGCCTTTCTGGACGCCCGCGGTAAAACCTCCTTGTCCCAGGAAAAGGAACCCTCCGCATACAATGAAACGGTTCCCAATCTAATTAAACAGCTTAACTCCCTGGCCGAATCTATTATTACCAGGACCAACCAGGTGCACAGTCAGGGATACAGCCTCAACAACAAAACCGGGGAACCTGACAATACTGACTTTTTCAAGATGCCGACGACAACCTCTACCGATGATTATCTCTATTGGGCCAGAGACATGGCGGTGTCCACCGCTATCGTGGATGATCCCAACAATATTGCCGCAGCCTCTGCACGCACCTGGGATGCTTCAGGCAAAAAGAGCAATTTTGGCGATGGGGATAATGCTCTGGCCGTGGCCGGCCTTAAACAGAACATGAACAATGACAGGTTGGTAATCACCGATGTACTTTCGCTGGCGGCCGGGGACAATATAAGCTATACAGTAAACGGCTACAGTGGAACACTGACCTACGATACTGCAACATATGCTTCGTTTTCCGCTTTTTTACAAGCTGTTGCCACTGACATTACAACGAATACCGGGCTCTCCGATTTAAGCATTAGTACTGACGCGGGCCGTTTGGTTTTTTCCTCAAAAGATGCAAGCTTTTCGGGAATAAATAGTCTATCTGTAAATGGTGGAACTGGAGTAGACTATTTGGCACTTGATATGGTCAGCGGCTGCACCAACGATGACTTTTGGCGGTCGGTAGCGGCCGAGATCGGCGTCAAAGCTGAAGAAGCCGAGCGCAATTCTACCAATCAGGACACACTGGTCATGGAATTGGACAATAAAAGGCAGTCGGTTTCTGGGGTTTCGCTTGATGAAGAAGCCACCGATATGATAAAGTACCAGCACGCTTTTAATGCAGCATCACGCTATATAACCGTAGTTGATGAAATGCTCCAGACTATTGTTGAAAAAATGGGCCTGGCAGGGAGGTAATATAACATGATCAGGATAACCAATACCATGATGGCCAATACCCTAACCAGAAATATGAACAATAACCTGAAAAATTTGAATGAGCTGCAGGAACAGGTTGCCACTGGCAGAAAAATCAACAAGCCTTCCGATGACCCGGGTGGACTGGTTCGGTCCCTGCGCCTGCGCAGCGACATCACCGCCAATGAACAATATCTGGCCAATATTTCCGATTCTTTAAGCTACATGGATACCACTGAATCGGCTATGGACAATCTGACCGCGGTTGTGAACCGGGTTCGGGAACTGACCGTACAGGCCTCCAACGGAACCAATGATGATTCCGCCCTGCAGTCGATTGCCGAGGAATTGACCCAGCTCAGGGAGCAGATACGGACTGTTGCCAACAGCACCTATGGCTCCAAGTATGTTTTTGCCGGCAGCAACGTAACCGAAGCCCCTTGTACAGAGGATGGCCAGTGGATCGGCAACAATATCGAACTGATGAGAGAAATAGGATCTGAAGTAAAGATCCCGGTAAATATGGATATGAAATCGTGGTTTATACAGCAGGGCCAGTCGATCAGCGGGAACGGTGCTTCCACTGATATAACCGGTCTGCCGGCATCACCACCCCCCTCCTTTCAAATACAGGTAGATGGCGATGCCACAGCCCATACGATCACTCTGGATCCGGTGGGGCCTCCGGCCTTAAACAATGGAACCGATATTGCCACCGCCATGCAGACTGCTATTAACGCTATAGTCCAACCGGGTTACGATTATGCCGGTGTTACAGTAAACTATGACGTAAACGGCTATGTGATACGTTCAGCCAGCCCCGGGATAAACTCCGGAGTCCAAATCACTTCGGCACCCAATGGCGATATTGCTGATGATCTGAAACTCGGAATTGCCAACGACGGCACTGAAAACGCTGGTATATTTGCGGTAATGGATCAGGTAATTAATGCGGTAAAAAGTGGTGAAAGTGATACAACCAGCGATCTTTTGGGCAAAATAGATGATAAGCTGGACACCCTTTTAACTAACCGGTCGATAGTAGGGGCCAGGACCAACCGTTTGGAAATGCAGCAAACCCGCTTAAAAAATATCGACACCTCATATACCGGTCTACTGTCCACTAACGAGGATGCCGATATAGCCGAAGTATCTATCAACCTGCAAATGCAGGAAAACGTATACAATGCATCCCTGGCCATAGGAGCCAAGATAATTCAACCATCATTGATCGATTTTCTTAATTAAACAATTACCGCTTAAAGTTCGGCTTTAAGGGGGGATGTCTATGCAGCTCAGGATGACGTCACAACTGGCCCGGATTGGGCTTGATATAAGCAAACCAACCCTTACTTTTCAGTCGACCAAGCCTCAGGTCGAACTGGCCATTACTCCGGCACGTTTGGATATAACGAGTCCCAAACCTAAAGTCATAATAGATCAAAGCCAGTGTTTTGCCGACGAGGGGCGGCGCGGGCTATTGGATTTTGCTTTGTACTGCACTGATTACAGCCGCTCCGAGTTTTCCGATGCCATCGATAAGAGGGTAAGTGACGGCAATAATTTGGCCGCAATATATGCGGGATCATCCATTGCCGATCTGGGGAAAGAGGCGATGCAGGATGAACATATATTTGAAATCAGGGCTATACCGCAGCAGCCTCCGAAGATTGAAGCCGATGTTCAGCCGGTTTCCATCAATTATGAGCCGGCTAGGGTCGATACATCCTTAAACAAGGGAATAATTGAGCACCAGGCTCAATGGGGCAAGGTGGAAACCTATTTAAAGCAGCGTAATTATATCGATATTCAATGGATAGATGAGCATATTTAAAAAAGGATTGTTTAGCCTGCAAAGGAGGATGTGTTGGTGATCCGAAATCAAAAAGAAGAAATGAACCCAGACCTTGATCGTTCGAAAATTATTACTTTTGCCGACGGTATACCCGCTTTTGAGGATGAAAAGGAATACTACCTGTTTCCGTTACAGGAAGGCAGCCCGTTCTTTTACTTAAGGTCGGCCAATAGCGATCTCTGCCTGTTGATGGCTGATCCCTTTACCTTCTTTCCCGATTACCAGATCGACTTTCCCGATCCTTTTTTGGACCATCTAGGGGCTTCGGAGAGTACGGCGGGGTTAATGGTATTCTGTATTTTAACCCTGGGTAAAGAGTTTAAAGAGACTACCGCCAACCTTATGGCGCCGCTAATAATAAATGCTGAAAGCCGCCAAGGGATGCAGTTCATCCCTCAAAAGTCGGAGTATCGTTTACGCCACCGCCTATTCTCTGAAAGTCCTAAATCAGAAGCTCCCAGGGCCGAGGAGGGAGCATAGATGCTGATACTGAACAGGAAGAAGGGCGAAAGGGTAATAATTGGCGACAATATAGAGATCACGGTTATTGATGTTCAGGGCGAGAGTGTGAAGCTAGGAATATCAGCGCCCCGCTCAGTAAGTGTCTATCGTAAAGAAATATACGATGATATTGTACGCTCTAACCGCCAGGCGGTGGAGAACATGGAAGATATTGGGGAAAAAATTAAAGTTTTGCAGGGCATTGTTCGAAAGAATGAATAAGAGAGATATTGTCATTTAAGCTGCTCCTGAGAGGAGATGAAAACCATGGCGAATATTGCATCAACATCGTCGTCAACGTCAAGCTTGTACAGCAACCGGCTTTCTGGGTTGGCCAGCGGGATGGACACTGAAACTATGGTAAAGGATCTGGTCAACGCTCAACGTAAAGCTTCGGTCGATCCCTTTAGCAAATTAAAACAACAACTGGAATGGAAGCGGGAGGGTTACCGGGCCACCAATACCAAATTGATGGCATTGAGAACGGCGGCTTTAGATATGAAAATGAAGACAACCTTTATGGCCAAGAAGGTTGATTCCGCCGATTCAACCGTCCTTACAGCAACGGCCAAAGCCGAAGCTCTGGCAGGTACTTACTCTATAGAAGTTACGCAAATGGCTGAAGGTGTAACAAAGGAAGGTACACCGGTGACTGCCAGTTGGCCGTACTCGGGTGAGGACAAATCGTTCAAACTTAAAGGGAAGAACGACGTTGAAGCTACTTTTTATGTTTCTGATGGCAACAGCATTTCGGATGTTGTATCCAAAATAAACGCCAAGTCAAGTGAAACCGGAATAAAAGCCACCTACGATTCCGGTACCAACAAGTTCTACCTGATGACCAGCGATACCGGCGAGGCTGCCAAGATTGAAATGACCGATACAAACAGCGTTCTCAGCGGTATGCTGGGAATTGCTGATACCAGTACTCAGCAAGGCAAAAACGCCAAAATCAAATTTATGGGTGGTTCGGAGATTTCCTTTTCATCAAATAACTTTACCTTCAACAATATTAATTTCAGCCTAAAGAAAATGGGAACAACCAACGTGACCGTTTCCAATGATGTGGATGCAACGGTGACAAAAATAAAAGCTTTTGTAGAAGCTTATAACACAGCCATAGACGATATTAGTGGCAAGCTGTCCGAGGATCGGGATCGTGATTACGAACCCCTTACCGATGCTCAAAAAGAGGAAATGAGCGACAGTGAAATCGAGAAATGGGAAGCAAAAGCCAAAAGCGGTATGCTGAGAGGGGATAATCTTCTCAACAGCGTTTATTCCAATATAAGAATGACGGCCAGTAACATTGTCAGTGGATTGAGTGGAAAATACAAAACCCTGTCATCAGTTGGTATTACTACCGGTGATTATTCTGAGAAAGGTAAACTGCATATAGACGAGGAAGATCTGCGGGCGGCCCTTGCGGATGACCCGGAAGGGGTCATGAACATGTTCACGAAAACTTCTGATACAAAATCAGAAAAAGGCATAGCTGTGCAGCTCTACGAAAATCTAAACAGCGCTATAAAGAATATTAATAGCTCGGCAGGATCTGATGATGTTTCATATGACCAGAGCGCATTAGGTGAGCAGATAAATGATCTGACAGAAGAGATTGAAACAGCTGAGGATAAACTAAGTGATATGCAGGAACGCTGGTGGAGCCAGTTTTCCTTGATGGAGCAATATATACAACAAATGAACCAACAGTGCTCCTGGCTGCAGGCTCAACTGGGAGGTAGTTCTTAGAATTTAAGGTATACTTGAATAGACAAAAAAGGGTGGAATTGGCACAATTCCACCCTTTTATATACAAATATGAAAAGCCGTCCCATCATAGATAGAATAATAATATAGAACCAGACGATGCTGATTGATTATCTAACAGCTCTGCTGATTTTTCCTTTCCCTTTCAAGGATTTCTCCCCGAACTATCTTTATCTCCTTGGGCGCGTCAATTGCCAGTCGTAAACCCGATTTCTCGTCTTTTACTACTTTAACTATGATGTTCTCATTGATGACAACATATTCCCCTGGTCTTCTACCTAATACCAACACCTAAAATCCCTCCGTCCGTATGAGCCGTATTGATAAATTGCTGGAATTCAATGGTAAATAATGTTACTAATGATTCTAACATATAAAATAATCAGATATGACATAAGTGACAATAAATGGTGCATATCGACAAATGTTCTTAAAATCGAACAAAGACTATTATGCAATTTAGGTCTAAAGTCGAGAGGGAGTCTTGACGATATATAATGCATAAGCAAAATTTGCTTGATTATCCGGAGCGGCTGGCCACCGCAAAATGCCTTATCCGGAGAGGCAAGGTGAGAACGGAAGCTCACCATAATTGAATTCTAAGGAGGAATTTTTAATGATTATCAATCACAACATGATGGCTATGAACACCTATCGTCAACTGTCCCAGAC
>JBDKUE010000164.1:0-18592 GCA_039679855.1 Syntrophomonas sp.
TCCCGTCTGTCTGGTTCCTGGGCTGACGCTCGGGTCGGTGTTGTCAGTTGTATAGTAGATAGTGGTGCCTGCCGTAGCGTCGGACAGGGTGACGCTGGAGCCAGAGTCTACAGTGCTGCCGTCACCAGGGGAGGCGGTAGGAGCGGCAAGCGTAGTGGTGAATGTGGCATCATCACCGTACACTGTACCTGCCGAGTTTACAGCTTTAACCCGGTAGTGATAGGTGATGGCTGGGGAAAGACCGGTCAGGGCAACCCCAACAGTTGTGCTGCCCGCGCCTGCGCTTACTACACCGCCGGGGGGAGTTGTGGCCTGAACGTCTGTGCCATAGCCTGCATCCGTCCCGTATTGGAAATAGACGGTGGTGTCACCTCCGTTGTCGTTTACCGTGCCGCTCAATGCAGCGCCTGCAGCGCTGAAGCTGCCAGCAGCACCGGTGACAACTGCCGGCTGGTCGGCTGCGTCCGTAACCGTGATGGCTATATCCTCAGCATCCCAAAGACCGCCGTTATCGGTCGCCTTCACGGTGATATTGTATATGTTATTATGGTCGGAATCACCGGGGCTTTCAAAGTTCGGTGCCGATTTGAATGTCACCGCTCCCGTGCCGCTGATATTGAATAGAGCAGCGTCCGCCCCGCCTGTGATGCTCCAGGTGAGGGTAGTACCGCTGTCAGGATCATCAGCTGTTGCTGAATAAGCAGACGTTTGGTTTTCGGGCACGCTTACCGAGGCGCCGGAGGTAATGGTGGGGGCCTCGTTGACATTGGTTACGGTGATGGTGACGTTTTGATCGGCATCCATCATGCTGTCCGTAGCTCTAATAATAACGTTATACACATTGTTGACGTCGGAATCACCCGGGCTTTCATAGTTTGGCGCCGACTTGAAGGTCAGGACGCCGGTTGAAGAGTCTATATTGAATAACGAACCGTCAGTACCTCCCGCAAGTGAATAGGCAACGGAGGTCCCGTTTGACGGAGTGGCGGCGGCTGTATAGCCCGTGCTGGTAGCGTTCTCAGAGCAGTTGGCTGTAGTGCCTGATGTAAAAACCGGCGGAGACGAGACACCGCTCGACACCAGAATCGCTCCGCTTTCACCTACGGCAACGAACATGGTGGTTCCATAACACACCGCGTTAAGCACTGGGGTACCAGCAGGCATGTAGTCAGTTGTCTTGTCATTCCATGAAGCGGTGGTTTCGGTAGTTACTATCGCTCCGGTGGCGCTGTTTGCACCTACCAAAACAAAAAATACGCTGCCGTCAATGAATCCGTAGCCGATGCTCTTATAGTTGTAGCTGGGAAAGTAGGTATTTTTATCATAGGTGCCTCCGCCGTAAAACGTCATATATGCCGTCCCGGAATTACCAGCCGATATTAAATAACTTGCGTTATTAGAGATAATGGAATTTAAGGTGCCCCCACCGCCATAGCCGGACCAGGTCGCCCCGCTGTCGGAGGAGCATAATACAGAGTTGCTAGCCGCCCAAAATTTGCTGTCAGCATAGGTAAGGCCGTTGATACTGGATGATGTGGTACCCTTTTTTGTCCATGCAGTGCCGTTTGACGAAATATAACAATCGGCACCGAAAAAGGCCAGGAAGGTGCTCCCACCGTAGCTAATGCAGCCAGTTGTATTGGATGCTGAAACCCCGGATGTAGTTGACCAGCTCGCACCGTTATCGCTGGAAATAACAACGGTTCCGTTCTTGCCCACTGCCACAAAAAGGCTGCTGCCGTTGGTGCTGACCCCCAAAAGATCACTGGTGGTACCTGATGAAGGCTTGCTCCATGACGATAGGTTGGAGGACGTTAGAATTACCCCGCCGTCACCAACCGCGACATATTTGCTGTTGCCGTAGCACACGCTGTTCAAACCATTTGTAGTGCCAGATGATACCCTTATCCAGTTGGCTCCCGCGCTGGCTGGCAGCTGCACGGCCAGCATTAAGCCGATTGCCATGAAAAATGACAATATTGAAGTCGTTAACTTTTTTAAAAAAGTTTGATTCATACTCATTTCCACCCCCAAACTTGTTAGTTTAACTACAGATCAATCCTGCGTATATGTTTGTTTACAATAATTCGATATTAATCGCCAAATCCTTCTAAAGTAATAAATATATGTATAGAACAGGGGCGGGAAAACCGAAAATATTACTTTGATTATTGATTCATACCGTATACTGGCATACAATTAAATAATATTTTTCACAAATTTTAAGAGGTAGATCATATGATTATTTTTAACAAAAGAACCAATACTCTGGAAGAAACGTCGTATTCATATGAGCTCCAGGACATCTTAGAGCCCAACCTGTACCGCGATATTTATTCCTATGACCAGATTCCCAAGGTGCCGTTCAATCACCGCAAAGTGCCGATGAATCCACCCGATGACATCTGGATAACCGACACCACTTTCCGCGACGGCCAGCAGTCCCGGCCGCCTTATACAGTCAGGCAAATCGTGCATCTTTATGATTTGTTACATAAACTGGGCGGACCCAAGGGCGTTATTCGTCAATCGGAATTTTTCATATACAGCCAGAAAGACAAAGACGCGGTGCATAAGTGCCTGGAAAGGGGATACCAGTATCCCGAGATCACCAGCTGGATCAGGGCGACCAAGGCTGATTTTCAACTGGCTAAAGACATGGGTATGAAGGAAATCGGTATTCTGGTCAGTTGTTCGGATTATCATATATTCAAGAAGCTTAACATGACACGCCAACAGGCTCTTGATATGTATCTGGAGACTATCCGGGAGGCCATTGAACTGGGCATCAAGCCGAGATGTCATTTCGAGGATATAACCAGGGCCGATTTTTATGGGTTTGTCGTGCCTTTTGCCCATGAACTATCCAAACTGATGGAGGATTCGGGCGTGCCGGTAAAAATCCGCGCCTGCGACACCCTGGGTCTGGGCGTGCCCTACCCCGGAGTAGCCCTACCCCGGAGCGTTCCGGGCATAATATACGGCTTGCGGCACCATGCCGGATTTCCCAGTGAACTTCTGGAATGGCATGGGCACAATGATTTTTACAAAGCGGTGGCCAATTCAACAACCGCCTGGCTTTACGGCGCCTCATCAGTCAACTGCTCCATGTTCGGAATCGGAGAGCGAACCGGTAACTGCCCACTGGAAGCGATGGTTATGGAATACGCCTCCCTGCGCGGGGCGATGGACGGTATGGACACCACCGTAATCTCGGAAATAGCCCATTATTTCGAACATGAGATGGGCTACAGAATACCGGCCAATACGCCTTTCGTGGGCAGCAATTTCAACATGACCCAGGCGGGGATTCATGCCGACGGCCTGTTAAAGGATATTGAAATATACACCATCTTCGATACTGAAAAAATCCTCAACCGGACGGCGGAAGTATACATCAATGCCACTTCCGGCCTAGCCGGCATCGCCCACTGGATAAACCTGCAGTTGGGGCTAAAAGGGGAAGACCGGATCGGGAAAAAGGATCCCCATGTGGCAAAGCTCAAGGAATGGGTCGACCAGCAGTATGCCGAAGGAAGAAGCACCATCATTTATGACAAGGAGCTCAGAAAAGCGGCTCACAAACTGCTGCCCGATCTTTTTTAACCTATCATAATCTTATTAAAGGAATATCCATGGGACGATGGCCGCCGACCGGTCGCGTCCCTTTGTTTCTTGTGAACTGGCATTATATGAGTTAAAATACAATTATTGGGCAAATAATGTTGATCTATAAAAAAGGGGACTTTATATAAAAATGAAACGAATAACAGCGCTTGTTACCCTGGTTTTGTATTTAACGCTCTGCAGCAATGGATACGGTTATTGGAATGGACAAGCCAGCGCGGCAACACCGACAAGCGCTCCGGTCGGTACTTCACCACTGGCCAAAGTATACGCCAATGAAATCGAAGGCTACCAGGTAGAAGTGCCTGACAAATGGCAGCTTGATGCCAGCAGGGCGGGAACGGTGGTCGAACTTTCGGCCTATAACCGCCTGGCCGTCATAAATATTTTCGCCCAGCCGCTTAAAAACGTATCCGCTGACGAATATCTGAACTATAGTAACCAGCACATTACCGGGCAGGAGCAGGGTATAGAAATCCTCGAACAGAGCCAGGAGCCGGTAAACGATCAAAACGCCTGCCGGATAAGCTGGAAGAGGCCTAAAATCAGCGCCCGGGCCTATGACCTCAACCTGTACCGGGAAATCGATATTATTTACCCCGAAATGGTATACACCTTTATTTTAAAATCCGACGACGAGCACCTGTGGCTGTCGAGCCCGGCCTTGGATAGTATCATTCTGAGCTTCAAACCTTTGCCTGCGGTCAAGCCGGTAGAAAAGAAAGCTCCGGAAACCGCCCCCGGGGACATTCATCTTACCGGCCGAACCATGAACCTTACCATACCTTCCGATCGACTGATGTTCGGCATCTTTAACCAGACCTATTTTCTCCCCGAGGGGAGCGCTCCCTTCGTAAAATACGAGGAATCCCTGGATTATAAATTTGAATTTTTCATGACCTATATGGACTTCTGGCAGGAGTTCCCGCAGGAGATCGTAAACCGGGCTTACGCCGAAGGCCGGGTGATGATGCTCACCTGGCAGCCCAAAATGAATCCCGAGCTGGACAAGAGCAGCGTACTCATTCCCGGCATTGTCAACGGGGATTATGACGCCTACATAAGGGACTGTGCCAGGCGCATGAAAGCCATTGGGGAACCCGTTTTCCTACGCTTCGGCAATGAAATGAACGGAGCCTATACCCTGTGGTGCGATTGGTTTTATTCCAAAGACGCGGACCTGTACAAAGAAGCTTACTGGCATATATACCGCATTGTTAAAGAGGAAAAAGCTGACAACGTTATTTTTGTGTGGAATCCGCACGACCGCTCCTATCCCGATTTCAAATGGAACAGCCCGGAGCTCTATTACCCCGGAGCCAAATTTGTGGACTGGGTGGGTCTGACCGGCTACAACGGTGGGACCAGCCACCCCAATGACACCTGGCGGAGCTTTAACTCCATATACCGCCCTTTGTATAACGAGTATCTATTAAAATATCCCGGTAAACCCTTTATGATCACCGAGTTTGCTTGCAACGAAACTGGAGGGGACAAAAAAGCCTGGATCAATGAATGCATGAGCTCATTGAAGAAATATCCCAATATTCGCATAGCGGTCTGGTTCGACCTCACCGTGGACAAATGGCTCTATTCCATTGATTCCACCCCCGGGTCGAAAGAAGCCTTCAAGCAGGGACTAAAAGACCCGTATTACCTTAATAAAGCCACAACACGTTAGCCTGCCCGGGGCAGGGGAGCCGCCCCACGAGTGACTGTTCGGGGCGCTATTTACATATTTCAGTTCCATATCACGACATTTGGAGAAAGTACAGAGGAATTGCGCATGCTAGAGTAGAATTTAATATGATGCCATTTATAACCAGGTATGGTAGGAGATAACTGATGCGCGAAACGACCAAGAATCCGATAAAAGTCCTCACCGTAAACACTCATCCGGTAACCGCCCAAGGCATCAAGTCGGTTCTGGTGACGGATCAAAGATATGTGGTCGAAGCTGTCTACAATGTAAATGACTGCATGAAAAAAATAACAGAATACCAATCCGATATCGTTCTTATTGACCTGGACCTGTCGGATATTTCTACTATTGATTTGATAAGGTTTTTAACAGTGAAAAACATAAAGGTAGTAATAATGGCTGAACTTGATCCAAAGGACTATGTTCCGGTCTTTTCGCAGGGGGTTAGCGGCTTTCTACCTAAAAATTGTTCTCCCCACGAACTGCTCGAAGCGATGCACAACGTTTACTACAATCATATATATCTATCTCCCGGTTTGAACTAGTACACTGGTTGAAAAATGCTCCCCTTATAATGGCAGGTTTTTACCCTGTCAGTTTAAGGGGAGCTAACTTATTTGGCGATGGCCGGTGACATTTATCTATGCACCGGCCGTTTTAGCGCCTCTCCTATTATGATTCTGCCACATGGTCCAAAGCGGACCGGCAATACAGATAGTCGAATAGCAGCCGGAAATGGTACCAAACATCATAGGTAAGGCAAATCCCCTGATGGAGCTTATGTCATAAACCTGGGCAAAAACATATACCACCGTAATACTCAGAAAAACTGCCATATTAGTATTTACGGAACGCATCAAGGACTGGTTGATGCTGAGGTCAACCAGCTCCTGGGCTGGTGTTTGCCTTGCCAAAAGACGCTCATTTTCCCGGATGCGGTCATAGATTACGATCGTGTCATTGATGGAAAAACCGATGATGGTCAGTATGGCTGCAATAAAGGAGTCGTTCAGGGGTATTTTGAAGATAATAAAAACCGCGGTGACAATAAGAGCGTCATGAAACAGGGCGACAATGGCCATAGTCCCCGCCGAAAGCCCCCCGATGTTTCTGAACCGCCACCCTACATATACGAGAATTAGCAGAAACGAAAGCCCTATGGCAATTATGCCGTTGGTAAAAAAGCGCTGGCCGACGAAAGGTTCGACGGTCAACGATTCGGATAGGACCAGCCCGGCGTCGGGATTGGTTTGGGTCAGCGCTTCCGTGACAGCAGCTTGCTCCTGGGCGGTAAGTGCTTCATTACCGGCCAGACTTACTACGAGCGTCTTACTATCAGTGGCCACATTGGATTGCAGGTGGCAGCTGCTGGTCTTCCCGATGGCCTGCTGTACAGCCTGCTCGGCCTGGCCGGCATCGATTGTAGACGAATAGGTGTATTTGAGGATTGAGCCGCCTTTAAACTGGATGTCAAGCTGGATTCCATTTATAATGGCAGCTGCCGCACCAAATAAGATAAGACAGATGGAAATAGTAAAATAGATATACCTGTACTTGTAGAATCTGATCATTTGACTGCCCTCCTTGCCCCAAAATATAGCGGAAGACGAAGCGTCTCAAAATTGGCGAGCGAGCGTATCATGAGGTAGGATGCCATAACACCGGCCACAAAGTTCATAAAAACGCCGCATACCAGCGTGTATCCGAATGACAGTAAGGCGCCTGAACCGAAAATAATCAGCATGACGGCGGCAATGACCACCGTAATATTACCGTCAAAAACAGCTGAAAAGGCCCTCTCAAAGCCTGCTTCGACCGCTCGCAGAACAGTTTTGCCTTCAGCCAATTCTTCCTTTATTCGCTCGGCTACAATAATATTGGCATCAACTCCCATGCCTATGGATAAAATCAAACCCGCTATACCGGGTAGAGTGAGGGTAAACTGCGGTACTGACAGCGCCAGCAGCTGGCCGGTTAACTGCATCAGCAAAGCCAGGCAGCCAACCAGACCGGGCAGGCGGTAATAGATAAGCATGAACAGGCAGACCAGAACAAACGCTGCCTTGCCGGCCATAATCATCACCGCCAGGGCGCTGCCGCCCAGGGTGGGGCTTATAATGTTGCAGTTTTTAACTACCAGTGAGTATGGCAAAGCCCCGGAATTGATCTTGTTGGCCAGTGATGCTGCAGCAGCGGGACTTTCCAGGTGGGTTATTTCCGCATTGCCCCCGGTAATCTGGCTTCCGACAATTGCCGTAGAGACAAAGGTCTCATCCATGTAAATATCGATATTTTGCCCGATCAGCCGGCCGGTTGCCTCGGAAAATTTTTGAGCACCATTATCGGATAGTTTAAGCATGACAAAAGGTTGTGAATCAACCGGATTTAAGCGGGCGGAACATTGAGTTACGTCGGTGCCTTCCAAAATAACCTTGCCGTTTGGATCCCGGAAGGTCAGCCGGGCCGTTTCACCCAGTTCTGAAACCGCTTTTTGCGGGTTGAAGTTCGCTTCATCCGATTTCCAGGGGAAACGGACGATAACTTTGCCATTGACCTTATCCACGGTCACATCCCGGTCGGTTATGTTCTTGGCGTCCATACGCGTTTCAATAATGGTGCGGGTGGCTTGAAGTTCGTCCTCAGTCGGAGCCCGCCCCAGATCCCGGGGCTCATAGGTGGCTTCCACGCCGCCCTTGATATCTATTCCGTAGCGCATCTGGTTGGCGCCTTTTATGGTGAAGTTTCCAATATGCAGTCCAAATAAAGAAATGCAAAACAAAGCTGCCGTTATTAAAACGGCTATAAAAAATGCTGGTTTTGAATTCATTAATCGTTCCTCCCATTATGCACAGTCATACCCGCCTCATAGCTGAGGCGCCAGACCGTCGACAAAAGCGAATTCGCAGCTCTTTGCCATCCTGGCATCACTGCACTAGCCCGTCCGTGGGCGTCGTCTGCGTTGCTCGACAGTCCTGCTCAATCAACGTACTAGTTTACGCCTCAATCGCAGGACTAACTCGCGCCTAGCTCTTCTCTTCCGTCGCTCGCTCTGGACAGCTTGACGACTATGTCGACAAGCTGGCGCCTCATAGCTGAGGCGCGATTCAGCGCGGACGAATGAAATGTCATAGATAAGCCCATTAGGGCGCACTCGACCGTTGCGGGACATTTGTAGGCCCGCTCCAAGGCTTGAGTTATTTCATTCCGTCTTTTTTGTGGAGAAAGACTGTTATTCCGATGGAGCTGAACTGCGAGCATAGGCTGTTAGCCAGCCGGGATGATATGATGAGACAGGTTATAAGACCGGCGATCAATGAGGTTAACAGGTCAAAAAAGTTTTTAGCAAGCAACCACTGGGATGGTTTCGTTGCAGAAGCGAAGAGTTCAGTAGAAAGATTGGTAATGGCCTGACAATTAAAATGCCAGAGACCGTTTCCGCTGTTCATGGACGATTGCTCTGCTCCGAGACTGGAAGAAGAGCTGTTGCCGGCATACAAATCTGAAACGACACTATGGCTGGCGCTAAAAATATTTACGCTAGATGCTAAAAACAGGGAGCAAATGAGCAGGCACAGCAAAATACGCTTTTTACTTGCTTTCATCTGCATGTCCTTAGCCTCCTCGTTTCAGAATATTTTTGCCTGTATGCAACATTATACTGCTATCTGTACAGCGCGTCACCTTTGCCGTGCTATCATAATACTGTTAAGCTCGGGTATTTTTATAAATCGTGCTATAATTCAGGCAGCACCCCAATTGGGTATCATTTCAAGGGAATTCTCATTTAACTGGTCATTATAGCATTCTGGACCGAGCCTGCCGGCAATAGAGCTTAAGGAGAAAGGATTATAGATGATTTTTCGTAGGATGATCATAGCCACTGTTTCGGTTGTACTATTAGTATTTGCGGTTCTCTGGTATGTTGAACCCAAGACCGCAGTAAACTCTCTGCTTTATGTATCGCCGGTTCTGCTGTTAATGGCATTCTTTTTAAAAAAGGCCCTGGATCATGGCACTGATTTGACCAGGCAGCTTGAGGAGGGTCTGCGGGCCACCCTGTCCAGTCTGGACCTGGAGTATCTTTACATAAACAAAAAACTGCTGTATGCAATAGGGACCTTCGAAGGCTACCAGATCTGTTTCAAGTACGGCATGATCTCTGAAAATGACTGGACCAATGTCTCCGGAGCTTTAAGCAAAATGGCTATTATGGCCCGCTTCAAAATACCCGGAACCGAAAATACTGCTTTTCATTGCGCTGTATTGCCGCCTGAGCTCAGTTCTGCCACACGGTCCATGTACAGCTGGCAAAACCCGGAACCCGGTTTTTATGTGGGCCGGGCCAAATCCCAGAATGACGAGAAGGCCATGCGGCAGTTTGAGCGCCTTAGCGAAGATACCAAGCAGGCGCTAAGGGCGCTGACTTCGGTATTCGGCGGGAGCTGCGGCATTTCAACCGATTGGGAAACGGTTACGGTCGGAAAGGATGAAGCTCTCAAGCTGGCCGGGAACGACCCGCTTAAACTGACCCAGCTCGATTTTCAAGTAAAAATCCCGTTTATGACCGGGGCTGATGAACTGGACAGCTTCCTAAAGTCAGCCAGTAAAACGGCCGCCCTATTGAGTCGGGATCTGGGGCCCAAAGGCAAAAGACCCAAAGAATCTTCCAGTGTTAATTGATCTCTCAACTTTCGCAGTTGACAGAATTATGGCTTCTTCGTGCCGGCTTCGTCGCCAAGGGATGCCTACTGCTTGTATCGAAGCTCAAGAGGCACCGCGCTAATTCACATCCATGTTCAGTAGCGCGCTCGCACCGTCCGTGGTGCTCGGCCTCTTTCGCTTTCTCCCCTTCGCAGGGCATCACTAGGCTCCTACGCAAGTTTCTTAAGAATCCATAATTCTGTCAACTACAGAAGTTGAATTGATAAGCTTCACTTTTATACGGGAGGGTAATTATGCGAAAAAGAGTATTTATTTTATCCCTGGTGCTTGGCGTTTTCTTTTCCTTGCCGGCCTCTGCCGATCCAAGCGTTATTCTGAACTGCAGGCAGGTGGAATCGGATGTTCCGGCCCTGGTCCGGGATGACACTGTCTTTGTCCCCCTGGGTGCGATTGTCGAGCCTCTGGGGGCACAGATAGGCTGGGGTCAAGCCGCCCAGAACATTTCCGTTAAGATGGGTATGACCTCAATAATATTGTATCCGGACAGGCCGGATATTCTCATAAACGGTGCCCGGTTGGACCTTCCCGCACCGGTCCTACTTGTCAACGGCCGCACTATGGTGCCTCTGCAGTTTTTTACCCTGGCTCTGGGGGCTGACGCCGACTGGGACCGGGATATGCAAACCGTGGTCATAAACGCGGCTGTGTCAGCGTCCCCGGATTTAAAGAGCGCCGCCCGGGTGCACTTTATTGACGTAGGCCAGGGGGACGCGATTTATATCCAACTGCCGGACAAAATTGATATATTAATCGATGGAGGAAATCTCGATGCTGAAGGCACCGTAATGAGTTACTTGAAGGAAAAGAACGTGAACGACCTGGATCTGGTTATAGCCACCAATGGTGATGCCAACCATATTGGGGCTCTATCCGCGATTTTATCAAAGTATGAGGTAAAAAAACTGATATACAACGAGACGCCCGCCAGCGAGGAAATTAAAGCCTTATTGAAAACGGCCCGGGACAAAAAAATCCCCGTAGAAACCTCCAATTATCAAAACTGGTCCTGGGGCGACGCCACCCTTAAAATCCTGAACGATCCGGCTGCTGGCGGCAAGTCTGAAGCCCGCTCAATTATCAGCCGGCTTAAGGTAGGGGACATCGCTTTCTTGTTTATGTCTGATGCTATTGCGAAAGATGAAAAGGCTCTTAAAGGTGATATCGAGACGCGGTTTATCAAAGTAGGCGATCACGGAAGTACTGCGGCGACCAGTGCGGATTTCATAGAGCGGGTCAAACCCAGGGTAGCCATCATTACTACCATAGGCGACAATCCCGTATGGTATGAGCATGATACCAATAATCCTCCAGCGCCGGAAGTTTTGGATAGGTTGAAGAAACAGGGATGCAAGGTACTGAGAACCGACCTGGACCGCGATATTGTTGTAGTGACCGACGGGCAAACCTACCAGATAAAAGTCTCGGCCGAATAGGATGCGTAATACTATTGCTGCATGTTAATCAAATCAGTACCATATGAATTGTCGATGGCACAGAGCCATTCACCGTGGGCATTTTTCCTGAATACATAAGTGGCTCTTCGTTCCATGGGATACTCTGAATCAGCTTTGTCAGCGGACAGCAGGGTTTGGGATAGAACCAGTGCGGTGTCGCCGGCCTCCAGGATGACCATCTCTCCCTGGGTTGGTACGATGCTATTGTTGAAGTATCTGGCGATGGCGATGAATACCTTTTTGATTTCCTCTTTGCCATGGGCAATCATATCCGGTTTAACAACCAGAACGGCATCATCGGTATAGTAGTTCATCAGCTCGTCGAAATCCTCATTTTTAATGGCAATATCGCACTTATTGATTAGCTCTTTCAATGGGTGTTCCATAGCTGACCCTCCCCAATATCGTTGTTATTAATTATACATTGTCCGGTTTATGTAATTTAAAGGCTTTCTATTTCTGAAATACTCCGTGTTAAAATATGGCAAAAACGCCCCCGATTCAGGGGACGTCCTAATTCAATAGTTTACTATACTGGAAATAAACAGTCTAGTGTTTTTTTATATTCCTTCTACAATTAGATGATAGAAATCTAGTTAAAGAAGGGGAGCGACACGTGTTTAATCCGCGGGAAGAAGATGAAATACAATACCTGAACGAAATACTGGAAAAACTGCATATCGCATTTGAAAACATAGGATATAAAATTGCCAATTATTCCAGCAAAATATTAGATGCCAAACGCTATATCTACGAAAACCTGGCCGAGCTTGATAAAATGGAAAGGATCGCCAACAGAATGGCGGTTTATGAAGATATTGATTCTGCCGAAAGAGCTGCCCGTGAGCGAACCAAACTACAAAAATTGATCCAGTCGCCGTATTTCGGCAGGATTGATTTTAAAAAATCAACTGATTTAAATAGTCAACCATTATACATTGGTATTCATCCATTTCTGGATCCCCACAATAGAACCAATATTGTTTTTGACTGGCGCGCCCCCATATCAAGTATGTTTTACGATTTTGAATTGGGTGCGGCTTTCTATACGGCTCCTACCGGGAAAATTGACGGAACGATTAACTTAAAGCGGCAGTATCGAATCAGACGGAGTCATATGGAGTTTATGATTGAAAGCTCGTTAACTATTGGCGACGACATCCTGCAAAAAGAGTTGAGTCAAAATGCGGACCAAAAGATGAAAAACATTGTCTCGACCATTCAGAGAGAGCAGAATGCCATTATCAGAAATGAAGCCGCCAAGGTGCTGATTATACAGGGGGTGGCGGGGTCCGGCAAAACCTCTATTGCGCTGCACCGGGTGGCGTTTTTATTGTACCGCCACCGTGATAAACTGACCTCAAACAACATCTTGATCATATCCCCCAATAAAGTATTTGGCAGCTACATTGCAAACGTTCTGCCGGAATTGGGGGAGGAGAACATATTAGAGACAAGTTTTGAGGATATTGCCGAAGCCATATTGGACAAGAAGTATAAATACCAGATTTTTTCTCAGCAGATAGAAAGCCTTCTGGATTTGGACGACCAGGAAGCTATTGCGCGCATTGAGTACAAGGCGAGCAATAGTTTTGTTGAACAACTTCAAGCATATTTGGAGTATGCCTGCGAAGAGTATTTTGTGGCAGCCGATCTTGATGTAGATGGACTATCCGAATCGAAGGAGAACTTGCTTTCATACTACCGGGCCTTAAAGGGTCAGCCGTTTAAAGTGAGATTGGAACTTATGGCGACAGATTTGATAAAAAATCATGAGAGGAATTACGAAAAGAAGATCGATGCCCAGATTGCCCGGCAAATTAGAAAAGACATTTCCAGGATGTTTAAATATAACCACGCTTTTTCATTATATAAGGACTTTTACCGGCATATTAACCGAACCGACTTGTTCCGGCTCGCAGCCAAAGACACCTTTGAATTTTGCGATGTTTATCCATATGTCTATGTAAAATTATCTTTTGATGGAATAAAGCAGGATTACAGCATCATAAAACATCTGCTGGTAGATGAAATGCAGGATTACACTCCCATTCAGTATGCCGTCCTTACCAAATTGTTTTCATGCCCAATGACTATTTTAGGTGACAGCAATCAAAGCGTAAATCCGTACAGCTCTTCAACAGTGGCCAAGATCAGGCCGTTCTTTAGAAACTGCGCATGTATGGAACTATGTAAGAGCTACCGTTCAACTATTGAGATTACCCGGTTCGCATCAAAAATACAGGAAAGTAAAAACTTAATCCCCGTTGAGCGACACGGTGATGAGCCAAATATAACTTTCTGTGATCATGAAAGCCGGCAGATTGTCAAAATACAGAGCATAATTGAGCAGTTTAAACAGTCTGCTTATACTTCATTAGCTATTATCTGCAAGTCGCAAAAAAGAGCAAATCAAATGTATGAAAAAATCAGGATGGTTCATAAAGATGTGCTCTTGGTGGACTTTAACAGTAACGAATTCCAGGAAGGCGTTACCATAACCTACGCTCATATGGCTAAAGGCCTGGAATTTGACCAGGTTATCGTACCTGATGCCTCAGCTGACTGGTATAAAACAGAATTCGATAGGAACCTGTTGTATATCGCCTGTACAAGAGCCATGCATAAGCTGGAATTAACCTGCTGCGGAGCAAAATCAAGATTTTTGACCGAATGAATGGTCCGGGTGAAAGGAAGGCCGGGGGGACGGAGCTAGATCCCAAATAATTGGAACACCTCCATTTGTTGCAACATCCTGCGGCTTTTAATGCTGCAGGTCAAAGCGGGGCAGGATGCGCAGTAGCCAGCGGGGAGCCCACCAATTCCAGCGGCCGGTAAGGCACATCAGGGCGGGGGCAAGCACGATGCGGATCAAAGAAGCGTCCAAGAATACGGCCACGGCCAATCCCAGGCCCATTTCTTTTACGGTAAGCACTCCTATGGAAGCAAATACGGCAAAGATTAAAACCATAATGGCTGCCGCGCCGGTAATGATGCCGGCCGTTTTGGCCAGGCCGACTGCTACGCTCTCCCGGTTGTCTCCGGTCTGGTCGTGGACTTCTTTAATGCGGCTTAAAAGGAATATCTCGTAATCCATGCTCAAGCCGAATAAAATGGCAAAAAGCATCACAATAATGGGGCTTTCCAGGTAACCGAGCGGGGTAAAACCCAGGAGCTCCGCCAGAAGTCCTTTTTGGAAAACCAGCACCAGGGTTCCATAGGCGGCGGCCGCGGAAAGGGCATTCATAAGCACTGCAGTTAACGGTAATATGAGGGAGCGCAGGAGAACGACCAGAACCAGGAAAGTAACTAGTAGAACCATGGCAATTACCCGGGGGAGGGCCCAGTCCAACTGGTCGTTCATGTCCTGAAGAATGGCGGTTGTGCCGCCTACCAGGGGTTCAAACTCACCGGCCTGGCGGGGCAGCTGGTTGCGCAGCCTTCGGACCAGTTCAGTTGAAGATGGCGCGTCCGGGCCTTCTTTAGGAATAACCAGGATCCGGGCTGTGGTTGCTCCCCGGTCCAGATTAACCAGGGTGGGCAGGGTTTGTTCGGCTTGTTGTCCACCTCGAGACATGAGCAGGCGCAGGCCGAAATCTCCCCTGGCCAGGAGCGGTGCCAGGTCCAGGCCGCCTCCCTCTGCTTCAACGGCTTTCAATTCATTTCCTATCCGTTCGATTCCACTGCTTACTTGAACCAATCCCTGTTCAGTTTGCTTCATACCGGCGGAGATCTGCCGGATTCCCTGCCCGCTTTTTTCAGATCCAACCGCGATTTGCTGCAAACCTGCTTCAAGCTGTTGCAGCTGCCATGCAAGCAGCTGCAGGGCGGCAGCATTCTGGCTAGTGCCGGCATTACCGGTTTTTATCTGATTGACCAGGCCCGGCTGGCCGGATAGAATGGTTCGTGCCCTGATTAGCTGCTCGTGGACCCTGGATAGCTGGAGATTATCTGGACTTTGCGCCCTTATTGCCGCCAGCTGTTGTTCAGCTGCGCCCAGCTCGGTTTGCAGCGAATCAAGGGCCTGGACGGCCCCTTTGAAGTTGTCATCCCCGGAACTTATTTTACTGGCAGCTTGCTGTAGAGCAGGATAAATGCGGGCTAAACTCGATGAAATCTTCCTGGTCTGGTCCGCCAACTGCTGTTCGCCTCCGGCCAGGTCATACAGACCGGATTGCATCTGACCCAGGCTCTGGTTCATGGTCTGCAAAGCCTGGGATGACTGCTGCAAAGCCTGACCGGCCTGGCCCAATTGCTGCGGGAGTTGGGAAAGGCGGGCCGGTTCATCCAGATATATTTTTTGGTAATCGGCCAATGTCCATTGCGACTGTAATGAAACATGGCTTATAACATTATCAACCGCCGGATCCTTTTTGATTGAGTCGACCAGGTTATAAATAAGGGGGAGGTTCCGGGAATCAGCAACGGTGCCGGTTTTGACGGGAACCAGCACCTCGATTGGGCTGGTAACCCCCCCGGAAAATTGTTGTTCCAAAATATGATAGCCCTGACGGGCGCTGGCGGATGGAGGCAGCAGGCTAATACTGGGCCATCCCGTCTTCATAACAGCCATCGGGGCGGCAATCAGCAAAAGGGGCAGAAGGGCCAGAATGGTGAAAAACAGGGGCCGGTTCATTATTTGCAACGCCCAGTCATGCCAGTAAGCTTCAGGCTCTTTGCGCGCCCGCTGCCGGGGCAAGCGGACCGGCAGCGAGTTGATCCGTTCTCCCAGGAGGGTCAGAAGAACCGGCAGCAGGGTTGTGGCCGCCAACACGGCCACCGCAACCAGAAGAACCATAGCCAGGGCCAGGGAGCGGATGATGGGGCTGTTGACTAAATAGAGGCTGGCTACACTAACCGCCACCGTAGTACCAGAAAAAACGATGGCCTGGCCGGAGCTAAGGACGGTATTATGAGAGGCCCGGGCCGGATGATGGCCGGCTTTCAATTCTTCCCGGAAGCGGGTGGTCAGGAATAATGCATAATCAACCCCTACGCCCATGCCCAGCATGGAAATGAGGCTGGTTATGGATTCGTGGACCAGATGCCCCCGGGCATAAAAATAAAACAAGCCCATGGTGACGAAAACGCTCACCAAACCCAGGGCCAGAGGCAGCAGGGCAGCAATTACGGAACGGAATATGACAATCAGCAAGAGCAGGATAATAGGAATGACATAGCGTTCCGCCCGGGCCACATCACTCAGGATGTTTTCCATCAATTCACTGTTTACCGCAGCCTCTCCCGTAAGATAGACGCCAAGGCCGCCGGAATTGCTTTGAATGATTTCGCCAAGTGCAGGGATCACTTGCCCCTGAACCGAAAAATCGCTGGCCTGGAGTTCCAGTATCACCAGGGCGGTTCGCTCGTCCCGGCCGATCAGCTCATTCCCACCGCCGTTCCAGGGACTGGTCACCCTTTTCACACCGGGTATCGATATGGTTTTCTGTAAAAACTGTTCAGCTTCGCCCTGATAGGCCGCATCCCTCACGGGCAGAGATGAACTGGTGAAGACTAAAGCCAGCTGATGAGTGGGAAGGTTCGGAAACTCCCTGGCTTTGAGCTGGTTTACTGCATCACTCTGGCTGCCCGGCACGGTGGCCGTGCCCCTGACGATAACCGATTGAAGTTGGGGGCTGTATAAAAACGCTATAAACAGTAGAAGCGTCCACAGTACAATCCAAACCAGGGCGGATAAAGGCAAACGCCTGGGGAGGCGTGCATTCTCCAGGGATTCCGGGAGCCTGGCCTTTTCTTCAGTCAAGAAAACCTACTCCTTTATGCTTAAACATTAGAATTCTTAATCTCTGGACTGGACAAATCCAGATGAAAGGGCATTTGCTTTCCTTATCTAAAGCAGCTAATCCTTCTTCCCGGTCTTATCCTGGTGCTCATGTTCTTTTTGCATTGGCTTGGCTGCCGGTGCGGTGCGCAAGGGAGCTAAACGGGTTGCATAATAGGCCAGTGAAAATACAAGTACGAGGGCCAGCCCGGCAAAAAGCCCTGAGCCCTGCCCGGGAATCAAGGGCATGGTTGCAATGACAACCGCCAGGCTGATAATTCCCGCCCAGGTGGTGTAAGGATAGCCTGGCAACTGGCAATGCCCCTGGGGAGGACAGCCATTCCGTATTCTAAAGCGAAGATGGGTCAACATAATGACCAGATATGCAAAGAGCAGTGAAAAACCTCCCGAACTGACCAGGAAAATATAGATCCGATCGGGCAGCACGTAGGAAAAGCTGACCGCCAGCAGCATGGCAATTCCCGAAAACAGGATGCCTTTTAGAGGAACGTCTCCTCGATCAACCAGAAAACCCGGAGCATCCCCGTTGTCTGCCAGGGAGCGCAGCATCCTGCCCAGGCCAAAGGTGGCTGCCAGCATGGTGGAAAGAATGGCGGTGATGAGGACCAGGTTGACCACCCCGGCCGCTACTCCCAGGCCTTGAGCATTTAAAGCGGCCACCATGGGCCCGACATTGGCCGGCAAGGCCGTTGTTGAAACAAGGGGCAGCAGCAAAGCGACCACTGCGATGTACAAGCCGACCAGGGAAATCACCGTGGCTTTTATGGCGCGCGGGACCGTTTGGTGTGGGTCGCGGGCTTCAGAAGCGGCCAGGCCTATAATCTCAAACCCGGCATAGCTGAATATGACAATCAGCATGCTGCCTGCCAATCCACCCATCCCATTGGGTAAAAAAGCAGCGTTGCGGACGGCTCCCCAACCCAGGGCGGTTCTGGCCGGAAAGAACCCCAATATTAAAAGAGCAGCCAGAACGATGAATAGCACAATAGCCAGCAATTTAACGGCTGCCAGAGTGCTTTCCAGTTTAGAAACCTGGTGAGCTCCCAATAGATTTATAAAAGTAACAGCGGCGACGATTCCGATGGATAATAAAGGCAGTGATAAACCGGGAAACCATGATCTTATTAAAATAGAGGCAGCGGTAGCTTCACTGGACATGGCCAGGATCATGCCGGTCCAGTAAACCCAACCAACTAAAAAACCGGAGAAAGGGCCGTAGGCTTCAGCGGCAAAGGCTCGGAAAGAACCGGGATGGGCGTTGGCCGTGGTCATTTCCGATAAAGC
>JBDKUE010000211.1:0-7325 GCA_039679855.1 Syntrophomonas sp.
ATATTAGCAGCCCGGTCATTGAGCAAGACCGCCCGGCCCGCATAGTCATCCAGGGCCCGGCATGGTTGTGCCCCGGCCAGGAAAAGCACCAGCCAGAGCACTAAAACTTGCTTCAATTGACGGTTTAAATCTATTTTCATTTTTATCCAGGTGTCCCTTCATATTTATAAGGGTTGGCCAGATTGATAGGTAAATGGTGTTACTTATTTTTTGGGCATACACGCTGCTATACCTTCTGCGATCGCTTTAGCAGCCAGGTTTTGGAACGAATCCTGATTCAGGAGTCGTTCTTCCTCGGGATTACTCAGGAAAGCCACTTCGGCTAAAGCACAGGGCATTTCCGCCGTGCGCAAAACACAGAGGTTTTGATATGATTTCACCCCGCGGTCCGGCCTTCCCAGGGCAGCCGCCAACCTGTCTTGAATCGCTGTGGCCAGCTTTTCCCGCTCGTCTTTCTGCATATAGAGGGTGGGATTGCTGGAAGGAGCCCAGAACCAGGTTTCAGTGCCCTGCGCTTCGCTGTTTTCCACCGCATTGCTGTGTATCGATACGAACAGGGCTGCATTTTGAAGATTGGCCATCGGCCCTCGGTCGCTTAAAGCAACCGTGCTGTCTGTTTTACGGGTGTACTCGACTTTAATGCCTTTCTGGGTCAGAATAGCCCCAACCTTCAGGGTTATAGCCAGGTTGATATCCTTCTCCTGGGTATAGTCACCGCATGATCCTACTTCACTTCCCCCATGTCCTGGATCCAGGACCACTAAAGAGTTGCGGGGGGGAATATCACTGGTATTGATAAACAGAATATGCAATACCTGATCATCATCAGTGGAGCCAATTGAAAACTTGGCGGCTGCTTTGGTCTGAACCGTAATTACCGTTGTAGGCGTTCCGGACGCGTCATTTTGCTGCCCAATGCTCATAGACTGGAGAGACTGGCTGGAATACGCATAACTGCTTTGGGCCAGGCCTTTGGCCACCCCGGGCAGGGTGATGACCATGGTATTGCCGCTCTGCTGCTGGGAATAACTGTGGCCCAGGGCGGTGTTGATGGTAATATTCTCACCACTGGCGTTAAATGTGGTCCGGGATACGCTTACTATGTAGTTGTATATATGCAGACTTTGAACGTTGGCTGTACTGGTCTTCTTGTAGGTCATTGTGCTTGGCATGGCGACTCGCACCTGCACGCCGCTCCCTACGTTTGTTCCGGTTACGGTCAACGAAGCGCCGTTTAAATCTTCCTTGCCATTATAATCAGATTTCAAGGAGCAATCAGAAAAACTATAGGTAATGGTGCCCGCCGCCTCACTCACCTGAGCCTTTGACCCGACCGGACTGGTCATTGTAAGGTCGAAGCCGGAGCTGTCCTTGGCAAAGCTTATCGTCAATTCCTTCCCGGCGCTGACCACCGGTTTACTGGGAGACGTATTGTTGGAAGGCTGGCTGGTGTTGTTCGACGGGGCGCTTGTCCCGCTGCTTGCCGAACGCCAAACGGGGCTTACCAGCCAGCCCGCCACCCAGGCCTCCTTGCCCCAATAGTTGACCTGATACCATCCATTCTCCTCCACACTGACACCAAACTGCTCGCCTCGCGCTGCGGTCCCAACCTTATCCGCGGAGCTTGAGGCACTGGTGCGCAGGTTTACATTGTCCTCGTCCATAACTACGGCATAAAGCGAATCATCCGGATTGGGCGGGCAGATTACCTCCACCTGGCGCTGGTCCGGATCCCATGCCACCCGGCCTCCATAGGCTGATCCCACAAACGCCAGCGGCACCAGGGTGCGCCCGTTTAATATCTTGGCAGGAACATCTAGCCTCCGGGCCTGGCCCTCAATAAGGGCTGTGGTGGAACCGATAGTCAACGAAACGATGCTGCCTGATTTACTGGCAGTAACCGTTTGGGTGTTCGGATTCCAGCTTACATTGGCGCCCATGCTTTTGAATATGGCCGACATAGGCACCATGGTGCGCCCGTTTTCAATTATCGGATCAACATCGAAGTGCTGCAGGGTTCCGTTGACATATACTTTAATTGCCGGGGCACTAGAAATTGTGCTGTTGGAAGACGTTGAGGAACGGGAAACCGTTTGGGCGGCGGGGGTCAAAGCGCCCTGAACCAGGGAAGCGTTTATGTAAACCAGCCCTTGTGGTGCTTTAACCTGATACCATTCGCCCTCATTCTTGACCAGGAAGAGGATGTCCCCCCTTTTGGCCTCCCCCACCTTGGGGTAGCTGGTCCCGGCCCCCGAGCGCAGGTTAGCCAGCTCAGCGCTAACCTGCAGAGTGGTCTGGAAAGTGCCATTCCCATCTCTATCCAGGTACATATCGGCAATCCAGCCGCTCATCTGCTGCCACTCTATCTGACTCCAGCCGCTCTTACTCTGCAGCACGCTCACACTGGTATCTTTAGCCAGAGATGTTATAACGTCATAGGAAAAGCCAGGCCCTGAGCGAACATTTACCCCATCGCCGTTGATGGAAGCGGTCTCAGCCATGGCTTTTTGACAAAACAGCCCTCCCAGGATCAGTGTAATGAAGAATAAAAACGACAAAATCTTGGTTAAAACTGATTTTGGCATAGGCAATCCTCTCTTTTGGTAATTCTTTTACAAGTTATTATACATGCACTTCGACAACGCCCTGTCCCTTTCCTTCCTGCCACGATCCGAGAAAAGCCCTTTTATACCCATATATACAAATACAATACCTTTTTTCTTGCACATTTTCTGCGTAATTTTGAAAAAATTATGAGGTTTTTTTTAGGCAGGTCCTTACTGCAAACTGGTGAGCAGGTATTTTATGGCTGAATGTTCTTCTGGGTCGTCGAAGTCTGGCCCGAAGGTGTTTTGGAAGTTCCATTCTGACCGCCAGTCGATTTTTGGCCGCCGGTCGCCTTGTTGTTACCATCCGTCGAGGTATTGGGATTCGATTTCTTATCCTGGGTAGAACCGGTACCCCCACCGCTCTTCGAATTAGTGCCCGGACTCGATTTGCTGGTTGATTTGCTGGTATTGGCCGGCTTTTGGGTGCTGGATTGGGACTTGCTGACAGACGGACCTGAACTTCCCTCAACCACTTCCAGGGTCTGCCCGGCAAATAAGGCGTCCAAAACTTTTACAGCCAGGTTCTGGTCGACCACCCAGTAGCTGGCGGTCAATTCTCCGTAGGCGTCGTGCTCTTCATAAAATGTCCCCGGCAGGGTCTGGGAATAGATCCCTTCCGCATTAAAAGCCGGAGCCCAGGTAGCCAGTTTGAGCATATCACTAATTGAGATGTTGGTATAAATGCACTGGTGCATTTCATTTACCAGGCTGGGCAGACGGGTAACTGTCTTGGCCTGTAGAACGCCTTTTGAGAGAGCCTTCAGGAACTGCTGCTGAGCCTGAGTCCTCTCTATATCGCCATAGGTATAATCGCGGAACCTGACAAAAGCCAGAGCATTGCTGCCGTCCAGATGCTGTTGTCCGGGCTGCAAATCAATGCCTTCCGAAGGCTTGTACATCCGCTGAGGCACGTCGATATCCACCCCGCCCAGGGTGTCGATAATGTTTTTAAAACCGGTAAAATCCATCTCCACATAGTGATCGATCTTGATGGACATGATTTCACCAACCAGCTTGGTGGCCAGCTCCGGTCCACCGTAAACATTGGCTGAATTAATTTTATCGGTATTGCCGTTAAGCTTCACGCGGGTGTCCCGGGGAATTGACACTATGGCAATCTTTTTCAGGCCGGGGTCCAGGGAAACCAGCAGCATGGTGTCGGACCGGGAATGAACATTATCCTGCCCGGGGCGGGCATCTACTCCCAAGACCAAAATGTTGGTCCTATTTCCTTCAATGAGGAAGCCCTGACTCTGGGTATTCTCGGCACTGGCCGGCAGCAGCCGATGGAGTATTTCCCCTAATCCTGCTCCCAGAGCAAAGAAAAAACCGAAAAGGATCCCTGCTGCAACCATTATGCGAAAGTATACTTTGGCCTTGCTCATAAATAAACCCTTCCTAAACCTGAGTACCAGAATGCCAACCCCAATTAAATACATTATCGAAGGTTCAGCTACAATAATTTACCTTTAACGAAAAACGTACCCAACTGGGATTGGCACCTAACTTTACATCTCTATCTTTCGAACAGGGGAGGCTTCGGCAACCTGCGGTTCCGGGCGTTCGCCGGTGAATAAACCGATTTTGCCGGCAGCCAGCACAATTAATAATAACAACAGGATCAGCAGCAGTGTGGCCTTGGAGCCGGTAATAAAGGTTATCCCTACCGCCACCAGGGCAAAAAACCCGCTGATAATGTAAATGATCACTACACTGCGCCGGTGGCTCATACCTATAGCCATTAGCCGGTGGTGTAAATGGTCTTTATCTGGCCTTAAAATCGGAGCGTGATTATTGATCCTCCGGATTATGGCGAAAAAGGTGTCCAGAATCGGTATCCCCAGTATAACAATGGGGACAAAAAGCATTATCAAAGCCGTGCTTTTAACAGTACCCAGTATAGCCAGACAGGCCAGGGAAAAACCCAGGAAGTTGGAACCACCGTCACCCATAAAGGTGCGGGCCGGGTAGAAATTGTAGGGAATAAACCCCCCGATAGCCGCCACCAGGATAAAAGCCGCCACAGCAACCACAACCTGTCCCTGCAGCAGGGATACAATTCCCATGGTCAGGGCGGCTATGCCCGAGACACCCGCCGCCAGCCCGTCCAACCCGTCGATAAGATTCACGGCGTTGGTTACCCCTACAATCCATAAAAAGGTAAGTGGCAGGCCGAAATAACCCAGATCCAACGGACCGTTGAAAGGATTGGACACGAAGCTCACGGTTATCCCAAGATTCATGGCCACTCCGGCGGCTATACACTGGCCCAGGAGCTTAACCCAGGGCGACAGCTGCCAGACATCGTCGATTATGCCCACCAGGAATATTATGGCCCCACCGATCAGCAATCCCCACATGGGGCCGGCCGGTTTGGTGAAAACCGCTATAATCAGGACAAAAGCAATAAAAATAGCCAGCCCTCCCAGACGGGGCATTATCCGGGAATGAACCTTGCGCTCATCGGGCCGGTCGACGGCTCCAATCTTGAAGGCAAGGCGCATTGCAAGCGGAACGCAGGCTAGAGATATGACGAATGAAGCAGCAATAGCTAGTATTTGATATAAATATGGGGACATAAAACGAAAGACCCTCCCAAGTCCAATGCTAGGTTCATTCTATCATCGGACTTTTCCATTGTCCATATGGCAAGTTCAGGATTGATGCTGAAACCGGGGATTTTGCAACGCGGGGACGGAGATTTTGTTGCATTCCACTACCGTGGAATGCAACAAAATCTCCGTCCCCGCGTTGCAAAATCCCCTTTCTTGCTAACCGGACCCGACAAGGAATATAATAGAACAGGCATATGAACACTGCAGAAGGAGCATCTTGATGAGAATTGCCCTTTCCGGTTATTACGGTTTCGACAATGCCGGAGATGAAGCCCTGTTATCGGCTATCACTTCGTCGGTTCGGGAATTGGCCCCCGAAGCTGAATTTGTTGTTTTCTCGGGCAATCCCGGCAGCACCAGCAAAACTCACGGCATTCCGGCCGTATATTATAAAAGCCCGCTCCAGGTCATGCGCTCGTTGCTAAAAAGCGATCTCTTGATCAGCGGTGGAGGCAGCATCTTTCAAGACATCACCAGCAGCCGTTCCCTTCCTTATTATATTGGAGTGGTTGCTCTGGCTAAACTGCTAGGTCGGCCGGTAATGTTTTACGCTCAAGGAGTGGGTCCCATCAACCGCAAACTTAGCAGATTATTAATGCGCCTGGTAGCCAACCGGGTGGACCTTATCAGCTTGCGGGACCGGGAGTCGGCCCACTTACTTCAAGAAATAGGCGTAAAGCGCCCCCCGGTGATGATAACCGCGGATCCGGTCCTGGCTTTGCAGCCCGGAGCATCTGACCTGGAAACCATAAAGGCCTGCTGTTCAAATTGGTATATAGGAAATAAGCCTCTTATATGCGTATCGGTTCGCCACTGGCCGGCCCTGGACGGTTATCAGCAGCACCTGGCCCGGGTTTTGGACAGGCTGGTCGGACGGGGATTTACCATACTCTTTGTCCCGATGGCTTGGCCGGAAGATATTCTTGAATCCCGCCTGATAATGAGCCTTATGCAAGAGACTTCCTCGATTGTCGATCGCAAATTAAACAGCCGTGAGCTTCTAGCCCTTATTTCTCAGTCGGAAATGCTTCTGGGCATGCGTCTCCACTCTCTTATTTTCGCGGCCAGCCAGGGAGTGCTGTTCGGCGGTATTTCTTATGATCCCAAGGTGGAGGCTTTCTTGCATTCCTATGGATTGGAGCCGCTCCCGTTGACCTACGAACCGATGCAGGAACGGATCCTGCAGCTCTTAGGTTCGGGTGAGATGAGGGAAGAGATCACCAGGCGCTCTCTGGATCTGCGGGATAAATCCAGAGAGAACGCTATTCTGGCCCTTTCATTGATAAAGCCCTGACGGTTTCAATTGACAAGCATCTTTTTTCTAGGAGGATTGGCATGCGTCGCAATAGTATCTTAATCAGCCTGGTTCTAATTTTAGGTTTGACCATAATTCCAGCGTCAGGCGCCGGGGCGGATACCTATATTACCAACGGCCGGATCGCTTCCTCATCCGACTTCAATCCAGGCGAGGATTACAAGGTGGTCCAGACCAGTCCTGAGGGAGGCAGCCGCCTGTTGGATTACTCCAACGGCTACAGCATTGATTATCCCGGTGATATGTGGGTGGATGCAACCATTTCAGCCGTCCGGGTAACCCTGGCCAATAACGATACCCGGGTGGAAATCTATTACGACAATTTTTACGACACTATTAGCAATACCAGCGACTATATCGGTTATAGCAACCTTTTCTTGAACAACCGGGATGATTACGCCAAAGAATTGGATACATATATAAGGGTCAACGGCTTAAAAACCCACCTTTTACAATGGAGCCGGGATCCTTTATCCAAAGTACCCGGCGACCGCTGCAATTATTTGAGCGCCGAAATCGTCAAGAATAACTATGAAGTCTATACCATTTTGGTCAAGACCAGCGGGGATCCGGCCCAGTACCTGCCTTTGGTCAAGAGCTTTAAACTGATTGAGCAGCAGGGAACTGCGCGCATCAACACCTGCTATACCCAAACCGACCGGGTCAGCGGGCTAAATACTGAAACACAGGCCTTTTACAAGGACTATTTCTCTTCTTCGGCTGCTCTGAAATGGGGTATTTATGAATATTCGGCAGGCGAGAACCTAAACCTGGTTAAGTCCCTGG
>JBDKUE010000138.1:0-16776 GCA_039679855.1 Syntrophomonas sp.
AAACTCTACATATCCCTCGGGCAGTTCTACAGGTAGTTGCCTGGTCATTTTCTCACCTCCGCAAGCATTTAGCCTGCTTATAGTATACTAGTTAGTTTGGGCAATGCAAGTCCCAATAAATAGGGAACGCTATAGTAATTAATACAAGGCCTGTAAAAAGAAAAGGGGGAGCAAAACTCCCCCCTTATTCTTTTAAAGACTATTCAGCATCGGCTTTCTTGCCATAGGTCTCTTCGTACCAGATGGCATGATGGTGCTGAGCCCAATCCGCTCTGACGGTGCCTTTCCACATACCCCAGAAGGATTCGCCGGATCCGGGATGGAAGGAGCCGAGGTAAGCGTGCATGCAGACCATGCAGGTTCCAATTATCATGGACAGGTCATGAATCCAGTAGGAAGCCCTGACCAGCCCACCGGGGAAGATGGACGGGAACCACATGATATATCCAGACAGGGCCAGGAAGATTACGGCTGTCGGAGTTACGATTGAGTTACCTTTCTCACCGCCGTTAAACCTGGTCTGCGGAGGAATATTGACATGAAAGCCCAGGAATTCCAATGGGAATTTGGTCAAAAAGCCGATATCATTCATGCCAAAGCGAAGCAGGTCCTTAATCCATGCAATCAGTCCGTTAAATCCAAAGACTAAACCGATAATAAGGACAAAGGTCAGACCTACTGCCGAGATCCGATGTATCCATGCGGACACAGTAGAACCACCCACATGCAGGAAAATAAGCAATCCCGTGACCAGACAGATCAAGTAGGTCACCGTATGACCCCAGTGGGAGAAGCGGGCCAGCAAATTGAATCTTTCCACGCGTTCAACATCTTCACGGTATTCAGGAATCAACTGCATTATTCACTCACTCCTTCCCCATGTTCAGTATGCTCATCATGAGCTGCATGTTTATTGGCTAATATTCTGGTGGTTACGAAACTGACTGCGGAGCCGGCCAGAGCTATCGGAATAAGCCAACCGAAATAGGGCTGAACCCAGTTCTGCCAGAAGTTTACCTGACCGTAAGGCTGCGGGTTTACCGGCAAACCGAACTTATCAGGGGAGTCAGTCAGGATATAGATCTTATTGAGGCCGCCCAATTCCGTGCGTCCATAGATGGTGGCATTGGGGAAGCCGTTCATCTGCAGGTATTTTACCCTTTCGGCTGCTTTCGCCAATAGTTCTTCCCGTTCGCCGTATTCTAGAGCTCCGGGTGCGCAGGTGGTTACACAGGCCGGTTTTAGGCCTGCTGCAGTCCGGTCGGCGCACAGGGTGCACTTGGATACCTTGTCTTCCCGTTTGCGGTACTTGGGCACCTCAAAGGGGCAGGCATAGGTGCAGTACTGGCAGCCGATACATTTTGACGGGTCATGATTGGTAGCGCCGGTTTCGGTTTTGGAATAGGCGCCTCTCGGACACGCCTTCATGCATTCCGGCTCCAGGCAGTGCATGCACTGGAACTTGGCGAACTTCCACTGGATGCCATCAACCGGATGCTCGTACTCGGTCATTTTAACGATAGTATAGGTGTCGCCATCAGTAGATTCCTTGGTCTGGTAGTTGCCCTTAAAAGGATCAATTTTGGCAGGCAACTGGTTCCAGTTCTTACAGGCTACCTGGCATCCGCGACAGGCCGTACATTTGCTGGAGTCATACAAATTTGTCATATTCGCCATCGTTACGCCCTCCTTATGTCGCATAGCCATGCTTTATATTCGGGTATCATGGTATTGGCATCGCCAATGTGAGGAGTCAAGCGGTTGGCGACATCACCCGTAGCATAACCCTTGAAACCAAACTGCCAGAGCATACCGACCTGGTGAACGGTTTTTCCGTTGACAAGGAACGGTTTGAAGCGCTTGGTTACACAGGCCACGGCCTTAATATCCCCGCGGGTAGTAGAGACAATTATTTCTGATCCATTCTCTATACCCTTTTCCCGGGCCAGTTCTTCGCTGAGTTCCACAAACATGTCGGGAACCAGCTCGGCCAGCCAGGGCAGGTTGCGAGTCAGGGCTCCGGTCTGCCAGTGTTCGGTTACACGGTAAGTGGTTCCGATTATCGGGTATTGATCCGACTTACCCTGTTTGTCGGGCTCCCAAACCTTGGCGGCCGGGTTTAATGCTACTTTATTAATAATGGGACCCAGCGGGCTTTCCCAGGGTTCATAATGCTCGGGGAATGGACCATCTTTGAAAGATGAAGTTGGTCCAAATATACAGCCTTTTCCTTCCGGGCGCATAATGAACGGATCTTTGAACGGAGCGCTTGCAGGCCCATTGCCTTTAATAAAATCAGGAACGTCAACCCCACCCCAGGTTCCCAGAACATCGGGCTTGGTTGCATCGGCGGGCTTGGTAGGATCCCACCAGACCAGGCGGCGATCGTCATCACCCGGCCACGGGGTAACGCCGTCAGGCTGCACCGAACAGCGGTTGTACACTATGCGACGGTTTACTGGCCAGGACCAGGCCCAGTTAGGGAAGAGTCCCAAACCGCTTGGATCATCTTTCTTGCGTGACTGAGCTTTATAAAACATCTTGCCGTCTTTCCAGGTAGTGCATCCACAGTATACCCAGCAACCGCAGACGGTGCTGCCATCGTCAAGCAGTTTGGCGAAGCCCTCAACCGGCTTGCCATCGGCAGGAGTATAACCGCACAGCTCATTGGCTACTTTCAGTACATCGGGTTCTTCAGGATCATGGGGATTATCATAATCCCAGGTCAATTTGGTTATGGGTTCATCTTCCGGACGGGTGCTGCCGGCATAGAGCTTTTTAACCCGTTTGCCGATTTCATTGATTATCCACAGGTCAGCCTTTGACTCTCCCACCGGGTCGGCGCCTTTCCAGCGGTATTGTACCCAGCGGCCGGTCTGCGCAGCTGTACCTTCCTTCTCATAAACTGCGGCAGCAGGCAGGAAGAATACTTCGGTTTGTATATCTTTTGGAGTGTGATGGGGAACCTTGCCGTTCTTGACAGCTCTTTCCCAGGCCGGATAGCTCCAGAACTCGGCGCTTTCATTCAACCACAGATCAAGAGAAACCATCCATTTTAACTTGGTCATGGCTTCCTGCTCTTTGTTGGCGTTGGGGCCGCCGACTACCGGGTTGGAGCCATTTATGAACAGGCCGTCGATTTCGCCTTTGTACATGGCTTCAAACATGGCCATGTGAGAATAGTTTTTGGTGTCATTCCGCTTGGGAATATAGTGATAAGCAAAATCGTTTTCGGGTTTTGCGGCATCACCCCACCAGGCTTTAAGCATGCTGACTATCCACTTGGAAGTGTTTACTTTCCAACCGGAATAGGGTATGCCCGCCTTAACCAGTTCCCTGAATTCAGCCAGGTTGGTAAAGGGTAGTTTGGCCGCTCCCGGGGTGGTTTTACGGATATAGGAAATAAGGTCTTTATAATCAGCGATATTAGAAGGCGAATCGATATAGCCCGGCAGATACTGGAACAGCAAGGCCATGTCAGTAGCTCCCTGCACGTTGTTTTCACCGCGCAGTGCATTGATGCCGCCGCCAGGTCTTCCTATATTGCCGAGCAGGAGTTGAACAATAGCAAAGGATTTTACGTTCTGGCTTCCTACCGTATGCTGGGTTATACCCATAGCATAATTGATGCAGCCGGTTTTATCCGGAGCACCGGTGGCACAGAAAGTTTTTAGAACTTCCAGGTATTTTCCTTTGGGGGATCCAGTGATGTTGCATACCGTATCGATGTCATAGCGCTCGTAGTGCTTCTTCATGAGCTGGAAGACGCAGCGCGGGTTCTGCAGGGTTGGATCCTCCATGATCTTGCCAGCGGCATCATACTGGTAATTCCAACTATCAGTCTTATAGGCTCTCTTGGCCTCGTCATATCCGGAGAAGAGACCATCTGTGAAACTAAAATCGTCCCTGATCAAGTAAGCTGCGTTGGTGTAATTGACCACATAATCTTTATGGTAAAGATTGTTGTCAATAATATACTTGATCATTCCACCCAGGAAAGCGATGTCCGTCCCGGAGCGAATTGGACAGTAAAGATCAGCCACAGCTGAAGTTCTGGTATAGCGCGGATCGACATGGATGATCTTGGCTTTACGCTTGGGATCCAGGCGAGCCTTGGTCAGCCATTTCATACCGATAGGGTGATTCTCAGCCATGTTGCTGCCCATGATCAGAGCACAGTTAGTGTTTTTAAGGTCGATCATGTGGTTGGTCATAACCCCACGACCAAATGCGGGTGACAAACCTGCCACCGTAGCGGAGTGTCAGATACGGGCCTGGGTTTCCAGATAGACCACACCCAGGGAGCGCATCATTTTGGATAAAATATAAGCTTCTTCGTTATCCAAGCCAGAACCACCAACTGAAGCGATTTTCTCAGTGCGGTTTACGATGATTTCCTGTTCGCTTCCATCGGCCAGCTTTATCTTTTCCTTGTGGACAAAGCTTTTGTCACGGGTGTCTTTAACTCTCTTGGCAACTTCGTCTAAAATCCAGTCCCATTCTTTTTCTTCCCACTTCTCTGATCCGGCTGCCCGGTACAGAGGCTTGGGTACTCTCTTTGGGTTTATTACCTGTTCCCCTTTTTCATCATATATTTCCCGCAGATTGAACATCGCGGCTCCCTTGGGGCAGGCACACCCTTCATTAATCGGATTGTCGGGGTCTCCTACGACGCTCAGCAGTTTAACAAATTTGCCGTCCTTCTTTTCAGCGTAAACTACCAGGCCGCATCCCGAAGCGCAATAAGGACATACAGTCGGTGTCGGCGTAACATCCTTGATGCGCAGTCCCTTAACTGCCGCAGCGGTGGCTTTCATATCAAAGCCTAAATCCATGAGGCCAAAACTAGCCGCAGCAGCTCCGGTTACCTTGAGGAATTGCCGTCGGGTAACCTCCATAACGTCGACTCTCCTTTCCCCTATGAAATTTGTTGACTCTATTTACTGCTCCTGTTTTCCCTTTTTCGTTAGATTTCTTGCTTCCTTTACAAACCCAGTAAAAAAATACTGTACTTGTCCACGTTAATGCCATTATGGAGGCAAGTCTCGAAAAAGGTTCCACATCACTCCTTTCTCTTCATTAAATATGGCAGAATTACTTCGCATTCAGGCCATAGATTCTTAAGCAATTCGACATTGGCATGAATAATCCTGCGTCGAAACGCCATTAACATTAATATTCTAGAACTTTATATAACAAATAATCAACATCTATAGCTTATTTGCAGCCCTTACCTGACCGGTAAGTTTAAGCCTATAACCCCCCGCCTTTTGCAGCAGCATTCCCAGTTCGGAACCACGGATTATCTCCAGTAAATATTCCAGCCGTTCAGCTCCTATGACTTCCGGCAGGATGCACATATCATACATTTCCTCGGCTATTGGTATAAAATCGAGATTCATAGCCCGGGCGCTGGCGTAAATACCCAGGCCTGTATCGCAGGCGTTGTTTTTGACGGATGCGGCCACCGCCAGATGGGTGTATTCTTCTCGATTATAGCCATTGATTTCGTTGCTTGTAATTCTATTCTGACCCAGCAGATAGTCTAAAAGGATGCGGGTTCCCGAACCCTTTTGTCTATTAATATACCGTACGCCTTTTCGGGTTAAGTCAGCCAGCCCTTTAATGCCAAGGGGATTCCCTTTTTTGACTATCAGGCCCTGTTCGCGGATAGCCAGGTTAACCAGCAGCCAGGCTCTCCCGGACATATGCCGTTCCAGATAATTCAGGTTGTATTCGCCCGTAGCGGGGTCCAGCAGGTGAATCCCGGCGAAGTGCACCTCACCGCGCATCAGAGCCATTAAACCGCCCATGCTTCCAACATTGGCCGATATCAAGCGCAGAGAATGATTTCTGGCCAGCAAATCGGCTAAAAAGTCAATAGATAGATCATGGCTTCCTATAGCAACAATGTTTTTATCAATAATTCCCCTGGAGCGCATCAGTCTAACCGGGTAGATTTCCCCGGCCTGGCAGCCTTCCTGCCCTCTGGGAATCAGGGCTATTCCATCGGCTTTTACCAGACTGGTAGTTATTCCGGCTCCCCGGTTCAAAGGATAAGCAACGTACTTATCTTGAATCCGGGCCAAGTTGACATATATAAATTCATCTACTCCCATATGGGAGGCTATTTTTCTGGCCATTCGCGCTTCTACCGCTTCCGGCTCCGGTGCTTGAATGCCCTGCTTCCTGTATAGGAGAGGCCGGGCAAACAGGTTAAAAACCAGCTGGGCAGATATCGGATAACCGGGCACTCCTATAACCGGTTTACCTTCAATAATACCCAGTATAGCAGGCTTTCCGGGACGCATTGCCAGGCCATGCACCAGCAGTTCACCCATTTGTTCGATTAGCTCAGCCGTGTAATCCTCGCGGCCGGCTGAGGAACCGGAGCACATTACAACCAGGTCCGCCTGGGACACTGCTTCCCGGAGAGCCTCGGTCAGCAGTGCGGGGTCGTCCGGCACTATGTCATGGCGGATTACATCCGCGCCCCACTCACAGGCCAGACCGGCCAGCATGTAGCTGTTGGACTCCACGATTTCACCCGGGGCCATGTCCTGGCTGCCGCGTTCCACCAGTTCACTTCCGGTTGGAATAACATAAACTAAAGGTTTTTTTACCACCGAAACCTGCTCAACCGCGGCAGTGAGTAAAGAAGCAATTTCGTATGGACCCAGCTTAAACCCGCTGGAGACAATCATATCCTGGGCAACCAGGTCTTCGCCAATAGATCTTATATGCTGCCAGGGCACAGCCGGTTTGATGATCCTCGCCCCACCCTCACTAAGGTTTACGTCTTCAATCATGATAACCGAGTCAAATTGAGGAGGGACATAGTCGCCGGTATCTACCTCCAAATACTGGTCAGACGACAGGGTAAGCGGGTTTAAGTCATTGGCTGATTCCGTTTCAATGGCTGCAACAGCTATGCCGTCCATAGCCGAGGCAACATAGTGGGGAGCGGAACGCCTGGCGTAAATAGCCGAAGCGCTGATCCGGTTGTAGGCCTGAAGAGTCGAGATCTCTTCAGCTTTCGGTTTAAAATAACCGCAGTCCTCCAACCTGCTGGTAAACAGTTCCCGAGCTTCCTCCAGCGGTTTGTTTTCGATATAAATATTTCTTTTCATGCAGTTTTAATACTCCTAATCCAGCCAATACACTCTCCCCTTATTGTATCTCAAGTATATAATTGTAGCAAAACCAGGAGCTTTGAACTTGAGTTCGCATCCAGTATAATATAAAAAATCCGATTTGAGGCGTAATAAACCACAGTAAGTTATGGAACCGATGTGACTGTTAACCATTTATCCCGGTAAAGGGGGAGCCATGAAAGAATTCTTTAAGGTGGTAAATTACCAACAAGCCAGAGAACTTATTAAGGATATTATTCCGCCGGCCCGCCAGGAAGTAGTTCCTCTGGCTCTGGCTTACGAAAGAACGCTGGCCGTAGAAATTATGAGCCCCGAGCCGCTGCCGGCTTTCAGCCGTTCAACCGTAGATGGATACGCTATCAAAGCCCGGGAGAGCTTTGGCTGCAGCGAATCCCTGCCGGCCTTTTTCACCCTGGTAGGGGAGGTTATCATGGGGCAGGCGGCGGATTTTGCCATTGAACCCGGACAATGTGTCTGGATTCCAACAGGTGGGATGCTGCCCCGGGGAGCCGATGCGGTAGTCATGATCGAATACACAGAAAAAATGGGAGAAGACACCGTGCTTGTTTACCGGCCGGTAGCGGGCTGGGAAAATGTTATGCAATTGGGCGAAGATATTGCGGTGAGCCAGGTACTGTATCAGAGTGGGAAGAGACTGCGTGCCCAGGATATTGGTATGCTGGCTTCATTGGGATTTAATGATGTTCCAGTTAATCAGCCCTACCGGGTGGGGATAATATCCAGTGGGGATGAGATAGTACCGGTGAGTCAGAAGCCTTTAATCGGTGAGGTACGTGATGTAAACTCCCTGTGCCTGGCGGCAGCTGTGCAGCAAAGCGGCAACCTACCCCGGACCTATCCCATCGTAAAAGATGATTACAACAGCCTCAAAATGGCAATTGAACAGGCCTTGAGGGAAAACGATTTACTTATCATGTCCGGGGGAAGCTCGGTGGGGGTAAAGGACGTCACTATCGATGTTCTTCTTTCTTCACCCCGGGCCCGGCTGTTGTTTCATGGAATTGCTGTTAAACCGGGAAAACCGTCTCTGGGAGTTGCCATGGGAGAGCAACTGGTAGTGGGACTGCCCGGTCATCCGGTGTCTGCATTGATGGTCTTTCATGTACTTCTGATGCCGCTCCTGGCCCGAAAAAAATTTGATTTCGTAACCGCCCTGTGCTCTGAAAATATATCATCCCAACCCGGACGGGACGATTTTGTGCCGGTCAGCCTGAGGTCCGAAGGGGCGTCGTGGATGGCTCAGCCCATCTTTGGCAAATCGGGTTTGATGTCTATACTGGCCAGAGCTGATGCCTTTATACACATTCCTTATGAACAGCAGGGTATAAAAATGGGTGAAATGGTCAAGGCCTATTTATTCTAAAAGCTTCATTTTCCATGCACAGTTTGGAAAGTTGATGGAATTAAAACCTGTAGATACCATAAATACCATATGCGTTCATTATAGCGGGTGCAAGCTCTGGGGCGAAAAGCGATACAGTTTCCGCACCGATTAACTAAGCGGCGGCGAGAGGAATGGTTGCCAAATGCCGCCTTTTTATTGTCAAGGAGTGTTTTAATTTAGATATTTTAACAGCTCCCTTTGCAGGCTTTCCCGGTAGCTGTCCATACTGGAAAAGTCCATTGCCGGTATATAGTAAGTTTCCAGGAGGTCATGACGCTTTTTGGCTTCTTTAATATAGACAACTGCTGCGGATATGTTTTCCTGCAGGCGTTTTTCCGAAGATTCAATGTGCTCGTCTACTGAATCTATACCACCCAAATTGGCAAACTGATCAAAATCCAGCCAGCGTTTGAATTTGATCTGGGGCAGACTGCGCTCATAATCCACAATATTCGAGGACATGTCAATCATCACCGTTTTTTGCTCAGGGAGAACAATACAGTCAATCTCTTGGGGTACGAGGGGGTTATGGTAGATTTCCGCATTGGTGCGATTTAGTTCGATTAGGTAGGCGGTATGCCTGAACAGGTCTTTGATGCCGCTGCCCGGACTCCCCTTGGCGCCGAAAAAGGAATAATTATTATCGATCAGGCTTTCTATATGATTTACCACTCCCTGTGGTGTTATGGCGGCTGCGAAGAGGTGGCGAGGGGCGTCGTGACTAAGTGATGAACCGCGCAAAAAATCTTCAGCCAGAGCGCCGACATTACGGTTGGCAGCGGCGGCATCTTTGCCATCGCTGATAAAAGAGCTCCATTCCTGATACCCCAACCAGGCTTCGTTTAGTCTGAGGTAAGCCCGGGAAAAGCAGCTGCCGATGCTTGAGCTCAAAGCGACTATTTCGCCGCGGTGCTCATTTATACGCTCCCTGGTCCAGAATTGTCCGATATTTATGATCTCGTCAACTGCTCCTGGGAAGCGTGGATCTATGATATGCGGGGCAGTACCATCCAGGAGACATATTTCGTGGCGTCCGATAACTACGCCATCTAGGGAATCATTATCTGAAGAACACCAGTGATATTCCACATCGATTCCTTTATCGGCAAAGTATTGACCAACTTTCTTCATAAAGGTCGATTTGCCGACTCCGGGCCCCCCTTTTAGAATCATTTTGCGTTTGACGCTTTCTTTAACCATATACTCATAAAAAGAGAAGAATCCCTGGCTGGTGTTTCCCCCCGGAAAAACATGCCTTATCCTGCCCATTATTTTCACCCCTTAAAAATGTTTTTACCCAGATACATTTATATGATAAGTAGGGGATTAATAAGCAGGATAATAATGGCAGTGCTCCTTTAAAGTGCTCTACTCGCCTTTCTTCTTGAAACCCATTTCTTCCATCTGGCACACCAGGTTCTTTTTGACCTGTTCCATGTACCAGGCGTACAGTTCATGCTGCTCTATAAATTCCTGATCGGTTAAGCCTTCCTCTTTTTTCTTTTTAGCCAGTTCGTTTAAACGTGCTATACGCGGATCTTCCATATCTGCTAGCCTCCCAAGGTTTTATTAATATTTTACACTACTGCTTATTTGTCAGGGCACCGGGTGAAGTGATTATGGTTTGGTGGCCATACAAATACTTGGATATACCGGCTTTTTCTGCTATTCTCAATATAATTATAACTGGGATTAAGGGAAGATATATGGATCAGAACAAAGTATGGATAGTCAACCGGGCTTCTGACAGCCAAACCCGGGTATTGAGCAAGGAACTGGGAATATCACCGGTTCTGGCGGGATTACTGGTAAAACGGGGAATAGACAGCGTTGCTGAGGCCCGCCGTTTCCTAGCAGGGGGATGGGAAGACCTCGACTCGCCCTGGACTTTATCAGGTATGGAACCAGCGGTTGAACGTTTACAGCGGGCTGCCTACAGCCAGGAACCAGTTGTAGTATTTGGAGATTATGATGTAGACGGTATTTGTTCAGTTGTTATAATGCTGAACTGTCTTAAGGCCCTGGGCTGCAGGGCTGACTATTATATACCGGACCGTTTTCAAGAGGGATATGGACTCAATGCCGGGGCTGTTGAGGAGCTGGCAGCCCAAGGAATAAAGCTGTTGCTAAGCGTTGACTGCGGGATCAACTCGCTGGATGAAGTAGAACTGGCTGCTTCCAGGGGAATGGACGTTATAGTGAGCGACCACCATAATCCAGGAAGCCGGCTTCCGGATTGCGCAGCAGTCATCAATCCCAAGCTGGGTTCGGGACCACACAGCAGCCAGCTCTGCGGAGCCGGGGTTGCCTTTTATCTGGCCCGGGCTCTGGATTTGGAACGGTTCGCTCCGGAACTTCACGAGGAGTGTCTGGGCCTGGCTGCCTTGGCTACCGTGGCCGATATCGTCCCTCTGCTAGGGGACAACCGCATTCTGGTAAGGGAAGGACTAAAAAGCCTGGGAAAAAGCCAATCTGCCGGGATAAAGGCTTTGCTGGCGGAAAGCGGCCTCAAAGATGCTGCCCTGGATTCCTGGCACCTGGGATTCGTTCTGGCTCCCCGCTTAAATGCGGCTGGTCGTCTGGCCAATGCCCGGATGGGGGTTGAACTCCTGACCACTTCCGACCGGAGCCGGGCAGACCAACTGGCTGCTGCACTTGGCAGCCTTAACCAGGAAAGAAAGACCATTGAAGATTCCATTTTAAACGAGGCTGCGGCTATGATCGATGCCAACTGTCAGGCTGACGATCCGGCCATTGTCCTGGCTGCCCAGGATTGGCATCATGGCGTTCTCGGCATTACCGCGTCACGTTTATGTGAACGTTTCCATAAACCGGTGGTTATGGTGGGATGGGAAGGCCGGCATGGTCGAGGTTCAGCCAGGAGTATTCCGGGGTTAAACATATTTGAGGCTCTGGGTGCCAACCGTGATTTCTTGCTTCGTTTCGGTGGGCACAGTATGGCTGCCGGATTGAATATCGAATTGGAGCAATTTACGCCTTTTAAAGAAGCCTTGCTGGCCTGGGTTGCACATAGCTATCGGGAGAATCCGGAATTGAGAGATCATATAATTGAAATAGACAGCGATCTTGAACCAGCCAGTATAGACCATACTCTGGTCAAGGAATTGGAGCTGTTGAAGCCGTTTGGCATCGGAAATCCCCGCCCGCTTTTTGCTCTGCGGGGCATCGAAATGGGAAAAACCGGGTTGATGGGAAAACAAAATGAGCATTTCAAGTGCCGGCTTCAAGGCCATGAGCTGGAATGTATCGCTTTTAACGGATCACAGTATATGGACTTAAGCCAATGCGCATACCTTTTGGACCTGGCCGGAAGCCTGGAAATCAACCGGTTTCGTGGGCGGGAACAAATTCAAATGAGGATTCTTGACATCAAGCACAGCATAACCGGGGACGGTAAGGAACATCAAATAGATGAACCCGTTTATAAGATGCTGGTGGACATGGGGCAGGTGCTCGGTGAGGGCGGAATGGTTTATCTGATTTTCCCTACTCCGCGAGTTTTGAAGCGGGGACGGCCCTGGCTGCAGGCTTACTTTCCGCAACGTAGACTTATAGAGATATATGCCCGGCCTGACAAGACAGTACGGCAGGTTGATGTGAGGGGGGCATTAAAGGAAACGGGGTGTATTATCCTTACAACTCAGGCCTTTTTTGATTTTGCGCAAAAGCAAGGATGGTGGCCTAAAGCCCCACAGCGTTCCTGGCGTTTTGGCTTTTCACCCGATCGGGGATCTGGAGATGAGGATTTAATCAGTTGGGGGCCAAAAAGTACAGAATGGGTTGGCGGCAATTTTAAATATTCCGGAGAAGGTCATAACCTGGTGTATATTAACCGACCGGCTACCCTGACCGCCTGGATCGAGTCCGTTCCGGGGATTGTGCGAGAAGCAGGGATAAAGGACGACCGGGAACGAAGGGCTGTTCAGCGCAGCTTCTTTTCAGGAAAGGGCGGACTGATGATTTCCGATGGCGGGTGCATCAGGGGTCTACAAAAGTTCTGGAGGGCGCAGCAGGTATGGTTTGCAGACGCTCCCTTCAGCATTATGGAAGCTTCAATATTACTTGATTATCTTGATAATAGCAACAATGCGACCGGTAAGGTGCTTTTCTCGACCGCTGCTCTTGATGCCAACCACTCCTTTTTGAATTCTCTTTATCCGCAGGAGGCAGTCATAGAATCGGTCGGGGGGCAGCTGCAAAATGCTTCTGCATCCGAACTTAAGGGGGAAACTACTTATTTATGCCGCAAGTACGCAGAGAAGATTGGCAGGAGGATGGGCAATGTAGAATTTACATCAGCCTTGCGTATACTTGAGGAGCTAGGCTTGTGCCAAGTCCAGAAAAAGGGTAGTATTATTGCAATAAAGCTGATCGAACGGGATATTCTGCCTGGAAACCTTTCTGATTCTTCATTTTATATGGAGGGTCAGGCGGAAAAAGCCGCCCTGACCAACTTCGAAGAAGATGTCAAATCAGCCCTGGACTGGTGATATAGATGAGCTCACAGATGATTATTGACAGGATAAAAAAATATGATCCTACAGCTGATGCCGGCTTGATTAAACGCGCCTATGAATACGCGCTTGCCGCCCATACCGGCCAGAAAAGGTTTTCTGGAGAACCTTATATAATTCATCCGGTAGAAGTTGCTCTGATTTTAACTGAGATAGAGATGGACGTACCTTCCATATGTGCGGCTCTGCTGCATGATGTGGTTGAGGACACCGATGCCAGCTATACTAATATATTGGGTGAATTCGGGGAAGAGATCGCCAGCCTGGTTGACGGAGTAACCAAACTGAGCCGCATCGACTTCAAATCCCGAGAAGAGGCTCAAGCGGAAAACCTGAGAAAGATGTTTTTGGCTATGGCCAAAGACATTCGGGTTATACTTATAAAATTGGCCGACCGCCTGCACAACATGCGTACCCTCAATTTTCAGCCTGAACGCAAACAAAAAGAAATAGCTCTGGAGACTATGGAAATATTTGCTCCCCTGGCCCACCGCCTGGGGATTTTTAGATTCAAGTGGGAGCTTGAGGACCTGGCTTTTGCCTATCTGGATCCGGAAATGTACTATGAGATAGCCCGGCGGCTCAAGGCCAAGCGGCGGGAAAGGGAAGACTATGTCCATGATCTGATTGAACAGATAAGAAATGGATTGAGGCAGATAGGAATCGAAGCCGATATCGAGGGGCGCCCCAAAAACATCTACAGCATATATAAAAAAATGATTAAACAGAACAAAGATATCGATGAAATATACGACAAAATCGCCATCCGGGTGCTGGTAAACGACGTAAGGGAATGCTACGGGGTTTTGGGTATAATCCACACCATGTGGAAACCGCTGCCAGGGCGTTTTAAAGACTACATAGCTACGCCCAAGCCCAACATGTATCAGTCCCTGCACACCACATTGATCGGAAAGGGCGGAGAGCCCTTTGAAGTTCAGATTCGCACCTTTGAAATGCACCGTATCGCCGATTCCGGAATTGCCGCCCATTGGCGTTATAAAGAAGGGGTAAATCCCAAAGATCGCAAGTTTGATGAAAAATTATCCTGGCTCAGGCAGATCCTGGAATGGCAGCAGGAAATCAAAGATACCCGTGAATTTATGGAATCCCTTAAAATTGACCTGTTTGACGACACGGTTTTCGTATTCACTCCCAAAGGTGCGGTTATCGAGCTGCCCAAAGGGGCCTGTCCGGTGGACTTCGCTTACCGGGTGCATACCGAGGTAGGGCACAAGTGCTCGGGGGCCAAGGTAAACGGACGGATAGTGCCCCTGGATTACCCGCTCGAAAATGGTGACATCGTTGAAGTAATGACCTCTAAAAACTCGCCCGGCCCTACTTTCGGATGGATGGATTTTGTAAAGACATCCTCTGCCAAAAGCAAAATCAGACAGTGGTTTAACCGTGAAAAGCGCCAGATGAACCTGGTCAAGGGGCACGATCTGCTGGAGCGGGAATTGAAGAAGAAGAGTCTTTCCACCAAGGAGTTCTTCAAAGAGGACCGGTTGTTGGAAGTAGCCAAACGCTTCAGCCACCTCACGGTCGACGACCTTTTGGCAGCGGTGGGCGACGGAGCGGTTACTGCCACCCAGGTAATCAACAAGCAGAAAGAGATCTTTTTCCAACAGGCACCGGTGGAGGATATGTTTAAAGTTCCACTTACTCCGCCATCCGCTCTGCCCAGGTCCAAAGAGACCACTGCCCTTCGGGTCCGCGGGGTGGATGACGTGGCGATTCGCCTGGCCCACTGCTGCAATCCCTTGCCGGGAGATGACGTTTTGGGATATATAACCAGGGGGCGCGGAGTTTCGGTGCACCGGCGGGACTGCCCCAATATGATACATTATCTGCGGATGGAAAAGGACCGAGTTTTGGAAGTTGAATGGGCTGATGCATCAGGGGTCTACAATGTGGAGTTGGAAGTCAGTGCCTTTGACCGGCCTCGTTTGACTACCGACGTATTGAATGAGATCGCCGACGCCCGGGTGCAGATAAATTCAGTTTATTCCCGGGCTACCAAGAATAATCTGGCCTTGATGAATTTTAAATTGGAGATCAATGATTTGGGACGCCTCCAGGCAGTAATACACCGCATACAAAAGGTGAAAGACGTAATTGAAGTTCGGCGTGTATTGCCCGGAGAGGCCAGGGGAGAATGACATGAGAGCGGTAGTACAGCGCAGCACCAGGGCTGAATTGGCGGTGGCGGGCGAGATCAAAGCCCGCATAGGATTCGGTTTGACGGTATTGCTGGGTATTAAAAGGGGCGATACCGAAAAAGACGGGGCTTATATGATGGACAAGCTGGTCAACTTGAGGATATTTGAAGACGAAGAGGGCAAGATGAACCGCTCTTTGTTGGAGGAGGACAATGAGGTTTTACTGGTCAGCCAGTTTACTCTATACGGTGATGCCCGAAAAGGACGCCGGCCCAGCTTTACTGAAGCTGAATGGCCAGAAAAAGCGTTGCCAATCTTCAATTATTGCGTAGAATACTTACAGGGGCTGGGAGTAGCTGTCAAGACAGGTGTTTTTGGAGCGGAAATGAAAGTCAGCATAGACAATGAAGGGCCCTGCACAATTCTGCTGGACAGTGAAAGGCTTTTTTAGCACTTTAAGTTGGTGTTTTCATAATTTAGAGGCAGCGTAAAAGGAATATTTGTGAGGAGGTTTGGCGTAGTGATCCTAAAAGGTCTAGAAATCAGTGCGATGGCGGTCAACTGCTACATAGTAGGGTGCGAGGAAACCCGCGAGGTGGCGGTCATAGATCCGGGTGGAAATCCCCGCGCCATATTGAAATTGTTGGAAGACGATGATCTCAAAGCCGTTTACATCATCAACACCCATGGTCATATCGATCATATTGGAGCCAACCGGGCTATAAAAGACGCCACCGGCGCCAAAATTCTGATACATGAAGCAGACTCCAAAATGCTTGTCAACGCTGTCTCCAATTTCTCTTTTCTCATGGGCAGCAAGGTCACCAGCCCTCCGGCCGACCAACTCCTTAAAGACGGCGATGTTATAAAGATTGGCAATACCGTAGAATTGGAAGTTATCCATACTCCAGGCCACAGCCAGGGAGGAATCTGCCTTAAAACCGGGGACATAATGTTTGTGGGGGATACGCTCTTCTATGGTTCGATCGGAAGAACCGATTTTCCGGGCGGCTCTTATAAGCAGTTGATCGAAAACATCCGTGATCGTATTCTGTGCTACGACGACAATGTGGTATGCTACCCCGGGCACGGCCCCGAAACCACGGTGGGTTTTGAACGTAAAAACAATCCTTTTTTAAGATTTTAATTAAGGCTACCTTTACAGTTTTTAAAACAGCATGCTATAATAACTTATATTCATATCATCACAGGCGATGAAGAAGTAAAGTAGCTGCGGGGAATTGTTCAGAGAGGGGATGCCACGGGCTGTAAGCATCTCTACACAGGAAGCGTGGTGAAGTTCACTTCGGAGTACCCGGCTGAAACATTAGCAAGTAGGTCGTGGCGGAGCTCCCACCGTTACAAGGGAGGGGATATCGGATTAACCTGTATCCTAGTATAAGCGGGCCTTTCGGCAAAATGGGTGGTACCGCGGGAGTGTTAAGCTTCTCGTCCCATATGGATGAGGGGCTTTTTATATTAAGAAGGGTTTGATCCCGTATTCTAAGTGAGCTGGCTTG